>JAPVSX010000141.1:0-2247 GCA_047519495.1 Armatimonadota bacterium
GAGAGCAACACGAGCGACGCACCCCGCGTGGGATCGTTGGTGTGCACCTCCCCGTCCTTCGCACGCAGCGCCATAAAGATCACCTTGCCCCCGATAAATGTAAGCAGGCCGAACGCCACCCAGTGATCGAACTTGGCCATCAGACCCGCCACGGTGAGGCCGGCCAGCCACCCCAGTACCGGCATCAGGAACTGGAAGAGCCCGAAGTGAAAGGCGAGGCGGAACGTCTGCCTCGCGGTGACCCGTTGCAGCGTCACCGATGCGCCCGCGGCCACGGCGAAGCAGTCCATCGCCAGGCCGAGGGCGAGACCCAGGATGACGAGGGGGCTCACCGGCTCCGCCGCGTGGCGGTCTCGAGGCGCATGATCGGGCGCGCCCGCGAGCGCCGCAGCACCTCCGTGAAGCCCGCCTTCCGGAATGCCGAGACGATCCCCGTCCAGGCGAAGGCCGCGGGCATCTGAGTGGAGTAGGGCTCGACCGGGTACGCCTCGACGACCTCGGCCCCGTGGGCGGCGGCGTGCGCGACCGCCGCCCGGATGAGCGGGACGGACACCCCCGAACGCCGCAGCCGCCGCGTCACGAACAGGCAGGAGATCGACCACACCGGCTGCTCGTCAACGGGTGCGAGGATGCGAGACCGTGCTAGCCCGGTGTAGGCCTCCCTCGGGGCGACCGCGCACCAGGCCACCGGGGCGCCGCCGGAATACGCCAGGACCCCCGGCTCGGCGCCCGACCTCACGATCTCCCGGAAAGCCTTGCGGTTTCCGTCGCCCTTGCCGCGGTCGAAATCCGACCGCTTCAGCCGCCATGTCATGCACCAGCAGCCCCCGCAGGCCCCCCGGGCGCCGAAAAGCGCCTCCAGGTCGGACCAGCGATCGGGGGTCACCGGCCGGAATTCGATCCCGGGTGTCCTGACGCTCCTGCCGGCCGGCCGCGTCCGTTGCGCCATGCTCCGATTGTCTCAGATCGCGGTGCCTCGCGCGACGGCTGTTTATCGGCTAAACTCCACCCCCGGAGACGAGGATGTCCAACCGCGCCGACAGCCTGCCGCGCGAGATCCGGGAAAGCGCAACAAAGCTGCTGGTGGAGCTGTGCACGATCTCGTCGGCGAGCGGTGATCACGAAGGGATCCGGCAGGTGGCGGTGCGGGTGGCGACGGAGCTCGGGAAGCGCGGCCTCGCGGCCGAGGTGGGCAGCGAGAGCGACGAGGACGGCAAACAACAACCGGTGCTGGTCGCGTGCGGTCCCAAGGCGGGCGAGCACTACCTCCTCCTGGTCGGTCACATGGACACCGTGCTGGACGCCGCGCCTCCGCGCATCGAAAACGGCAGGCTCATCGCAACCGGCGCCCTCGACATGAAGGGCGGGCTCGCGATGCTCGTCGGCGCCCTCGACCTGCTTGCCCACCGCCGCCAGCAGGCGCCGGCAGACCTGATTCTGGTCGCGGTCCCGGACGAAGAGGTCGGAGGCACGATTGCCGAGCGGGCCGTGCGTCGCTGGGCCGCGGATGCCCGCGCACTGCTCGTGATCGAGCCGGGCGATGCCCGCAACGGCGGCGAGACCCTGGTGGCCGGCCGGCGCGGCATGTTCGAGTGGCGCCTCGACGTCACCGGGCGCGCCGCCCACTCCGGCCTCGCGTACTGGCAGGGACGCTCGGCCCTCGCCGCCGCTGCGGATTGGACCGCCCAGGCCCAGCGCATGTCGGAGCCCGGTCCCGGTCCGACCGTGAACGTTGCCCGCCTGGTCGGCGGCGACACCGACTTCGTGAACGGCCTCGCCGCGCACTTTGCGCTGCTCGGTACATCGCGCCGCCGCAACGTGATCCCGGAGCGCGCCCTGGCCGAGGGCGAGGTTCGCTTCCTCACACCCGCTGACGGCGAGCGCATCCTCGAACGCCTGGAGAGGCTCACCGAGACGCTGGCCTCGCACTACGACGTGAGGATGGCCTTCGTCCGCGGAACCAGCGTGCCGCCCGTGGATCCCAACGGGCCCGGCGCTCCGATCGTGGAGCGGGTCGTCGGGCTCGCCGCCGCCCGCGGCTGGCAGCTCGAGGTCGAGGAGGACCGCGGCGGGATCTCTTTCCCGAACTACGTCGCGGACCCGACCAAGGTCCCGATCGTGGACGGCCTCGGCCCGGTGGGCGACGGCATGCACACCCGCGAGGAGTACCTCGACCTCGCCTCCTTCGAGCGTCGCATCGTCCTCCTCGCCGACCTCCTCGCCACGTTGTAATGTGCTGTTGGTTCC
>JAPVSX010000142.1:0-12594 GCA_047519495.1 Armatimonadota bacterium
CCACCGGTCCCAGCCGAGCGAGGCGGCCGCCTCGATTCCCACGCGGGCGCGGACCTGGGGGGGCAGCACCGCGTCCCGATACGCCTGCGGCTGGGCCTCGAACAGCTTCCAGGACGGCATCGAGACGACCCGGCTGCGGATGCCCTCCTGGACGAGGCGCCGGTGCGCCTCGAGCGCGAGCGAGACCTCCGAACCGGTGGCGATCAGGATCACGTCGGGGGACGCACCGCCCTTTCCGGTCCCGCCGTTCTCGGCGAGCACATAGGCGCCCCGGGCCGCCCCGGCTGCGGGCGCGACCGTGCTGCGGTCGAACACCGGCAGCTTCTGCCGGGTGAGCACGAGCGCGACCGGCCCCGCAGTATGCCGGAGCGCGATCCGCCAGGCCTCGACGGTCTCGTTTGCATCCGCAGGCCGCAGGATGAGCAGGTTCGGCATCGCCCGGAGGCTCGCCAGGTGCTCGATCGGCTGGTGGGTCGGCCCGTCCTCGCCCAGCCCGATGCTGTCGTGCGTCCACACGTAGATCACCGGCAGTTCGGAGAGCGCGGCGAGCCGCACGCTCGGCCGCATGTAGTCCGAAAACACGAGGAACGTCGCGGCGAACGGGCGGACGCCGCCGTGGGCGGCCATCCCGTTCGCGGCCGCGCCCATCGCGTGCTCCCGGACGGCGAAGTGGATGTTGCGGCCGGCGTACCCCCAGACCCCCCCGGCCCTGCCCTGCGCGGTCTCGCGGCCTTCCGCCCGGGGGCTCTCGAAGTCGCCCTGCCCTTTGAGCATCGTGTGCGTCGAGGGATCGAGGTCCCCCGAGCCGCCGATCAGGGTGGGGACGGCCGCCGCGATGGCGTTCATGATCTTACCCGAGGCCTCGCGCGTCGCGAGCGGGCCCTCCTCGGGCCCAAACGCCGGCAGGAGGGCCTCCCAGCCCTCGGGGATCTCGCCCGCGAGCGCCTGGCCGAACGCGTGGGCCAGGTCCGGGAACGCCGCGCGATAGGCCTCCATCTTCTTGCGCCACTCGGACTCCAGCGCCTCGCCCCGGGGCACCGCCTTCCGGAACTCCCGCAGCGCCTCGTCGGGGATGTAGAACGTCTTATCCGCCGGCCAGCCCAGGTTGCGCTTCGTCGCCCGCACCTCGTCGTCGCCGAGCGGCTCCCCGTGGGCCTGGAACTTGTCTTGCTTGTTGGGGCTTCCGTATCCGAGGTGCGTGCGCGCGATGATGATCGAGGGGCGGTCCTCGACGGCCCGCGCGGCGGCGAGCGCCCGGCCCACGGCCTCCAGATCGTTGCCGTCCTGGACGTGCTGGGCGTGCCAGCCGTATCCCTCGAAGCGCCGGCCCACGTCCTCCGAGAACGCCACGGACGTGGTCGCCGAGAGCGTGACGAGGTTGGCATCGTACACAACGATCAGGCGTCCGAGGCGAAGGTGGCCGGCGAGCGAGGCGGCCTCGGCGCCCACGCCTTCCATAAGATCGCCGTCACTGGCCATGACGTATGTGTAGTGGTCGACGATCGTGTGGCCGGGACGGTTGAACTGCGCGGCGAGCCACCGCTCGGCGATGGCCATGCCTACGCTGTTGCCGAACCCCTGCCCGAGCGGGCCGGTGGTCACCTCTACGCCGGGCAAGGAGTGCCGTTCCGTGTGACCGGGAGTGCGGCTCCGCCACTGCCGGAACTGCTGGATGTCGTCCATCGTAACGTCATAGCCTGTCAGATACAGCATGCTGTACAGCAGCATGCTCGCGTGCCCGGCGGAGAGCACGAACCGATCCCGGTCCGGCCAGTCAGGGTTCTTCGGGTTGTAACGCAGGTGGCGCGTCCACAGGACGTACGCCATCGCCGCCGCGCCCATCGGCATGCCGGGGTGGCCCGACTTGGCCTTCTGGACCGCGTCAATCGACAGGGTCCGGATCGTGTTGACGCACAGGTTGTCGAGCGTCTGGGTCTCGGTCGCCATGCTTCTCCCTCCACGGCAGCGCCGCGGCACAGGTCCGCCGTCTATTGTACCGGCCCGGCCGGGGCGCTGTCACGCCCGCCACCGCAGCCCTCCATGCCGGCTGCGCCTCCATGCTCTCCCTTCCCATTTTCCGCGGCGCCTACGGGCCAAAGAGCGCCTGAAGCGGAGCCAGCGCCTCTTCCACGCGCCGCTGCCGCGCGCACGCCTCCCGGTGCCGCGCGTGACGCTCGGGATCCGGGCGGAACACCGGCCCGAGCGGCGCCGGCGCGTCCTCGGCCCGGACCGCGCCCAAGACCTCGAGCGCGACGAGCGCCGCGCCGCGGCTGCTGCCTTCGTCCTCCTCGGACAGGACGACCTCGTGTCCCAACACGTCGGTGATGATCTGCACCCACGCCGGCGAACGGCGCAGCGCCCCGCCGCTCGCGACGACCTCCTGCGTCTCGGGGACCGCCGCGCGGAGCAGGTCCCAGACGAGCGCCAACCGGTAGGCGACGGCCTCGAGGCCGGCCTGCAGCAGGTCGAGCGGATCCGTGGCCAGCGTCATCCCAACGACCGCGCCGCGCGCGACGAGCGGCCACTCCGGGCTCCGCTCGCCCGCGAGGAACGGGAGCACGACGAGGCCGTGCGCCGCGGGCATCCGCGTCCGCAGCGCCTGCTCGACTTCCTCGTGCGCGCCGAGCGCCGCCTGGGTCTGCACCCATTGGTACACGCTCCCGCCGTTGCTCACCGCGCCGCCGACGAGGATGCGGGCCCGGTCCACGCGGTACGTCCACAGGCCGCGCGGCACCTCGCGCGCCGGCTCCGGCCGCACGACCCGCAGGGCCCCGGAGGTGCCGATCGCGAGGGCGACGCGCGAGGGCGTCACACACCCCGTCCCGAGGTTGCTGAGCGCGCCATCGCCGGCCGGCGGCAGCCAGGGGACCGCCGCGAGCGCCGGCCACCGCGCGGCAAACGCGGGGGCGAGCCCCGCGAACGGCGCGTCGAGATCGCCCAGCGGCGACAGGCGGTCCGGCGCGAGGCCGAGGACGTCCAGTACCTCCGCATCCCACGCGCACCGGCGCTGGTCGAGCAGGCCCGTACCGGACGCCATCGAGATGCTGCAGACGGTCCGGCCGAAGCACCGGAGGATCAGGTACTCTCCGATGCTGAGCCAGGTTCGGACCGCCCGATACGCGTCCGGGGCGGCGTCCCGCAGCCAGAGGAGGCGCGCCGCGGGGTAGCTCGGATGAAAGACGCAGCCGGTCCGCCGCCGCACCGCGTCCTCGTCGAGGCGCTCGCGCAGCCGCCGCGCAGCCCCGGCGCTGCGCTCGTCCGCCCACGAGTACACAGGGGTCAGGGGCTGCCCGTCCGGGCCGAGCCCCATGATGCTGTGCCAGAACGTGGAAATGCCAACGGCGCGGATCGCGGCCACCGCCGGCCCCGCGCCGGCCAGCGCCTGATCGATCGCCCGGAACGTCCCTTCGAGGATGGGACCGGGATCCGCTTCGACGCCGCCGTCCGGCGTCCGGCGCCACTGGTAATGAGTCCGCCCTTCCGTGCCCTCGATCTCGCGGCCCAGCCGGTCGTAGACGATCGCCCGGAGTGAGGAGCTGCCGAGGTCGAGGGCCAGCACGAGCGGAGGCTCGGCGCTTCGTGGGGAAGCCGTGGACACGCGTGCTCCCTTCCTCGAGCGGTGCAGCTGGTGCAGCGCTCAGGTCAACCCTTCGCTTGAAGGGTAGGTCGTGCTCCTACATTGATGCGTTCACATCAATAGGGGTGAACGTACTTGGGCGCTTCCGCCTTCCCGGCAGGATGTTCCCTTCCCGCGCGCCAACACCCCAGTACGCCGCCTGCCGAACCTCTGCCGATGGTGGAACGGCGTGCGGAATCCGGCCGCGCGCAAGCGTGCCGCAGCGAACGCTTGCCTGGCCGGGGGAGGCATCGATGGACGTCGACCGGTCTGTCGTGGCGTGGACCCGCGCGCTGCTCGCCCTTCCCGCGGAGAGCGGTGAGCGCCTCTCCGAAGAATGGGAGGTCGTCCGGCGCCGGATCGAGGTGGTGCACCGTACCGCGCTCCCGCGCGAGACGGAGCCCGCCGGAGGCATTGACGGCCTCCTCGATGACCGCGCCCGCGTCTCGGCGTGTGGCCCCCGTGACTGAGCCGTACGCGCTCTCCTTGAGCGAGGCGGCCGCGGCGATCGCCCGGCGCCGCCTCACGCCAATCGATCTGCTCGACTCGACGATCGGGCGGATCCGGCATGTGGACCCGCGCGTGCTCGCGTGGGCGCGGCTGTGCCTCGAGGATGCTCAGGCGGAGGCGCGGCGCCTGACGGATCTTCAGGCGGCCGGCACGATCGTCGGTCCGCTCCACGGGATCCCGGTCGGCGTCAAGGACATCTTCTACACCGCGGGCGTCGAGACGGCGTGCGGGTCGCGGATCATGGCCGGCTTCGTCCCCACCTATGACGCGACCGCCGTGGCCCGGCTGCGGCGGGCCGGGGCGATCATCCTGGGAAAGACCCACACGACGGAGTTTGCCTCGTTCGACCCCTCCCCGGCGCGCAACCCGTGGGCGCTCGACCACACCCCCGGAGGGTCGAGCAGCGGCTCGGGCGCGGCCCTCGCGGCGCGCATGTGTCACGGCGCGCTGGGGACCCAAACCTCCGGGTCGATCGTGCGGCCGGCCGCGTTCTGCGGGGTCGTCGGGCTCAAGCCGACCTTCGGCCGCGTCAGCCGGCACGGCATCCATCCGCTCGCCTGGACCCTCGACCACCCGGGGCCGATGGCCCGCACCGTCCGGGACGCCGCGGTCCTGCTCGAAGTGATCGCCGGCTACGACCCGCGCGATCCCACCACCCTCTCCGCCCCGGCGGTCCCGAGGTACGCCGCATCGCTTGACGATCCCGGCGACCGGGAGAGCGCGCTGCGCGGCCTGCGCGTCGGCGTCCCCGACCGGTACTTCACCGACGGGCTCGACCGGGAGGCCGCGCGCGCCTACCGCGAGGCCGTGACCGCGCTCGGACACCTGGGGTGCGCCGTGCGCGACGCCACCCTGCCTGCGCTCTTTGAGGCGGGAATGGAGGCGCACGAACTGATCCACAACGTGGAGGCCGCCGCGGTGCACATCGAGACGTACCGCACCCGCGCCGCGGACTACGGCCAGAAGCTGCGCGCGATCATCGAGACCGGGCTCCAGATCCCCGCGCCCACGTACGTGCGGGCGCAGCAGGTGCGCACCGCGCTGATCGGCGCGATGCGGGCGCTCTTCACCGAGGTGGACGTCCTGGCCACGCCCGCGGCGCCGGGGCCGGCACCGCGGGGGCTCGCGTCCACCGGATCGCCGGTGTTCAACCGGCCGTTCAGCTTCCTCGGCTTCCCGAGCCTGACCGTGCCGTGCGGCCGGACGGAGGCGGGACTGCCGCTCGGGCTCCAGCTCGCCGGCCGGCCGTTCGACGAGCTCACGATCCTCCGGCTCGCCGCCGCATTCGAGGCGGCGACGCCCTGGACGGGGGCACTCCCGCCGCTCTAGACCATCCCCGGTCCCGCTCTGACGCGCTGTGCTGGCAAAGCGTGGCGAATCAGCGACTCAGCCTGGGATGGCTCTAGGGCCGGCCGACCGCCGCGACCTGCCCCCAGATCCGGAGCAGCACGACGACCATCGCGACGAGGTCGGCCAGGTCGAGGACGGGGTTCTCCAGGAGGCGGGCGATCATCGCCCCGACCACGACGACGATCGCTGACAGCAGAACTTTTGTGACGAAGCCGGCGAGCGCCTCGAGCTCACTCCCGCCCGCGCGGCCGGTCCCGGCGTAGGGCGATGCCGGACCGCCGCCGGCGCCCGGCGCGGCGCGCACGGCGCGCGCCCGATCGTAGGCGCGCCTGACGTCCGGATCGCCGAGCACGGTATACGCCTCGTTAATCAGCTTGGCCCGTTCCTCGTCTCCGCCGAGGTCGGGATGCGCGCCCATCTCCCCCATCAGGGTCCGGTACGCCTTCTTGATCATCTCCGGGGCCGCACGCGGGTGCACCTGGAGGATCTCGTAGTAATCGACCTCGGGCCGGAATCGCATCGCCGCGATCTATTCTAACATCCGTGCCCGTGCGCCGCCGGTGCGGCCCTCGCCCACTCGCCCGGCAGCCCGCGGGCCCGATCCAGGCGCGGGCGGGCGTCCCGTCGAACAGGAGCGGGGGCGTGCGGATCCCGGGGGGCCGCACGAGGGAATTGCGTGGAGGTGTTCGCATGCGCCTTGAGGGGGAAGTCGCGGTGATCACCGGGGGAGCGCGCGGCATCGGCCGCGCGGCCGCCGAGCGGTTCGCGCGAGAGGGCGCGGCTGTCGGCATCATCGACGTCGACGGCGCCGGGGCCGCGGCCGCGGCGGCCGAGATCGCGAAGCGGGCGGGCCGGGCGGTCGGGGTGGGCGCCGATGTGGCTGATTCCTCGGAGGTGCGCGAGGCGCTGGCCTCGATTGCGCGGGCGCTCGGGCTGCCGACCGTCCTCGTGAACAATGCGGGCATCCGCGGCTTCGTCTCCCTCCTGGCTGAGGACGCGGAAGCGGTCTGGCATCGTGTGCTCGGCGTGAACCTGACGGGGATGTACCTGTGCGCGCGCCACGCCGTGCCGTACATGACCCAGGCGGGCCGTGGAGCGATCATCAACATCTCGTCGACGCGCGGCCTGATGTCGGAGCCGGACGGCGAACCGTACGGGGCATCCAAAGGCGGCGTCCTGGCGCTCACCCATGCTCTGGCGATCAGCCTCGGCCAGCGCAACATCCGGGTCAACGCGATCAGCCCGGGATGGATCCACACGACCGCCGATCCGCTGCGGCCTGAGGATCACGCCCAGCACCCGGTTCGGCGGGTCGGCCGCCCTGAGGACGTCGCGGCGGCCTGCGTGTTCCTCGCCGCGCAGGACGAGTCCGGATTCATGACGGGGCAGAATCTGGTGCTGGACGGCGGGATGACGGTCAGGATGATCTACGTATAGGTGTCCCGTCTGAAGATTCGCGTGTCACTACTGTAAGAAGTAGTAGCGCAGCCGATAGGAGACGATCTCGAACCCCAAGGCCTGCCAGAAGGCGAGCGCCGTCGGATTGTCGAGGCGGCACTGCAGATCCACGCCAGCGGCTCCCGCGGCCTTGAGCCACTCGATGATGCGTTGAGCGCAGCCGCGGCCATGCCCCTGACGCCGCCAGGCCGGGGCGATATAGAAGTCCTTGATGTACCCCCATCGTTGGCCGCCGGGGTCGTGCCTGAGCTCCACGTTGGCGAACCCGATTCGCTCGTCGGCGAGGAGGATCCACCACTGCCGGCAGTCACGCTCAAGACGAAACTGCCGGTCAAAGTACTGCGGCCCGAGTGACGGGTCCCGGACCACCGGGGCGCGCGGCATGAGCTCCTGCCAGTACGCCAGCGTCATCTCATACAGGAGAGAGCGTTCGCCAGGCGAGACCGCGCGCAGGCTCGGCATACGTTCTAGCTCCTCTCAGGAGACGCGCCGGACCCCGGCAGACCCGCCGGGCGCTGGCCGAGGTACGCTTCCTGGACCGCCGGGTTACCCAGCAGCTCACGGGCGTGCCCCGCGAGCACCAGCCTACCGTTCTGCAGCACATAGCCCCGATGCGCGATCGAGAGCGCCAGGATAGCGTTCTGCTCAACCATGAACACGCTCGTGCCTCTCTGGTTGATCGCACCGATCGTCTCCAGAACCCGCTCGACGAAAATCGGCGCCAGACCCATCGTCGGCTCATCCATGCAGATGAGCGCCGGCCGGCTCATCAGGCCGCGGGCCAACGCCAGCATTTGCTGCTCGCCGCCGCTCAACGTTCCGGCCGCCTGCCGGCGCCGCTCCTTGAGGCGGGGGAAGATCTCGAACATGCGGTCCATGTCGTCCCTGACATCGGCGCTCGCGCGGGACAGATACCCGCCCATCAACAGGTTTTCTTCGACGGTCATGTCCGGGAAGACCCGCCGCGCTTCCGGGACCGAGGCGAGTCCTCGGCGGATGCGCTCGGCCGTGGGCTGCATCGTGACATCCTGCCCATCGACGAGCACCCGGCCGGCGCGCGGAAGGAGCAGCCCGAGGATCACCTTCATCGTGGTCGATTTCCCCGAGGCGTTGCCGCCGAGCAGGCAGACGATCTCACCACGATTCACCATCAGCGAGATGTTCGCCAGGGCCTGCACCGGCCCGTAGAAGGCGTCAATCCCCTCGATCTGGAGCAGCGGGTGCGGAACGGCCGGCACGCGCACCCCGCTTCGGTCGGAATCGGAACTGAGCGCCGGGCCTTCTCGGCCGCCCGCGCCGGCCGGCCGCCGGCCTACGCCCGCCGGCCGGCGGCGCAGACCGCGTCCCAGGTAGGCCCCGATGACCCGTTCGTCCGCCTGCACGGCGGCGGGCGCCCCCGCGGCGAGGACCGTCCCATTGTCCAGCACGAGGACGTGGTCCGAGACCGCCATCACCAAGTTGAGCTTGTGCTCGATCAACACGATGCTGAACCCTTCCGCGCGGAGCGCCCGAATCTGGTCCAGCACCTCGTCAGTCTCGGTCGGGTTCATGCCCGCCGTCGGCTCGTCGAGCAGGAGGAGCCGCGGACCCATCGTGAGGCCCCGTGCGATCTCGGTCCGGCGGCGGTTGGCGTACGACAGCGACAATGCCGGTGCGTCCAGCCTCGGGAGCAGCCGGTCCCCAAATCGGCTGAGCTGGCGGCGCACCTCCGCCTCACTCTCCCGCTCCTCCTGCCGGAGGCGGCCGGGGCGGGCGAGCGCCACCGCCGTCTCGGCCAGAAGCGAGGCCCATCGGAGACCCGGCAGGTGCTGCAGGCGGGCCAGGGGCCTGGCCGCGCGAACGCGGGTGTGCATCCCGATAAGGAGGTTCTCGCGAACCGTCATGTTCCCAAAGACGCGGCCGTTCTGGAAGGTCCGCGCAATGCCGAGCTCGGCGATGCGCTCCGGAGACAGTCCCGTGATCCGCCGGCCGTCGAAGAGCACCTCGCCGCTGTCCGGCCGCAGCAAGCCGCCGATCAGGTTGAACATGGTCGTCTTGCCGGATCCGTTCGGACCGATGAGCCCGACCGTCTGGCCCGGACTGACGCTCAGGGACACCCCATCGACAGCCCGCACGCCGCCGAAATGCTTCACCAGGCGCCGGACTTCAAGCAGCGGACGCCGGCCGGCCATGCCTACGGCGAACCCAGGAGGCCCTGCGGCCGGAACCGCACCAACAGCAGGAGCAGCACTCCGTAGGCCAGGATCCGTACGTCCTGAAGCGGGCGGAACAGTTCCGGCGCGCCCACAAGGACGGCCGCGCCGACAATCGCCCCGAGGACGTTGGACATCCCGCCCAGGACCACGATGGTGAGAGCGAGCAGTGAGATCTGGACGCCAAAAATATCCGGGCTGATGTAGGTGTACTGGTGCGCCAGGAGGCTGCCCGCGACTCCGGCGACGAACGCGCCGATCGCGAACGCGAGGGCCTTGTAGCCGGCCACGCGCACACCGGTGCTCTGGGCAGCGACCTCGTCCTCCCGGATGCTGCGCCAGACACGCCCAAGGTGCGATCGCTGAAGAAGCCCAATCGCTGCGGCGCACACCAGCAGCACAGCCACCGATAGCACGTAGTAGTCACGCGCCGTGATGATCGTATAGCCGAAGAACCGGGGCGCAGGGATGTTCGTCACGCCGAGCGGGCCGCGGGTGAGCCATTCCAGGTTCAGGATGGCGGCCACCACCATCGCCCCGATGCCGAGGGTGGCGATGGCCACATAATGGCCGCGGAGGCCCAGCGCCGGCGAGATGATGATCGCCCCGAGGACCGCCGCGGCGGCGCCGGCCGCCGGCAGCGCGAGCCAGAACGACCAGCCATGCTCCTTCGCGAGCAGGGCCGACGCGTACGCGCCGATCGCGAACAGGCCCGCCTGGCCCAGCGAGATCTGCCCCGCCGTCCCGGAGGGCAGCGTCATCGAGAGGCCGAGGATCGCGAAGATGGTGACGGTCCCGGCGACCTGCAGCACATAATCGTTGCCCAGGAGCGGCAGGATCACCAGGGCCACCCCGATGAGGACGGCCACATGCCAGGGGCGCAGCCGGACCGCGGTGCCGCGGCTGAAGAACGTCCCTGTCAGCGGCTCGCGGAGGGAGAGGATCGAGGAGCCGAGCAGACCGGATGGCCGCAGCCAGAGCACGCCGATCAGCACGGCAAAGGCGATCAGCTGGCGCGTGCTGCCGCCGAACCAGCTCACGCCGAAGCTCTCCGCAATCCCCAGCAGCAGCCCGCCTACTACCGCGCCGGGCAGGCTGCCGAGCCCGCCCAGCACCGCCGCAGCGAATCCCTCGATGCCGGCATTGAACCCGATGCCCGGCGCGATGTTGCTGTAGTACATTCCGACGAGCACGCCGCCGATCCCGGCCAGGGCCGAGGCGATCGCGAAGGCCAGCCCCTGGATCGAGCCGACATTGACGCCCATCTGGCGGGCGGCATCGCGATCCTGGGCCGTGGCCCGCAGCGCCCGGCCAAGCCGCGTGCGGGTGAGGAAGAGCCACAGCACTGCCACGCTCACCAGGCTCACGGTCAGAATGGTCAGGTCGAGCAGACCGAAGCGCAGCCCGCCGATCTGGAGATTGCCCGCCGGCAACTGACTCGGGAAGCGCCGCGTCTCCGGGGAAAAGACCAGCTCGGATGCCCGGTCAAGGATCAGGGCAGCCGCCACCGTCGAGAGCAGCGGCGCGATCGGCGGGGCATTCGCCAGCGGGCGCACGGCGAGCGCCTCGATGCCCAGGCCCAGCCCCGCCGTGGCGGCGATCACCCCGGCCATCGCCGCCCAGAACGGCCAGTGCAGCACCGCCAGGGTCCACCAGCCCAGCATGGCGCCGATGGCGAAGATCGAGCCGTGAGCGAAGTTGATCAGATCGGCGACGCCGAAAATCAACGATAGCCCGAGCGCGATCAAGGCGTAGGTGTTGCCCGTGATGAGCCCGATGACGAGCGCGTCAAGCACGGCGTGCTCCCGACGAGAGCGGCCAGCGCGGCCGGTGTGGGGCGCGCCGGCCGGCGATCGGCCCTGTGGTCCGGCCGCGATCAGCCGTAGGCGACGAAGGTACCGTTCTTTACCTGGATCGGCACCGCCTTGGCGTTCTCGACGCGCCGGTCGGGTCCGAACGTGAGCGGGCCGAAGATCACGCTGGGAAGGTTCGTGCCGCTCGCCATGGCCTTCTGGATCGCCTGGCGGTCGAACCCGCCCTGAGCAGTGGCCCAGGTGATGATCTTCACCGCGTCGTACGCAAGCGCCGCAAACTGATCGGGCACTTCATTGTACCGCCGCCGGTACTCCCGCACAAACCGCTGGACGTCCGGCCGTGGCCCCCCGGGGAAGAACACCGTCGTCAGCACGACGCCGTTGGCGGCGTCTCCGGCGAGCCTGAGAAACTGCGGCGAGTAGCAGGCGCCATTCGCGACGATCTTGGCAACGAGCCCGGCCGCCTTTGCCTGCTGCACGATCAGCGCGCCATCAGTGTAGTACGAGATCAACGCCACGACTTCGGGGGTGGCGTCGCGCACCTTGGTCAGAATAGACCTGAAGTCCTTTTCGTCCTCCAGGTAGTTCTCGACCGCGACGACCTCGCCGCCGAGCTCCTTGACCTTCCTGACGTAGATCTCCTGGGTGACCTTGCCCCAGTCGGTGTCGCGGTAGAGCACCGCCTGCTTCTTCCCAAGCCGTTCGAACGCCGTCTGGGCGAGGAAGGCGGCGTCCTGCTCCTGGGTGAGGACGAGGCTGAACATGAACTCGCCGCCCTTGGTGAAGTCCGGATGTGAGTTGGTGAAACCGAACTGCACCATCTTCGCTCGCTCGTAGATCGGCGACGCCGCCATCGAGGCCGGGCTGGCGAAGTCGCCCAGCTCAGCCAGGATCCTCCTGTCGTTTACGAACTTCTGCGCCACCGCCACGGACTGCTTCGGGTCGGCCTGGGTATCTTCGTACTGCAGGGCCACTTTGCGGCCCCGGACTCCCCCGGCGCCGTTGATCTCCTCGACGGCTATCGTCATAGCCTTCTTCCAGATCCGCCCGTACTCAGCGTTGTTGCCGCTGAACGGACCCGAGACGCCATACACGGCCGTCTCGCCGGTGCCGGATGTCTGCGCCAGGGCCTGTCCGCCGCCGGCGAGCACGGCGGCGAGGCCCAGTAAGAAGCTCCGTCGATCCATCGCGTATCGGTCCATCTCTGAGACTCCTCCCATGACCAGGGTAGGTCAGGCTATGGATCCGAGAGCCAGGATGGCGGCCGCGTCACACCAGCCCCAGAGCCGCATCGCGCGCGATGCGGAGGTGGCGCTCCGGGACCGTGATCGGCACCCCGCACCCTGGGGCGAGTATCAGGCCCTTCCCGCCAACCTCGGCGGCCGCGCTCCGGATCTCGCCGGCGATTTCCTCGGGTGTCCCGAGCATGAGCGTCCGCTCGTGGTCGATGCCGCCGGCCAGGCAGGTACCCACCCGGGCGCGCGCCTCTCCGAGGCTCGGCCCGCCGGCGCGGTCGTACCAGTTGAGGACGTGCGCCGGGTAGGTCGCCACTTCATCGAACATGAGCTCATCGCCATGCAGATGCAGCATCGTGAGGCGCGAGCGGTCGTGAAACGACTCCAGGACCGGCCGGTCATACGCGCGGCCGAGCGCG
>JAPVSX010000143.1:0-2109 GCA_047519495.1 Armatimonadota bacterium
GCGGGTGACGCCGACGAGCGCGCTGGTGATGCCCGGCCGGTTCATCACCCACGCGAGCGTCAGCTGGGCGACCGTGACGCCGGCCTCCGCGGCGATCCGGGCCATGTCCTCGGCGAGCCGGAGCTTCTGGTCGGTGATCCGGCGGGCGAAATGGGGCTGGGTGATGGCCCGCGAGCCCTCGGGGGGCGGCGCGTCCGGGCGGTACTTGCCCGTCAGGATGCCGCCGGCCAGCGGGAAGTAGGGGAGGATCCCGACCCCTTGGTCGAGGCAGAGCGGAACGAGCTCCGCCTCGATCCGGCGGTCGGCGGGGGAGTACTCGGGCTGCGCCGAGTCGAAGCGCACGAGCCCGTACCGGTCGCTCGCCCACAGCGCCTTGCACAGCTGCCAGGCCGCGTAGTTCGAGCACCCGATGTACCGGACTTTGCCCTGCCGGACGAGGTCGTCGAGCGCGCGCAGCGTCTCCTCGAGCGGGGTCTGCGCATCGAACTGGTGCATCTGGTAGAGGTCGATGTAGTCCGTCTCGAGCCGGCCGAGGCTGCGCTCGATCTCCCGCAGGATGTGCCAGCGCGACGCGCTCTCGTCGTTTGGGCCGTCGCCCGTCTTCATCCCGCACTTGGTGGCCAGGACCGCCTGGGCGCGCCGCCCCCGAAGCGCCTTCCCGATGATCCGCTCCGAGTTCCCGCCGGTATAGATATTGGCCGTGTCGATCAGGTTGACGCCGCGGTCGAGCGCGTGGTGGATGATCGCGATCGACGTGTCCTCATCGGCCCGGCCCCCGAACGCGTTCGTCCCGAGGGCGTAGGCGGAGACGCGCAGGCCGGATCGTCCAAGCTGGCGGTAGATGATGGCGGCTCACCTCCATTATGCGCCCGATGCGGGGGCAACCGTACGGCGCGATTCGGCGCCCGGCGGGATCGCTGGTAGGACAATTGGCGGCCGGTGGGAGAGACGCCTGCCTCCCGGGGATCCGGCGCCGGAGCTACAGACCGAGGCCTCCGTAGGCGGCGCCCAGGAGAGCCGTGCCGGGGTGAACGATCACGTGCACGGGCATTCGCCGCAGCAGGTCAGACATGCGGCCCTTGCGCCGGAATGCGTCCATGAACCGCCCGTCCTCCAGGGCGGGAAGGATCCGGGGCGGGATACCGCCGCCCAGGTACACGCCCCCGGTCGCCAGCACCTTCAGGGCCAGGTTGCCGGCCTCGGCCCCGAGGATCGAGACGAACATCTCGAGTGCGGCGATCGCGAGCTCGCACGGCGGGTTCGGGTTCAAGGCGGCGTCGATGATCACCGGGGTCGGATCGGCTGCCGCGGCCAGCCTGGCGGCGAGCCACGCCGGCTCCTCGGCCTGGCCGCTCTCCTTGAGGTACGCGTAGATGTGCGGCAGCCCCCGGCCGGAGCAGACGCGTTCGTAGCTGACGTGTGCCTCCTGGCGCTCGAGGCACGCCAGGAGGCCGAGCTGGCGGGGCGTTGTCGGCGCGAAGTCGGCGTGGCCTCCTTCCGAGGGATGGGCGCGGTACCGGGCACCGTCCCACGTGAGAAACGCCTCTCCCAGGCCGGTGCCCGGCGCGATGACCGCAACCGCGCCCCCGGCCGCGGGCCGGCCGGCGCTCAGCATGCGCAGATCATCGGGCCGGAGGTGGGGGACCGCGCTCGCGACCGCGACGAGGTCGTTCATCAGGACCACCGACGACAGGCCCAGGTCCTCGCGGAGCGTCGCCTCGTCGATCACCCAGGGCAGGTTGGTCGTCGCGACTCTGCCGTCCACGACCGGGCCCGCGACCCCGAAGCATGCCCGATGCACGGACAGGCGTGTCTGGTCGAGGAATTTCCGGACGACGGCCTCCAGGCCGGAATATTCGCCGCTGGGAAACGTGGCCTCGGCGATGGGGGCCCGCGGCCCGGCGTCTGGCGAGATCACGGCCAGGGACGTCTTGGTCCCTCCGATGTCGCCGGCCAGCAGTAATGTCTCCCGCCGTGGACCGGCGCCTGTGCGCCGCGCGCCGGTGCGTCGCCGTGTGGTGGGCCCGGTCCGTCGGGATGCCATGTCGCGTTATCCTTCTCGATATTCCCCTGAGTAGTATTCCCTTGAGGCCGGCGTGGTCCCCCCAA
>JAPVSX010000144.1:0-8007 GCA_047519495.1 Armatimonadota bacterium
GGGGCTTCCGGGCCCGCCCGTACACGATCGCCGGCACGAACCCGTCCTTCCGGATCTTCTTCACGGCGTTCTTCCCGGTGGCCGTCCGCGCCACCGCGCCGAGCGTCACCCGTTCCATCGCACCCAGCCTCCCGTTCCCCGCTCCTCCCCGGCGCGGGCGCTCGAACGCCTGCGCGAAGCTCCGGGGGAAGTCTCACGACCGCCAATTATAGCACTCGCTCTCGGGGCGCACAACCGATGACGATCTGCGCGTAAGTGGCCTGTGATTCTATCACCCCGTACCTCGCCTGTGAAAATGTCACCCTGCCCCTGCGGGGGAATCAGCCCCGAACCGGGAGGGACGGGCCCGTGTAGCGCGCCAGCTCGACGGATGTCTCCCGCAGCAGTTGCTCCGCCACCGCGTCCGGGTACGGCGCGTCGAAGACGATGCGGGTGATGCCGGAGTTGACGATCATCTTCGCGCAGGTGAGGCAGGGCTGGTGGGTGCAGTAGATCGTCGCGCCGGCGATCCCCACGCCGTGGTAGGCGGCCTGGATGATGGCGTTCTGCTCCGCGTGAAGGCACAGGCAGGTGTCCAGCGAGGCTCCCGAGGCCGCCTCGGACGCGCACCGCTCACATCCCCCGTCCCCGCAGTTCTTCATCCCCCGCGGGGTGTCGTTGTAGCCGGTGCTGAGCACCATCCGGTCCTTGACGATCACGGCGCCGACGCGGCGCCGCACGCAGGTCGACCGGGTCGCGGCGAGATGCGCCAGGCTCATGAAGTATTCGTCCCACGACGGCCGGGGCACGTTAGGGCACCGTCATCAGACGTCCCCAGGACACGGACGGCCGCGGGGGCCAGCCCTCCGCGTACCCGCGTGCCCGTTCCTCCATCGGCAAAAGCGCGAACCCGAGCATCAGCGCGTCCCGTACAACCGGTCCCCGGCGTCGCCGAGGCCGGGGATGATGTACCCGTGATCGTTGAGGTGGTCGTCCACCGCGGCCGTGTAGATGTCCACGTCGGGGTGGCCGCCCTGGACGCGCCGGATGCCTTCCGGCGCGGCGATCAGCACCATCAGCCGGATCGTCCGCGCGCCGCGCGCCTTGAGCAGGTCGATCGCCTCCACCGCCGAGCCACCGGTGGCCAGCATCGGATCCACGACCAGGACCTGACGCGCCGCGATGTCCGGGGGGAGCTTGCAGTAGTACGTGTGCGGATCGAGCGTGGCCGGGTCGCGGTAGATCCCGATGTGTCCGACACGAGCGGTGGGCATGAGCCGGAGAATGCCCGTCTCCATCGACAGGCCCGCCCGGAGGATCGGCACCACCGCCAGTTCCTGCCCGGCGACCGTGGCCCCGCGGGCGACGCCGACCGGGGTCGTCACCTCGACCGTGCGGACCGGGAGATCGCTTGTAGCCTCGAACGCCATGAGCATCGCGATCTCCTCGACGAGCTCCCGAAACTCCTTGTGCCCGGTGCGGACGTCCCGGAGGATCGTGAGCTTGTGCTGGATCAGCGGATGCTCGAAGACGCGCACCTGGCCCATCAGTATCGCCCCATGTGACTGCGCTCATTTCGCCGGACATCAACTAGCGCCCCACCTCCACGGGCGCGGGATAGATCGGGAACGACGCGCACAGCTCGCGCACCTGGCCCCGCACGCGCTCGGCCGCCGCGGCGTCGCCGGGCGCGCTCAGCACCGCGTCGATCCAGCGGGCGATCGTCCGCATCTCCTCCGGTCCCATGCCCCGGGTCGTCATCGCCGGCGTGCCGATGCGGACGCCGCTGGTCGTCATCGGCTTTTCCGGGTCGAACGGGATCATGTTCTTGTTCACGACGATGTGGGCGTCGCCCAGGACCTTCTCCGCCTTGCGCCCCGTCAGGCCCTTCGTGCGGACGTCCAGGAGGAGCAGGTGGTTGTCGGTGCCGCCTGAGACGACGTGGTAGCCGCGGCGGACGAACTCGCCGGCGAGCACCCGGGCGTTCTCCACGATCCGGGCCGCGTACGCCTGGAACTGGGGGCTCGCCGCCTCCTTGAAGCAGACCGCCTTGGCGGCGATGACGTGCATCAAGGGCCCGCCCTGGATCCCGGGAAACACCGCCTTGTCGATCTGCTGGGCGTACTGGGCCCGGCAGAGGATGAGGCCGCCGCGCGGGCCCCGCAGGGTCTTGTGGGTGGTCGAGGTCACGACGTCGGCGTAGGGGACGGGGTCCGGATGCGCGTTCCCGGCGACCAGCCCGGCAAAGTGGGCCATGTCCACCATCATTACCGCGCCCACTTCCTCGCAGATCTGCCGGAGGCGGGGGAAATCGAACGTGCGCGGGTACGCGGTCGCGCCCGACACGACGACGCGGGGGCGATGCTCGCGCGCGAGTCTCGCGACCTCGTCGTAGTCGATCTGCTCCGTGTCCTGCCGGACCCCGTACGGGATCACCCGGTACAGCTGGCCCGAGAAGTTGACCGGGCTGCCGTGCGTCAGGTGGCCGCCGTGGGCGAGGCTCATCGCGAGAATCGGATCGCCGGGCTTGATGAACGCGAAGTACGCGGCCATGTTGGCCTGCGCGCCGGCGTGGGGCTGGACGTTGGCGTGCTCGGCGGCGAACAGCGCCCGCACCCGCTCGATCGCGAGGCGCTCGGCGACGTCCACGAACTCGCACCCGCCGTAGTACCGCTTGCCAGGGTAGCCCTCCGCGTACTTGTTGGTCATGACGCTCCCGAGGGCTTCCAGCACCGCGCGGCTGGCGTAGTTCTCGGACGCGATCAGATTGACGTAATAGCGCTGGCGCTCGGTGTCATCTGCGATCGCCTGAGCGATCTCCGAATCGGTCCGCCGGAGTTCCTCCACGACCCTCGCCTCCTCTTCGCGCTCCATCCATCACAGAGCGCGGCGTATCACCTTCTGCGGACCCGTTGGCCCGGCGCGATCGGCGCCGGCCCCCCGACACTTTCCTCGCGATCGGGAGGAACCCTGCCCCCAGGAACATGTCCAGGAAACCGCCCGTAGAACGGCCCGGGGCCCCCAAGAATTCGCATCGGTCCAGCGAATTCGTAGGTGGGCTAGCGGCGGGCGACCGCCGCCTCCAGCACCGCCGCGATGGCGTCCGCGCCGATCGCACCCTCGCGGATGATGGCCGGGGGCGTCCGGGTGACGTCGATCACCGTGGACGGCCGGGCCAGCGGGCACCGGCCGCCGTCAAGGATCAGGTCCACCGCCGGCCCGAGGTCGAGGGCGACCTGCGACGCGGAGATCGGGGCCGGCAGGCCGTGCGTGTTCGCGCTCGTGCCGGTGATGGCCATCCCGAGGGCGCGGCAAAGACCGACCGCCAGGGGCGCGGCGGGCAGCCGCACGCCGATCGTCTCGCCCCCTCCCGTAAGCGCCGGCGGCAGGTGGCGCGCCCGCCGGCAGACGATCGTGAGCGGGCCCGGCCAGAAGCGGTCCGCCAGGCGGAGCGCGACCTCCGGCAGCTCGGCGACAACAGTGCGCCACTGGTCGCGGTCCGCCACGAAGACCGGCAGCGCGTCCCCGGGCGGCCGGCGCTTCGCGGCGAAGACCCGGGCGATCGCCGCCGCGTTGCCGGCCGCCGCCCCGAGCGCGTAGAAGGTATCGGTCGGAAACGCGACGAGCCCCCCGTCGAGGAGCACCCGCACGGCGCGCCGGGGCACGTCCTCGCGCGCGGGATCAATCCCGATGATCAGCATCGCCTCCCCGTCCTTCCAGGGGAATGGCGCGCCGGAGTGCGCACACGACCCGCTCCGCCCCCGCGAAGTCCCGGACGATCCGGGGTGCCGTGAAGGCGGCACCTTCCGCGGCGATGAGCCCGGCCACCGCGCGGGCCTGCCCGTGGATCGCCGCGACCTCGAGCGCGAGCATTCCGCCCGGGCGGAGGTAGCGGGCGGCCCCCGCGACGAGGCCGCGGTGCACCGCGAGGCCGTCGTCTCCGCCGTCGAGCGCCACCCGCGGCTCGTGCTCCCGAATCTCCCGGGGCAGGCCTGCGAGGTCCGCCGTGGGAATGTAGGGCGGATTGGAGACCAGGGCGTCCACGGCCCCCTCGAGTCCCCGGCCCGCGAGCGGTGCGAGGCCGGCGCCCTCGGCCCATGTGATGCGGTCCGCAACGCTGTGGCGGCCGGCGTTGAGCCGGGCCACGTCGAGGGCCGCCGCCGAACAGTCGGTCGCGAGCGCCCGCGCCCGCGGCAGCAGACGCACGAGCGCGATCGCCACCGCCCCGCTGCCCGTGCCGATCTCCGCGATCACCGGCGCGGGCTGTTCCGCCAGCGCCTCCTGCGCGGCCTCCACCAGCCGCTCGGTCTCCGGGCGCGGGATCAGCACGCGCTCGTCCACGAGCAGGTCGATCCCGAAGAACTCGCGGTGGCCCACGAGGTACGCCGTCGGCCGGCCGGCGGCCCGCCGGGCGATCAGGGCGGCGTAGGCTGCGGCCGCGGAGGCGGGCAACGGCGCCGCGAGATGAGTGAACAGCGCCTCGCGGCTGCACGCGGCGGCATGGCGCAGCAGCACCTCCGCCTCGAGCCGCGCCTCATCCGGTCCCAGGCCCCCCGCGCGCAGGCGCGCGGCCCCCCAGTCCCACGCCGCCTGGCGCGTGCGCGGCGCCGCCCCGGCCGGGGGGCCGGGGCGGTCAGGTCCGTGCGTCGCGCGGCCGCCCATCCTCACGAGGTGGCGGAGGTGAGGCTCTCGAGCCGTTCCGACGCCGCGAGGGCCTCGATGAGGTCGTCGAGGTCCCCGTCCAGGACGCTCGGCAGGTCGTGGACCGTCTTGCCGATCCGGTGGTCGGTGACCCGATCTTGGGAAAAGTTGTAGGTTCGGATCTTCTCGCTGCGCTCGCCGGTGCCGACTTGCCGGCGGCGGGTCTCGGCGATCTCGGCCTTCTGCTGCTCCACCGCCCGCTCGAGCAGGTGCGCGCGCAGGATCCGCATCGCCTTCTCCCGGTTCTGGTGCTGGGAGCGTTCGTCCTGGCACGCGATCACGAGGCCGGTCGGCAGGTGCGTGATCCGCACGGCGGTCTCAACCTTGTTGACGTTCTGGCCGCCCGCGCCCCCCGCCCGGTAGGTGTCGATCTGGAGCTCGTCCGGCCGGATCACCACGTCGACCTCCTCGGCCTCGGGGAGGACGGCGACGGTCGCGGTTGAGGTGTGAATCCGGCCGCCGGCCTCGGTCGCCGGCACGCGCTGCACCCGGTGGACCCCGCTCTCGTACTTGAGCCGGCTGTAGGCGCCCCGCCCCTGGATGCCGGCGACCACTTCCTTGAACCCCCCGAGCCCGGTCGGGCTGCCTGAGAGCACCTCGGACCGCCAGCCATGGCGCTCGGCGTAGCGGGCATACATCCGGAACAGGTCGCCGGCGAACAGCGCCGCCTCGTCGCCCCCGGCGCCGGCCCGGATCTCGATGAGGACGTCGCGCTCGTCGCGCGGGTCGCGGGGAAGCAGAAGCGTCTCGATCTCCTGCTCGAGCGCCGCCTGCCGCTGCTCGAGCGTGGCCTTCTCGGACTCCGCCAGCGCGCGCAGCTCCGCGTCGGACTCTCCGCGGGCAAGCTGAGCCGCCTCCGCAGCCTCGCGGGTGACGCGGCGGTACTCGTCCAAGGCGGTCGTAACCTGGCGGAGCGCGGCGTGCTCGCGGGCGACCTGCTGGTAGCGCGCGGGGTCGGCGAAGATAGACGGATCCGCGAGCGCCCGGGTCAGTTCCTCGTACCGGGCCTCGAGCGTCTCGAGCCTGCTCAGCAGTTCAGCGCGCACGTGAGTATCCTCCTGATCCTCTTCCATAATTATAGCATCAGCGCTCCCGCGCCTCCGCGGAGAGGACCGGCACCGGGGGTTCCGGGCCGTGAGATGCAATGCTCACTGTTGCGTGCGCAGGCGGACCCATGGCCGGGCGGACCACCGACGCCGGGGGGTGACGGGGAGGGAGGAGACGGACCGGAGGGGTTAGAGCTTAATGCCGTACTTCTTCGCGAACTTCTGCACGCGTCCCTCGGAGTCAACGTACTTCCGCTGGCCCGTGTAGAACGGGTGGCACCTCGAGCAGATCTCGACCCGGATGTTCTCACGGGTCGAGCCGGTGACAAACGTCTCCCCGCACGCGCACGTGACGGTAGTCTGCCGGTACTTCGGGTGGATGTCCTTCTTCATTGGAAACGCTCCCTCACGTGCCGCCGCCCCTCACCCATCCCACCGCCGCCCGCGCTCGCGACGGCGCAGCGGCGCCGGGTCGGCGGGTGGCTGCGGGATGGAATGCAACAAGGCGCATTATAACACAGTCACAAACGGCGGTGCAACGAAGCGGTCCCGCGCGAGGCGGAGAGGCGAGATGCTCTAGCGCAGATAGGGGATGGGATCCAGGGGAACGCCGTTCTGCCGGACTTCGAAGAACAGGTGCGGGCCCGTGCTCCACCCGGTGCTCCCGATGCGGCCGATCTGCTGGCCCTCGTCCACGCGCTGACCGGATCCGACGAGCATGGCGGACAGATGGGAGTACATCGTCTGGAGCCCACCGCCGTGGTCCAGGACGATCAGCCGGCCGTATCCGCCCATCCAGCCCGCGAACCGGACGATCCCGCTCCGCGCCGCCATCACGGGCGCGCCCCAGCGGCTCGCGATGTCCACGCCGGTATGAAACTCGCGCGTCCCGAAGATGGGGTGGATCCTCCACCCGAAGCGCGACGACACCCAACCCGACGACGGCCAGTGGAGCTGGAGGCCCAGCGCGACGATCGACGTGCGGGTGGGCGCCCGCCCGGTCGTCCGAGCCGGCCGGCTCGCCTCGGGCGCGTCCAGCGCCAGCGTCCCGGGAGGCGGCACGTTCAGCACCTGTCCCGGGTGCAGGATCGCGTCCGGGGACAGATAGTTCGCCTCAGCCAGCGCGGCCACGCTGACATACGAGGCGCGAGCAATCTCCCAGAGCGTGTCCCCGGGCGCCACCCTGCGCATCATCGGGCTGGAGGTCCGGGTGGCCGGCGACGCCGCGGGGGCGGACGCCCCGGCAGGAATAACGAGCACCTGTCCAGGGTGCAGGGTTCCACTTTCAGCGATGTGGTTCGCCGAGGCCAGGGCCGCGATACTCACCCCCGCCGTCCGGGAGATATCCCAAAGGGTCTCCCCGGGCGCGATCGTGTGGGTCTGGGCCCGGGCAGCGGACAGCGCGGCGAGACGCAGGTGCAGGATGGCCGGAGTAATCGACCGGGAGACGGCTGCCGCAGTCCGGGCAGGCCCGGAGACGCCGATGGGACCAAGGAAACGAGCCGGCAGCGTCAGGGGGGTCGCCGCCAGCAGCACGGCAAGCAGGGCACTGGCAGGCCCAAACCGCTCTGAACCGGTCATCAGACCTCCTTGGGCCGATGAATTTTCCAGGTGCTGGAGCGTCTGTTTGGGCGATGCTGAGGTTATCTGATCGTTCGCGCGTCCCTGGTGCGCCTACTTCGGCCGCTCCAAGGGAACTCCTGCCCAGCCCGCAGAAACTCTAGACATGCAGGAGCCGCGGGCGGCGTTCCGGGGCTGCTCCGGTCGGCGATCTCGTTCTTTCGCGGTGTTTTCTCCCCTTCCTACGTGATTAGGACATGATTACGCCTGGAATCGGGCGATAAAGCGCGGCAAAACTCCGGAAGGCCGGCGCGAATGGCTCCCAGACTCCTCCCCGTGTGGGTCAGGCGTCGTCTTCGCTGTTCTTGATGATTGACCGCAAGAACGCCTGGTTGTTCGGGGTCTTGCGCAGGCGGTCCAGGATCAGCTCCGTCATCGCTACGGTGTCCAGGGTCTCGAGGCTCTTCCGGAGGACCCAGACCTTCCGCAGCTCTTCCTCGGTGAGCAGCAGCTCCTCCCGCCGGGTGCCGGAGAGCTTGATGTCGATGGCGGGGAAGGTCCGGCGCTCCTGGAGCTTTCGGTTGAGGTGCAGCTCCATGTTGCCGGTGCCCTTGAACTCTTCGTAGATCACATCGTCCATACGGCTACCTGTATCCACCAGGCAGGTGGCGATGATCGTCAGGCTGCCGCCGTTCTCGATGTTACGGGCCGCGCCGAAGAA
>JAPVSX010000145.1:0-36416 GCA_047519495.1 Armatimonadota bacterium
CACGGCCCGCCGGCCGCCGCCCACCCGCGGGACGAGCACGGCCTGGTGCTGGGCGAGGTCCCGTGGACCGATCTCGAGGCGGACGGGCACGCCCCGCATCTCCCAATCGTTGAACTTCCAGCCCGGGGTGACCTCGGTCCGGTCGTCGAGCCGGACGCGGATCCCGGCCGCCCCCAGCCGTCCGGCGATGTCCCGGGCGGCGGCCAAGACCTCGTCCCGCCTGGCGCCGGTGAGGATGGGCACGATCACCACCTGGAAGGGGGCGACGCGCGGCGCGAGCACGAGGCCGCGGTCGTCGCCGTGGACCATGATCAGCCCGCCCAGGACCCGCCAGCTGACGCCCCACGAGGTCGTGAACACGTACTTCTCGGTATTATCGCTGTCCAGGAACTTGATGTCGAACGCCCGCGCGAAGTTCTGCCCCAGGTCGTGCGACGTCCCGGACTGCAGCGCCTGGCCGTCCGGCATCAGCGCCTCGATCGTGTAGGAGCGCACCGCCCCCGGAAACTTCTCACTCTCCGGCTTGCGGCCGGACAGGACGGGAATCGCGAGATCCTCCTCCACAAAGTCCCGGTAGACCTCGAGCATCTGCCGCGCCTCTGCCTCGGCCTCCCCGGCGGTGCGGTGCGCGGTATGGCCTTCCTGCCAGAGGAACTCCATCGTCCGGAGGAACGGGCGGGTCGCCTTCTCCCACCGGACGACGTTGCCCCACTGGTTGATGAGCACGGGGAGATCCCGGTAGGACCGGATCCAGCGCGCGTACATGTGGCCGATGATCGTCTCCGAGGTGGGGCGCACCGCCAGCGGCTCGCTCAGCTCCTCGCCGCCGCCGCGGGTGACCCACGCGACCTCGGGGGCGAAGCCCTCGACGTGCTCGGCCTCCCGCGCGAGGAAGCTCTGGGGAATGAACAGGGGGAAGTAGGCGTTCACATGGCCCGTCGCCTTGAACCGGCGGTCGAGGCCCTGCTGCATCAACTCCCAGATCGTGTAGCCGTAGGGGCGGACGACGATGCACCCGCGGACGGGGGAATAGTCCGCCAGTTCTGCCTTGAGCACGACCGCAGTGTACCACTCAGAAAAGTGGGCGGCCTTGGGGGGAATCTCCTTGACGAATCCGCTCTCCTCGAGCGGCTGGCTCCCCACTGGGCGCGACATCCCCTCCCCCTCCCATCCGCCGGGGCCCCCAGCCGATCGCCCGCCTGCCGGCCCTCCGCAGGATCCCTCCGGAGGATGCCCGCCGTGGGGGCCCCGGCAGCGGGGCCGCGCGGCTGAGACGGTAGCAGAAGAGCCTCCGCGTCCCGAGACGGGAGGCTCCTGCCGCAACCGCATTCTAACACGGACCGCCGGCGAGCGTCAAACGCGCCTGGCCCGCCGTGTCGCGCCGCGCGCCGGGATGTCGCACGCAGGCGATGCGGCGCGGTAACCGGTCGGTCGCCGCGCGCCGGGATGTCGCGCTCAGGCGATGTGGCGCGGTAAGCCGCGTCGATCTATCCGCCGCGCACGCCCCTCAGCGCGCCGCCGGGGTCGACACGGATTTCTCGATCGGGACGCCGACCAGGCTCCCCCACTCGGTCCACGACCCGTCGTAGTTCCGCACCTCCGGGTACCCCAGCAGGTACTTCAGCGTGAACCACGTCAATGACGACCGCTCCCCGATCCGGCAGTACGCGATCACTTCCTTGTCCGGGGTCACGCCCTTGCTCTCGTACAACTTCTTGAGCTCCTCCGGCGCCTTGAACGTCCCGTCCTCCCGCACGTTCTGCCCCCACGGAATGCTCTGCGCCCCCGGGATGTGCCCGCCCCGCTGCGCTCCCTCCTGCGGGTACGCCGGCATCGCGATCAGCTCGCCGCTGTACTCCTGCGGCGACCGCACGTCCACCAGCGCCGCCCCGGATCTATGGACGCGCTCAAGGACCTGATCCCGGAACGCCCGGATGCCCGGGTCGGGATCCTTCGCCCGGAACGTCGCCTTGGGGTACGAGGGCACGTCCTTCACAAGCGGCCGTCCCTCGGCGATCCACTTCGCCCGGCCGCCGTTCAGGATCTTCACGTGGGTGACGCCGTAGATCTTGAACAGCCAGAAGGTGTACGTCGCGAACCAGTTGTTCTTGTCGCCGTACAGGACGACCGTCGTATCGTTCGCGATCCCGTGCCCGCCCAGCAACTGCTCAAACTGCTCCTTGTCGATCCAGTCCCGGCGGACTCTATCTTGTAATTGGGTCTGCCAGTTGAAGTGGACGGCGCCGGGAATGTGGCCCTGATCGAACAGCGTCAGGTCTTCGGAGACCTCACCGACGCGGATGCTGGCATCCTTCAGGCGATCGTTGAGCCACACCGTCTCCACGAGGACCTCGGGGTGGGCGTAGGTCTCTGGCATGCGCATCCCTCCTCTGGTGCAGTTTTGTGGCCATCGCGCGCCACACGCCGGGTGTCGCACCGAGGCGGTATGGCGCGGTAAGCTGTGGCAGGCGCTTTGACCCCCCACAAGAGGCGGAAGCCAAGCTATCAAGGGTGACCTTCGGCGGTGAGGAGTGCTACAGCAAGTGGGGGGACTCCCCGGGCGAAGGCTAGCTCGGCCTCCGCTCAGGACAGATGCATTGGCGGGGAACATACGGCGTTCGCACGCTCTTCATCGCACCTCGCCTCAGTACTAGCATGGGCGATCACCGGTGTCAAGCGCGGAGGGAACCTGGGTCACTCCCCGGCCGGCGCCATGACGGCCGCCCGAGAGATCACGCGGACGCGCAGCGGCTTCAGCACAAACAGCGCCAGCAGCGCGGCAGCGAAGTCGAACGCGATCGCCACCGTGAAGATTGGCACCCAGCTCCCGGTGAGGACCTGCAGGTAGCTGCCGTAAGGAACCAGCAGGGACGCTGTGCCCTTAGCCGTGTACAGCGCGCCGTAGTTTGTCGTGGCCCACCTCGGCCCGAACAGGTCGCCGACCATTGCCGGGAACAGGCTGTAGATCTCGCCCCAGCCGAAAAAGACCAGGCCAGACAGCACGACGAACGCCGCCGGAATGTGGGCCAGCCGCAACAGCAGGATGATCGCGGCGCCTTCCAACCCAAACGCCAGAAACATCGTGTTCTCCCGGCCGATGTGGTCCGACACCCAGCCAAAGAACGGCCGGGTGATACCGTTCATGATGCGGTCCAGGGAGAGCGCGAAAGGCAAGGCCGCCGTGGTGATCCCGATCAGCGACACTCGGATGTCGGCCACCTTATAATCCGTGGCCATGGGCGCAAGCTGCGCAACGGCCATGAGGCCGCCCGTGGCCACCATGGTGAACATGGCGTACAGGAGCCAGAAGGCCGGGGTCTTCACCATCTCGCCCCACGTGAAATTCCGGCCGGACTGAGAGACCTGCCGCTGAACGGGCGCGGGCACATCGCCCTTCCTGGGAGCGCGCAGGAACGCCGAGGCGATCAGGACAATGGCGCCCTGGAAGATCCCAAAATAGAGAAACGTGGACTGATAGCCGCTGGACTTGATCATGTTGTAGATGGGAATGATCGTAAGCGCGGAGCCGGCGCCGAACCCCGCGGCGGTGAGGCCCGCGGCCAGTCCCCGGCGGTCCGGAAACCACTTGAGCGCGTTGCCGACCGCCATGCCGTACACAATGCCGGCGCCGACACCTCCGACGATGCCGCCCAGGTACAGGGCGGGGAGTGAACTCGCGCCCGCGTTGATTGTCCAGGCCACGCCGACCAGAACCCCGGCCATCGCCACCAGCAACGCCGGGCCGAACCGGTCCACCAAATACCCCTCGAACGGCACCAGCCACGTCTCGGTGAGCACAAAGAGCGTGAAGGCCACCTGGATCGCTGCCCTGGTCCAGTGAAACTTCGCCGAGATCGGATTCACAAAGAGCGTCCACCCATACTGGAGGTTTGCGATCATCACCATGACGAGGATACCCAGCACGAGCTGGGTCCATCGGTTGCGGAGTCCCGTCCCTCCAGTGCGAGACGATGGCGAAGAAACGGCTGCCATTATGCATCCCTCCTGCCACTCAGATCAGTGAGGTCCACGCGATCACTTCCCTCCGAGCGTGTGGAGCCCGCAACATTTCCGTGCCCTTGCGGTCCCGGTTCTATGCGGGAGGCTGGTCGTTCAGGACGTCGGTCGAGAACGGCAGGACGCCGGGCACGAGCCACTTCGTCCACATGTCGTCGATCTTCGCCTGGAAGTAGTCGATGTCGTCCTCACTGAAGTGGGCGAACCGCCCCTGCTTCAAGAGGTAGTCCCGCACCGGCAGCCGCTTCTGCCGGCCGTCGGCGATCCCCCTGGACTTGCCGTAGAGGCGGAGCCTGTGGTCCTCGACCTCGAACAGCGGCCAGATCCCGCTTAGAACCGCGAGCTCGCCCAGCTCATGGGAGAGCATCGGATCGTAGTCCCAGCCCTTCGGGCACGGATCGAGCGAGTGGATGAACGTCGGGCCGCCGATGCTGAGCGCCTTGCGGATGCGGTTCATGAAGTCGACCGCGTAGCTGGCGCACACCGTGCCGACGTAGCGGCACTCCGGGTGGCCGGCCGCGAGCATCGCCGCCATGTTTTTCTTCCACCGCTTGTGGAGGATCCGCTTGGCCTTGCCGGGCGGCGAGAACGTCGTATTCGCCCCGTAGGGCGTGCTGCCGGACGCCTGGATGTCGGTGTTGGCGTACGACTCGTTGTCGTACAGGAGGATCAGGTGGTTGTAGTCGATGTGCTGCAGGGCCGCGGAGATCGCCGACAGCCCCATGTCGGCGCCGCCGCCGTCGCCGCAGAACGAGATCACGTTGATCGGCTCGGTCTTGATCCGGCCCTTCCGCATCAGCGCCTTGTAACCGGCGGCGGTCCCGACCGCGGCCGAGCCCGAGGAGCCGAGCTGGGTGTGCATCCACGGCACGACCCAGGGGGTGCTGTAGTATGTGGTGTTCGCCACATACATGCACCCGGTACTCCCCAGGACGACGGTCCGGGGGCCGGCGGCCTTGACCATCAGCTTCATGACCAGCGCGGACTCGCAGCCCTGGCATGTCCGGTGGCCGGAGGTGAAATATTCCTCGATGGGCGCCTTCTTGACGCCCTTGATCGGCTCGAGGACCGGAAGCGGCATCGTGGCGATCTGGGGGGTGTCCATGTGTCCCTCCCTAGGCCCGCACGCCGATCCACAGGGTGTCCCTGGGGGACGTCCCGGCCTCGGCGGCTTTGTGGGTGTGCTCGATCATTTCCTTGACGCCGGGGATCGTGACCTCGCGGCCGCCGAGCCCGGTGATGAAGCTCACGACCGGCGGGCACCGGTCCTGGCCGTAGAGCGTCGCCCGGACCTCGTTGGCCAGCACGCCGCTGTTGAACGGCGAGCCCATCGAAAAATCGCGGTCGATTACGCCGATCGCCGCAAATCGCTTGAGCAGCGCGCCCAGGCGCTCGTAGTCGAACGGCCGGAACCAGCGGATGCGCACAAACCCGACCTTCCGCCCCTGCTCGCGGAGCTTGCGGACCACGACCTTGACCGGCATCGAGAGCGTGCCCATGCCGACGAGCACCACCTCGGCATCCTCGGTGTGGTACTCCTCGAAGAACGGGTTTCCGCCCCCCCGGCCGAAGATGCGCTTGAAATCCTTGTACGCCTCCTCGATCACGCCCCGCGCGTTCCGCATCGCCTCATCGGTCTGGCGCCGGATCTCCATCAGCCAGTCCTCGTTCACCTGGGGCGCGATCGTGATCGGGTTGTCGGGGTGGAGCCGGAGGTCGCCCCGCTCGTACTTGGGCAGGAACTCGTCCACCCACGTCTCCGGCGGGATCTTGACGAGCGACTGGGAGTGCGTCAGGAACGCGCCGTCGGTGCTGATCGCGCACGGGAGAAACACCCGGCGGTCCTCCGCGACGCGGTACGCGATCAGCGTCGTGTCGAGGGCCTCCTGAGCCGTGTCGACCCAGACGTGCATCCAACCGAGGTCCCGGGCGGCCAGCGCGTCGTTGTGTTCGGTGCCGAACGCGCCGGGATCGTCGAGCGCGCGGTTGCCGACCATCGCCAGGAGGGGCAGGCGCAGCGCCGGCGTGACGGCGATCGCCTCGAACGCGTAGCACCAGCCGACGCCGCTGCTGCCGCAGATAGCCCGCGCCCCGACCGCGCTCGCGTGCTTGGCGATCTCGAACTGGCTGTGCTCGCTCTCGGCGACGATGTACTCGGCGTCCTGCTCGCCGTTCGCGACCTGCTTGGCGACGTACTGCATCAGCGTGTCGTACGGCCGGATCGGGTACGCCGTCATCACGTCCACGTCGGCGAGCTTGGTGGCCACCGCCACCGCCTCGCTCCCGCTGATCAGCGCCTCCTGTTCGGCGGTCGCGACGCGGACGGCCGTTGCGGTCTCTGCGTCCATTACTCCTCACCTCCACCCGCGCCGGCGCCCATCTCTTTCTGCCCTCCCGGATCAGCGCCGACCTGTTCACCCGCTGCTGCACCGACAGCCGTCCTGGCCACCTGCTGCTCGTACTGCCCCTTGTACCGGAAGCCGTGGGAGCGCTCCGGGCGGTGCGAGATCTTCTCCTGCACCCACCCAGCGTACGCCTGCTTGTCCGTCTTGTACGCTTCCCACTGGCTTTTGTTGTCCGTGAAGGCGGCCTCGTTCACCATCGTGACGCAGTCGTCCACCGGGCAGACCGCCTCGCAGACGCCGCAGCCGCAGCACGCCTCGGCGTTCAGGTCGTACGTCTGGTCGGGGGTGACGTCGAAGCAGGAGTCGGGGCACTGCAGCCAGCAGAGCGTGCACTTGATGCACTTGTCGAAGTCGATCACCGGCCGCATCGTCCGGGTCGAGTATTTCTTGAAGTACGGGTTCCGCGCCGGCCGGTAGCCGCCGATTTGATCGCCGAACTTGATCGGCTCGCCGAGCGGCATCCCCTCGATCGTGACGCCCTCCCGCATCTTCGTCCACCCCGGGAGGTCGAACTTGTACGGCACCTCGGGGTTGCCCTCGCCGGGCTTGACGGTCCGGGTCGTCGTTTGCTCGTAGGACCGGCGCGCGGAGGTGACCTTCAGGTCGTCCTTCCACTCCTCCTTGATCGCCTTGAGCATCGAGTCGAGCGAGACGAGCTCAGGGCAGATCTTTGGCAGGGCGCCGAGGATGCGGACGTCCGTGTGGTCCTCCTTGTACACCCAGAGGCCGGAGAAGCTCGGGAGCCCCGGGATCACCGCCAGGCGGTACGGGGTGGTCTTCGTGTGGCAGAACTTGACGATCTCCTCGGGGGGGAGGATCGAGGCGACCACGAGGCTTCCGTTCTCGCGCACCTTCTTGTTGATCGGCTGCAGCCCGTACCAGGCCCACGACTCGACGCCCTTGCAGAGCATGTCGTCCACGGAGATCGTGATGTCGGTCTCCGCGGGCTCGTACTGCGCCATACTGAGCTGCAGCTCTTCCTCGTTCGGGGCGACGATCGAGAAGTTCTTGGCCGGGATCCCGTTCCGCTCAGGGGAGTCCCCGTACCGGCCGAACGCGATCCCGATCTTGCCATCCTTCCGCGCGGCCAGGACGATGCCGCGGCAGATGTTCTTGGCCAGCGTCTTCTGGAAGATCCCCCGGTAGACGACCTCTACCGAGATCGTGCGCCCCATCGAACACCCCTCCTCGCCGGGCCGGTCTTTCAAGGCCCCCGCCAGATCGCTCCGCCAAATTGCGTCGTCTGCGCTATGGCGGAGCGATGTGCCCCGCCTGCTACGTCCGGCCGGCCGGGGATGGCTGCACCGCTCCCTCCTACGGTGTGTGCGCTGCTCCGTCCGACACGGACGCCACGCGGGACCGCGCCTGCGTCAGGCCAGGAAACAGGATCATTTCGATCTCTTCGATGTGGATGCGCATCTCCTCCGCGGCCCCGTTGGGATCCCGGCGCCGGATCGCGGCCAGAATGCGCCGGTGCCCGTCCAGGGACTTCTCGGCGCGGCCGGGCCCCTGGAGCGACCGCACCCGGCTCTCCCGGAGGAGATCCATGAGGACGTCGATCGTCCGGAGCACGACCTGGTTCTTCGCGGCGGTCGCGATTCGGTAGTGGAACGCGCTGTCTTCTTCGATCGCGATCTCGCCGGCCCGCACGCGGCCGGTCTGGCGCGCGACGATCTCCTCGAGGGCTCGGACGTCCTCAGCGGTCGCCCGAAACGCCGCGGCCCGAGCGAGCGGGGGCTCCAGCATCTTGCGCATGTCGAACAGGTCGGCGGTGAGGTCTTTCGTTGCGGCGAGCGCGTCTGCGAGCGGGCTGACGATCGCGTCGATGGAGATCTGGCGGACGACCGTCCCCTCCCCGTGGCGCGGTTCCACGAGGCCCTGCGTCTCGAGCACGCGGATCGCGTCGCGGACGGATGTGCGGCTGACGCCGAACACCTCAGCGAGCTCGCGCTCGGGGGGCAGCTTGTCGCCGGGTTTGAGCCGGCCGTCGGCGATGAGTCGCTGGATCTGGGCAGCGGCCTCGGCGTAGACTTTCGTCTTCCTCACCGGTTCGAGGCCGGCTCGGACGGGCCGCAGCACGTTGGATGGAATTGGCTCGTTCCTCCTGACGTAAAAGGCTTCATGGCCCAGTGGTCAGACCACTTGACGAGCCCATTATGCCCGCGGATATTCGGCCCTGTCAAGACCCTGCCGGGGGCGCCTTGAGCCCGGGATGCTTCGGGTCCCGCGGCCGCGCTCTCGCACGCCTGAGTGGATGTAGGTGCAGAATCGGCCGCTTTTCGCGCGAATGCCACCCGGCTCGGATGCTATCATGCTCTTGTGGTGACTACCTCCGCCAAACCGCGCCCTCCCGTCCGCCGGGGGGAAGAGGTCACGCTCGCGATCGACCGGCTCGCCTACGGCGGGCGGGGCGTGGGCCGGGCCGACGGCTTTGTCGTGTTCGTCCCGGACACGGCTCCGGGGGACCGGGTCCGAGCCCGCCTGTGGCGCGTCAAGCCCGGATACGGCGAGGCCGACCTCGTCGAGGTGACGGGCCGGTCCCGCGACCGGACCACGCCCGCGTGCCCGCACTTCGGCCCCTGCGGCGGGTGCATCTGGCAGCACATCGCGTATCCCGCGCAGGCGGCGGCGAAGGAGGCGATCGTCCGCGAAAGCCTGGCCCACCTCGCGGACCTCAGAAACGTGGAGGTCCGGCGGATCATCGCGATGGAGTCTTCCTGGTACTACCGCAACAAGATGGAGTTCACGTTCCACCCGGACGGCGCGCCCGGGCTCCACCGCCGCGGCGCGTTCGACCGCGTCGTCCCGGTGGACGCGTGCCTGCTCCAGTCCCCCGGGAGCAACATCATCCTGGGCGTCGTGCGGGAGTGGGCCGCCGCGTCGGGGCTCTCGCGCTACGATCCCCGCGGCCACACGGGGCTGCTCCGCCAGGTGATGATCCGGGAAGGCAAGGCGACCGGGGAGTTCATGGTCGTCCTCGTCACGACGGCGCCGGAGGTCCCGGGCGTGCGAGCGCTTGCGGGACGGCTCGCCGCCGCGGTGCCGCGGATTGCGAGCGTGCTCCACGCCACGAACCCCGGCCTCTCCGACGGCCTGCCGCTCACGGGCGTCACCGTCGTCTGCGGGCGCCCGTACATTATAGAAGAACTCGCCGGCCTCCGGTTCCGCATCGGCCCTGAGACGTTCTTTCAGACCAACACGGCACAGGCCGAGCGGCTGGTCGAGGTCGTCGACGCCCTGGCCGGGCTCCGCGGCGGGGAAACCGTCTACGACCTCTACTGCGGGGTCGGAACATTCTCGCTCGCGCTGGCCCGGCGGGCCGGGCGGGTCTATGGGATCGAGATCGTCCCCTCGGCGATCGAGGCGGCGCGGGAGAACGCGGCGCTCAACGGGATCGCGAACACGGAGTTCGAGAGCGGCGACGTACGGCGGCTGTTACCCGAACTGCGCGTCCGCGCAGGCCGGCCCGACGTGCTGCTGCTGGACCCACCCCGCAGCGGCGCAGGGAATCGGGTCATACGCAGGGTCATCGAGATGGATACGCCCCGGATCGTTTACGTGTCGTGCAACCCGACGACGCTCGCGCCGGACCTCAAGGACCTCGTGGCCGCGGGCTATGCGGTGCGCGCCGTGCAGCCGCTCGACATGTTCCCGCACACCTACCACGTCGAGTGCGTGGTGCTGCTCGAGCGCCCGGCGCAACCATCCCTGCGCTGAGCACCTAGCCGCCCTTCGCCAACCTCACCAGCAGCGGCACCACGTCCGTGCCGCGAAGGGTCCCCAGGCTTCCGCGCGCGCACGCGGCCTCATTGAACATCCGGCTCCCGTCGGAAGAGACACCGGCGCCCGCCACGAGGAGCGGGACGGGATCGTCGGAGTGGCGGCCGAGCGTGCAGGGCGTCGCGTGATCGGCCGTCACGGCCACCAGGACCTCGTCCAGGGGCACCTCTTGAAGCAGCGTTCCAAAGAACGCCCGATCGATGACCTCGATGACGTCGCGCTTCGCCTCGGCCCGGCGGTCGTGTCCCGGCTCATCCGGCCCCTTGAGGTGCATGTAGAGGCCGCCATACTTGCGATACTCCGCCGCCGCGGTGCGGGCCCAGACTGTGTAGGCCCGCTCGTGGTCCGCCCCGCTCTGCGGCACCGGGATCACGGTCATGCCGGTGAGCTCGGCGATGCCCCGCTCGACCGGCATCTCCACGAAGCACCCGAAGCGGGCGCCGAAGCGCTCGGCGAACGGCGGCATCTGCGGCAGCCGGTCGCCCGCGTCCCGCACCAGGATGAGGTTGGCGGGGAGGCGGCCCTCGCGCCGCCGGCGCTCGTTTGCGGGGTGGCGCTCGAGCACCGCGCGCGACTTGTCCATGAACTCGTTCACGAGCGCGGCTGCGGTGCGGGCTTCCTCGCTGTCGTCGAGGGGCGCGCAGCGCTCGACCTCGTCCTTGACGACCTCCTGGGCGACCCCGAGCCCCTGGAGCCGCGCGTACGCGGGATCGGTGTTCGTGATCTTCGCCGAGAGCCGGCCGTTCTTCCGCCGGATCACAACGCCCGACCGGTAGCCGACGCTGGCCCGGATGTCCAGCTCCGCCGGGGCGGTCTCGAACCGCACCGCACGGGTGACCGCCGCCGCCAGAGCGTGCGCGTCGTCCGAGGTGAGGTCACGGCCGGCGCGGCGGTCCAGGATCGCCCGGCCTTCTCCGCCGGTCGCGAAGTTTCCGCGGAGCGCCAGGTCGCCGTCGCGAAACGGCATGCCGGCGCCCACGGCCTCGAAGACGCCCCGCCCGGTGTGGTACGTGAACGGGTCGTAGCCGAGCATCGCGGTCACGGCGACGTCCGACTCGGGCGCGATGCCCGGCCCCACGGTCTGCACCAGCCCGGTGCGGCCCTCAAGAGTCATCGCCCCGAGAAACGGGACGGCCGCCGCCTCGAGCGGCGTGCGGTTGCCGAGCGAGGGGACGGGACGGTCGCCCAGCCCGTCGAGAATGACGTAGAGGATCGGTACCATCGCGGGCCCTCGTAGATCAGGCGCGCAGGCGCGCCAGCAGGTCGCCGCTCAGGGTTCCCCGGCAGACCTCTTCGACGGGCCCGGTGAGCCTCAGAGCGTAGTCGGGCGACACTTCCACGTGGAGCACGCCGCCGGGCGAGTGCACAGCGACTCGCCGCCCGGTCAGCCCGTGGCGGACGCACGCCGCGGCGACCGCGCTCGCGCTGCTTCCCGACGCCCTCGTCTCCCCGGCGCCCCGCTCCCAGATGCGGATCGTGACCCGGCTCGGCGAGTCCACGTGGACGAACTGGACGTTCGTGCGGTGGCGAAAGAGCGGGTGGGTCTCCAGGGCGCTCCCCATGCGCGGCACGTCGACGGCTGCGGGCTCGTCCACGAAGACGACACAGTGCGGGTTGCCCACCGACACGGCCGTGATCTCGAGTGTGTTGCCGGCCACCGTGAGCCGCTCGCCGACGACCTCGCGGTCGCGCCCCGCCACAGGGATGTCCCGGCTGCGGAACGTCGCCCGCCCCATGTCCGCCGTGATCGAGCGCACCTTGCCGTTCCGGATCCCGAGCACCGCCCCGACCACCCCCCCCTTCGTGTCCAGGGTGAACGTCCGGCGCCGCGTGTACCCGTGGTCCCAGAGGAACTTCGCGAAGATGCGGACGCCGTTGCCGCTCTTCTCGGCCTCGCTGCCGTCCGGGTTGAAGATGCGCAGGCCGAACTCGGCGCGCCGGCTGCGCTCCACGGTGAGGATACCGTCGGACCCGACGCCGAGGTTCCGGTGGCAGATGAGGCGGACCGCAGCCGGCGTCAGGCGAAACGGGAGCGCGCGCGGATCCACGACCAGATAGTCGTTGCCCAGGGCGTGCGACTTCACGTACTCGTTCCGGCGGAGGCGCGGCACCGCCTAGGCGCCTCCTGCGCGGCGTTTCCGGAGCCGGTCCCGGCGCAGCGCGCTCGCGATCACGCGGCTGCACAGCTCGGCGAACTCGATCCCGGCGGACCGGGCCGCGAGCGGGATCAGGCTCCCCGAGGTCATCCCGGGAATCGTGTTGGCCTCCAGCGCGACAACGTTCCCGCCGGCCAGGAACATGTCCACCCGGGAGAACCCCTCGCAGCCGAGGACGCGGTGGACGCGCAGGGCGATCTGCTCCGCCCTTCTGGCCTGGGGCGCCGAAACGCGGGCGGGGCAGATCTCCTCGGAGTTGCCCGGCTCGTACTTCGCCGCGTAGTCGAAGAATTCGCGCTTCGGCACGATCTCGATCAGGGGCAGCGCCCGCGGGGCGCCCGTTTCCGGATCCTCGAGCACGGCGCACGTCAGCTCGGTCCCGCGCAGCTGCTCCTCGACCAGCACGACGTCGCCGTGCTCGAGCGCCCGCTCGACCGCAGCCGGAAGGCCGGTCTCGTCCCGCACGATGCTGACGCCGATGCTCGACCCGACCGCGTTCGGCTTTACCACGCACGGGTACCCGAGGTCCCGGGCCACGCGCGCCGCCACCTCCGTCCGGTTACCGGGCCACCCGCCGCCGTCGACGACCGCGTACGCCGGGACGGGGATCCCGTTCGCCTGGAGGATCTGGCGGCTCCGCAGCTTGTCCATCGCGAGCGCGCTCGCCAGGACTCCCGAGCCGGTGTAGGGGATCCCGAGCAGTTCGAGGAGCCCTTGGACCGTGCCGTCCTCGCCGTAGGGCCCATGCAGCGCGATGAACGCCACGTCCACCGCGCCGTTCCCGACCACGTCGTCGATCCGGCCGGGAGCAGGCGCCAGGTCGGTCCTGCCGGGCGCGGCGGCGGGGGAGCCCCGGCCGGCGCGGCCGGAGGCACCGCGGCCGGCCTCAGGGGCTGGAGGTTCCACCACACCGGCGGCGGGGGAGGAGTCCGGCGCAGCAAGCCGCAGCAGATCGGGGCGCGGCAGCCACTGCCCCTCGCGGGTGATCTCCACCGGGAGGACGTCGTATCGCGCGGGGTCGAGCGCCCGGACGACCTGCTCCCCGCTGTGCAGCGACACGTCCCGCTCCGGCGACGGCCCGCCCATCAGAACGGCGACGCGGATCTTTCGCGGCGGGGACGTACCGGGATCGCGGGTCAGGGAAGCCGGCTCACGCGTCATGGATTCCCGGTCCTCTTCGGGGACGAAGGAGCAATCCCCTCCGGCACCGTACCGAGGTGGGGATGTCCAACACCACGGCGATCCGCGGCGTCATCTTCGACCTCGGCAGCACGCTGATCCACCGGACGGGCCTTGAACTCGAGCGGCAGAAGTGCGCGGCGCTCGCGGCGTTCGCGGCCGCAGAGCTCGGGTGCGCCGATCCCGCCTCACTGGCCGCGCGCCTGCTCGAGATCCGTCTTGCGGCCTGGCGGCGCGCAGACGCGGAGCAGGTCGAGTACCCCGCCCCCCGGTCGATCGCCGAAGCGTTCGCCGCCGCCGGGATCCCCACCGACGGCGTGACCCTGGCGAGGGCGGAGGCCGTGTTCTTCGAGCCTGAAGTGCGCGTGAGCCGGCTCTATCCGGGCGCGCGGGACACGCTGGAGGCGCTCGCCGGGATGGGCCTGCGCCTCGGGATGATCAGCAACGCGACAAGCCACCAGCTCATCCTCGACATCACCCGGCGGCACGAAATCGAGGCGTACTTCAACCCGCTCGTCACCTCCGCGGGGTTTGGACGCACCAAGCCGCACCCGTCGATCTTCGCTCACGTCCTCGACGCCTGGGCGATTCCGGCCGGACGCGCCGTCATGGTGGGGGACACGCTGGGCGCCGACATCCTCGGCGCCGCGAGCGTCGGCATGCGCTCCATTCTCGTGGACATCGAGCCCAACCCGGACAACGCGCGGTTCTCGGACGCCGTGCGCCCGGCGGCCCGGGTTACCGACCTGCGGGACGTTCCGGGCTTGGTCCGGCGTTGGCGCGACGGCGGCTAGACCCCGCTCTGGCAAGCACAGGGAGGCCGGAGGGAGGGAGATTGGGCCCTGCCCTCGGTCAAACCTTCGCAAGCGCCTGGTCGAAGTCGTCGATCAGGTCGTCGAGGTCCTCGATCCCCACCGAGATCCGGATCAGCCCGTCCGAGATCCCGGCCTGAAGGCGCACTTCCCGGGGCATGTTCACGCTGGTCGTCGAGGCGGGGTGGGCGACGAGCGTGGCGACGCCGCCGAGGCTCACCGCCAGCGTGCAGACGCGCAGCGCCTCGACGCAGCGCGCGCCCGCCGCCACATCGCCCTCGACCTCGATGCTCATCATCCCGCTGAAGCCACCCGGCATCTGGCGGGCTGCGACCTGGTGGCGCGGATGGCCCGGCAGGCCGGGGTGGTGCACCGCAGCGACCTTGGGGTGGGCGGCGAAGTGCCGGGCGAGCGCGAGCGCGCTCGTGTTGTGGCGCTCCATCCGCAGGCCGAGCGTCGCGAGGCCGCGGATCAGGAGATACGCGGCGAACGGGTCGAGGACGCCGCCGAAGATCCGCAGCGTCCGCACGCACTTGCGGATCAGCTCGCGCGATCCGACGATCACCCCCGCGGTGACATCGTGGTGGCCGCCGAGGTACTTCGTCGCGCTGTGGCAGACCAGGTCGGCGCCGAGCGCAAGCGGCGTCTGATTGTACGGCGTGGCAAACGTGTTGTCCGCGACCGTCCGGGCGCCGTGGGCGCGCGCGAGCGCCACGACGCCCGCGATGTCGGTGATCCCCAGCAGCGGGTTGTTCGGGGTCTCGATGTAGAGCAGGCGCGTCTGCGGGCGGATCGCGCGCTCGTACGCGCTGAGGTCCGGATCGTCCAGGAAGGTGACCGGGACACCGTAACCCGGCAGCACGGTGTGGAAGAGCTCGAACGTGGCCTGGTAGATCGCCTTCGGCGCCACCACGTGGTCGCCGGCCCGGAGCAGGCTCGTGACCGCCGTGGCGATCGCGGCCATCCCGGACGACGTGCCGAGCGCCGCCTCTCCGCCTTCGAGCAGCGCCATCTTCTGCTCGAACAGGTCTGTCGTCGGGTTCGCCCACCGGGTGTAGAAGTACCCCGGGCCGGTCTCCGCGCCGAGCCGGACCCCCTCCTCGACGGTGTCGTACCGGAACGTCGCGGTCTGGTAGATCGGCGCCGCGACGGCCTTGTTGGCGTCCGGAATGCTGCCTCCGTGGATCGCGCGCGTGCTGAACCCCCGCCCCGCCGTGCCCTCCATCGCCGTCCTCCCCGGGCAGATTGCCGCGCCACACCGCCCTTCGTGCGACATCCCGGCGATCCATATCGCACGCCGGGGCATGCTCCGCACCTTCGCGCATGGCGCGAATCGCTCCTCCGGATGCACCGCCGCAGGGAACGCAGTGGGACTGCCCCGAACCAGTCCGCGTGCCCATCGGCGCGCACGTCTCCATCCGCGGCCACCTGTACGAAGCGATCCCGCGGGCCCAGGCGATCGGGTGCGAGTGCCTGCAGATCTTCGTCGGCAGCCCGCGCCAGTGGCGGCTCGTGCGCTACCCGGCGGAGGACCTGGTCGAGTTTCGCCGCCGCCGGGCCGCGGCCCGGCTCGACCCCCTCGTCGCCCATGCGGCGTACCTGATCAACCTCGCCTCGCCGGATCCCGCGCTGCACCGCCGGTCGGTCGAGGCGCTGATCCACAGCGTGCGGGGCATGGACGCGCTCCGGGGGCTCGCCGCGATCACGCACATCGGGAGCGCCCAGGGGACGCCCTGGCCCGCGGCCCGCGCGCGAATCGCGCGGGCGCTGCGCACGGCGCTCGCCGAGAGCGGCCGGGCGATGATCCTGCTCGAGGGGAGCGCCGGGGGCACGGTCGGGGGGACGTTCTTCGAGCTGCGCGAGATCCTCGACGCGGCCGGCGACCCGCGGCGACTCGGGGTGTGCCTCGACACGGCTCATCTGTTCGCCGCAGGATGGGACCTCCGCACCCCCCGCGGCGTGGCCGCGATGGTGGAGGCGTTCGACCGGACGATCGGCCTGCGCCACCTGCGGGTGCTGCACCTGAACGACTCCAGGGGCGGCCTGGGGTCTCACCTCGACCGGCACGAGAACATCGGCGAGGGCCTGATCGGCCGCGCCGGGTTCCGCGCGGTGCTCGGCGACCCGGCGCTCCGGGACCTCCCCGGCCTGATCGAGACGCCGGGGTTCGCGCACACGGGGCCGGACCGCCGGAACGTGATGCGCCTGCGCCGGATCCGTGATGCCGTCCTCGTCCAGACGGCGGGGCCGCGATGAAGTGCGCCAATCACCCCGACCGGGCGGCCCTCGGCTACTGCGCGGAGTGCGGGAAGCCCCTGTGCACGGCGTGCCTCGTGCGGCTGTCGACGGGAAACTACTGCGAGGCGTGCGCCAATCCGTCCGGCGCCCCGGCGCGGTCCGGGCGCCGGATCCCGTGGTGGGTGATCGCGCTCGTCCTGCTGGGGGCGCTGATGCTGCTGCGCGCGCTCTTCCGCTGAAGCGCGCGCGTACCGGATCCCGCACCCACTGCCTTCCTCGCCGATGTCGTGGACCTCCGGCGTGGGAGATCCGCCCGGGTCGGGATGCTACGGGCGCCCGGCGGTGCCTGGGTCCATCCGGACGAAGAGTGCTTCCAGGACAAGCCGGGGGTTGAGGTTGTGACTCACGTTTGCCTTGGCCTCCTCAATCGCTCCCGCGATCCGCCGGAGCCGCGCGCCCGACGCCCAGCCGGCCCACTCCGCAACCGACGCCCGCGCATCGAGGTTCACGAGCAGCGCGGGATCCTCCGTCTCCTGCCACACGACCACGTCTCGCACCCAGAGGAGGGCGATGTCCAGCCATCGCTCGACCTCGTCCTTCTGCCGGGCGACGGCCTCCGCCGCGTCGAGCCGCGCCACGACGTCCCCGCGCGCGACCGCGGCGAGCGTGTCCACGACGCTCGCCCGGCGCTCGAACGCCTCCTCGCCGGCCGCGGCCGCCGCGAGCGCGGCGCCCACACGCCCACCCGAGAGAGCGGCAAGGAACCGGGCGCGGTCCGCGGGAATCCCGGCGCGCCCGGTGAGGGCGCGCGCGATCTCGGAGGCGGGGACGAAGGCAAACCGCACGACCTGCGCGCGGGACACGAGTGTGGGGAACACGCCCGCGGTGGACTCCGCGATCAGGATGATGACGATCCCGGGCGGCGGCTCCTCCAGCACCTTGAGCAGGCTGTTGGCCGCCTCCGCCCGCATCGCCTCCGCATCCTCGACGACGAACACCTTCCAGCGGGCCTCGTAGGGCGGGTAGGCCGCTTCGCGCTTGAGATCGCGGATCTGGTCGATCCCGACCGCGCGCCGCTCGGCCCCACTCTCGCTCCGCCCCGGAGAGATGATCCGGAAATCCGGATGCGTGCCGGCGGCAACCTTGCGGCAGGCGCCGCACCGGCCGCACGCGTCGCCGCCGCCGGTGGCGCAGAGGAGCGCCTGGGCGAACGCGCGCGCCGCCGCCCTGCGCCCGACCCCGGACGGGCCGACGAAGAGATAGGCGTGGGCGATGTGGCCGCTCTGGAGCGCCCCGCTCAGGACAGCGCGGGCGTGGCGCTGGTCGATCAGGTCGCTGAGCGGCATGCGGTCGGGTCAGATGTCGCCGGGGAGCGCCTCAGATCTTGACCATCCGCTCCACGTCGATGACGAAGACGATCGCTCCTCCGACCTGCACCTTCACGGGATACGAGATATACGAGTCGACGGGCTCCACCACCGGCGGCAGCGGGCTCACGAGCTGCTCGCGGACGTGACAGGTCTTCTGGATGACGGCCAGGACGTCGTCCACCTTGCTCTCCTCGGTGCCGATGAGGATCGTCGAGTTTCCCTCGCGGAGGAAGCCGCCGGTGCTGGCCAGCATCGTCGCCTGGAACTCGGCCGCGACGAGCCCCTCCATCAGGCGCCGGGAGTCCTTCTCCTGAACGATGGCGAGGATCAGCTTCATGGGAGGTTCCTCCCCTGCGGGGCCGGCCGGTGGCTCCGGAGAAACCCGTCCACCACCTGCCGGATCTCCCGGTGAACGTCGGCGACCGATCCGCGCGCGTCGATGATCCTGATCCGGTGGGGCTCATTCCTGGCGAGCGTCAAAAACCCCTCCCGCACCCGCTCGTGGAACGCCAGCGCTTCCCGCTCCAGGCGGTCGCCCCCGTCCCACCGCCTACCGGCCACCTCACCGGCTGACTTACCGGCCGACCCCGGCGTCTCGACTTCCATGCGGGGCATCGGCGCATGGGACGGTTCGGCTCCACCCGGGGCTCCTTCGGCGGCCGACGCCTCGCGGGCGCGCCGCAGCCCTATGGCCGGCTCGAGGTCCAGGAGGAGCGTGAGGTCGGGCGCGAGCCCGCCGGTCGCCGCCGCGTTCACGGCCCGGACGACCTCGACGCCCAGGCCGCGGCCGACGCCCTGGTAGGCCAGGGAGGCGTCGACGTACCGGTCACAGACGACGAGCAGGCCCCGCGCCAGCGCCGGCGCGATCACCTCCGCCACGAGCTGGGCGCGGGAGGCGGCAAACAGCAGCGTCTCGGTCCGGGCAGCCATCTCCCGGTGTCGGGGGTCAAGGAGCAGGGCGCGGATCTGCTCGCCGATGGGGGTCCCGCCGGGCTCTCGGACGTGCAGGACCTCGTGCCCGGCCGCGCGCAGGTACTCCACGAGAAGGCGGCCCTGGGTGCTCTTGCCGGCGCCCTCGGGTCCCTCCAGGGTCAGGAAGAACCCGGGCTGCCGCGAGGACGCCGCCGCGGGGCGGTCACTGCGGATAGATGACCACCCGCCGGAACGGATCGGCGCCTTTGCTCTCCGAGCTGAGCCCGTAGCGCTGGATCAGCTGGTGCTGCAGGCGCCGGACGTACGAGTTCTGGGGAGAGAGCTCGACCGGCTGCGCGGCCGACATCACCTCCGAGATCGCCTCCTCGACCTCACGGAGGGCGACCTCCTCGCTGCTCAGCCGGTCCTCGACGCCGAAGATCTCCCGGAGCACTGCCTCGATCTGCGAGAGGGTGTTGCTCTTGATCACGTGGGTCGGCAGCCCACGGCCCCCTGCCTCGCGGAGGCGCTTCGGCTGCCGCTTCTCCTGGGACTTGAGCGTGAGCAGCACGTCGGCGTCGTACAGGGTGTCGGCGATGCCGGCCGGCACCCGGAGCTCGCGGATCGCCCGCTCGAGGCGGTTCCGGCTCACCGCGTACGGGTAGATCCGCACGATCTTGTGTGGCGCGGGTGTTGGGCGGCCCTCGGGCGGGGGGGCCGGCGCAGCCTCCGCCTCCGCGCTGGTGATGCGGACCTCGCCCTCCGGCGTGCGCGTCCGGATCTCCGGGTGGGGCATCGTCCCCCGCAGGAACCGGTCGACCACCTGGGCGACGCTGTGGTGGACGGCGAGCCGGTCCTTCTCCTGGATCTCGATGACGACGTCGAACGTCGGCGGGGCCTTGCGCTCGAGGACGGTCTTCTGCGTCCCCCGCCGGCGCGCTTCCTCGTCGCTCAGCGTGACGGCCTGGATCCCGCCGATCAGGTCGCAGAGCGTCGGGTTCTGGAGGAGGTTGTCGAGGGTGTTGCCGTGCGCGGTCGCGATGAGCTGCACCCCGCGCTCGGCGATCGTCCGGGCGGCCAGCGCTTCGGCCTCGGTCCCGATCTCGTCGATGACGATCACCTCTGGCATGTGGTTCTCGACCGCCTCGATCATCACCGCGTGCTGGAGCTCGGGATACGGCACCTGCATGCGGCGGGCCCGGCCGATCCCCGGGTGCGGGATGTCGCCGTCGCCGGCGATCTCGTTGCTGGTGTCGACGACCACCACCCGCTTGAATACCTCGTCGCTCAGCACGCGGGCGGCCTCGCGCAGCAGCGTCGTCTTCCCGACCCCCGGGCGCCCGACGAGCAGGACGCTCTGCCCGGACTCGATCACGTCCCGGACGATGTCCACCGTGCCGAAGACCGCGCGGCCGACGCGCAGGGTCAGCCCGATGATCTCGCCCGCGCGGTTGCGGATCGCCGAGATGCGGTGCAGGGTCCGCTCGATCCCGGCGCGGTTGTCCTTCCCGAACGCGCCGACCCGGCTCGTCACGAACTGCATGTCCTCGCGCGTCACGAACCCGTCGGAGAGCCGGACGGCGCGGCCGGTGAGGCGCGCCTCGGGCTCCCGGCCCAGGTCGAGCACCACCTCGAGCAGCCCGTCCAGGTCCGGCTGCGCTTCGACCTGCCGGCGGATCGGCGGCGGCAGCACGCCGAGCAGGAGGTCCAGGTTATCCGTAATGTGGATCTGGTGGCCAACCACCACCGATCACCTCACCGTGCCTTTCCGGAGCCGAGAGGACGCGCCAGCCGGCCCGGGGCTCCATATACGGCGCCGCACCGGCCCAAAAGACAAGGAGGAGAACCCTTTGCGGCTCTCCTCCGGTCGAGGCCACGTTCTGAGCTGGACGACATCTTCACTTCCATTATAGAGGCTCCCCCGCGGCCCTGCAACCACTCACTCGACCTCGAAGACCAGGCATTTCAGGTAGCGGGTCTCGGGCATCGCCGGGTGGACGGGGTGGTCCCGGGCCTGGGAGCGGCTCTCGACCAGCCGGAGCCAGCGGCCGGCGTCTCGGGCCGCCGCCACCACGGTCTCCATGAGGGTGGCTTCGTCCACGTGGTAGGAGCAGGAGCAGGTGACGAGCCAGCCCCGGGGGTGCAGCAGCTTGAGCGCGCGCAGGTTGATCTCCTTGTACCCGCCCAGGCCCGATGCGAGGGCGTCCCGGGTCCGGACGAACGCGGGCGGATCGAGGACGACCAGATGGAAGCGCGCTCGCGCATCGCTCAGGCGGCGGAGCTCGTCGAACGCGTTTGCGCGCACGAACCGGCACCGGGCGCCCAGCCCGTTCAGGTCCGCGTTGCGCTCCGCGGCCTGCACGGCGTCGGCGGAGATCTCGATGCCGGTCACGGACGCGGCGCCGCGGCGCGCCGCGTGCACGCTCCACGCGCCCGTGTACGCGAAGCAGTCGAGCACGTCGCCGCCCGCGGCGAGCTCGGCCAGGCGGGACCGGTTCTCGCGCTGGTCGAGGAAGAACCCAGTCTTCTGCCCGCGCGCGACGTCCACGAGGAACCGGAGCCCGTCCTCCTCGATCTCCACCTCGGTCGCGCCCCCGCCCAGGAGCCACCCCGTCTCGCGGGGCAGCCCTTCCAGGCGGCGGACGGCCGGGTCGTTGCGCGCGAAGATGCCGCGGGGGCTCACCAGGTCGCCGAGGAGCCCCGCCAGCATCTGCTTCCGGCGGTCCATCCCGAGCGTGAGCGTCTGCATGACCAGGATGTCCGCGTAGCGGTCGACGATCAGCCCGGGAAGCAGGTCCCCCTCGCCGTAGACGAGCCGGCAGGCGGTCGTCCCTGCGGCGATCCGGGCGCGGAGGGCCAGGGCGCTCTCGAGGCGGGCGCGGAAGAAGGCCTGGTCCAGGTCGCGGTCGGCCGAGGTGAGCAGCCGGACGGTGATGAGCGAGCGGGTGTTGAGGAGCCCCGTGCCCAGGCACCGGCCCGACGCGGTCAGGACTGCGACCGCGGCCCCGTCCTCAGGCCGGCCCTCGAGGCGGGCGATCTGGCTCCGGTACACCCAGAGGTGGCCGGCGCGCACGCGCTCGTCGCGGCCGGGATGCAGGACGACGCTTCCCGCGGTGGGCCGTCTCACCGCGACAGCCCCGCGTGTGGGTGCAGCGGCACCGCGGGACCGCGGGACGGCGCCGGTGTCAGAAAAGGCTGGTCTGCGCCGGCTGCTGCTCGGCGCGGGGCTGCGCGTCCCCGGCGCCCTCGAAGATGTGGACCTCGCCGAACACCCCGTCGTAGCCGGGCCGGATCACGACGCGCCCCTCCCGCACCCGGCTCAGGCCGTCCACCACCCGGGGCCGGGTCAGCCGGGCCACCTCGTCGAGCGGGACGTCCAGGAGGACCGCAAACTCGCTGCCGAGCGCCTTGACGAGCCGGAAGTACTCCTCGCGGACCCCGCCGGTGCCGGGCTGCGACCCGAAGGCTTCCGCGATGATCTCCTCGAGCGGGATCAGGTTGCGGAACGGGACCCGGCCGTCCGCCGAGGCGGCCTCGCGGTCGGCGAGGGCTTCGACGCGCGACATCACGCCAACCGTGAGGGCCCGCCCGCAGGCCGGGCACAGCCCGCGCGCCGCCCTGGTCTCCTTGGGCGAGAGCCGCTGGTTGCACGACCGGTGGCCGTCGAAGTGGTACTTGCCCTCCTCGGGGAAGAACTCGATCGTGAAGAGGAACTTCGTGCGGTCCCGCTCGCGCAGCACGCGCACGAGCTCCGCGTAGTCGAGCTCGCAGTCGAACACGTTCGCCTCCCGCCCGAGCTTCGCCGGCGAGTGGGCGTCGGAGTTGCTCACCAGCATCACCCGGTCCAGCTCAGAGAGCCGCCAGTTCATCGGCGGGTCGCTGCTCAGGCCGGTCTCCGCCGCGCAGACGTGCCGGGTCTGGTCGCCGAAGCACTCCTCGAGGCCGTCGAAGCCCGAGTTGCTGCCGTAGAGCGAGAACCACGGCGTCCAGACGTGCGCCGGGATCACCACGCACTCGGGGGAGATCTCCATCACGTACTCGACGAGCTTGTGGCTCGGCAGCGACAGCGTCGGCCGGCCGTCGGCCATCAGGCTGCCGAAGCGCGCCAGCACCGCGTTGACGCGATCCACGACCTCGAAGCTCGGCGCGAGCAGGATGTTGTGGATCTTGCGAAGGCGCCCGCCCTGCGGGTAGATGTTGCTGACCTCTACGGTCAGCATGAAGTGCTGGGTCCCGTACGTGAAGAGCCCCCGGCCGGTGGGCTTGAGTTTGGCCTTGAGCTCGCGCAGCCAGACGGGATGGGTGAAGTCGCCGGTACCGACGAGGGTGATCCCTTTGAGACCGCACCACCGGGCCAGGTTCTCCACATCCATGTCCCGGCTCGTCGCGCGGCTGAACTTGGAGTGGAGGTGGAGGTCCGCGATGATGCGCATGGATCGTGATTCGTGTCCCCGGGAACATCTCCCTGCTTGCGTCGTGTGGCCGGAGGGCATGTGCCTCTCGGCCGATGAGGTGCGGACCGGCTCTGTACGTCAGTGAGCATGACGCCAGTGTCCGTAAGAACGCCAGAGGCTTCCGCTGATCGCCGCGAGGGTAGATATCTCAACCCCAGCCCGTGCCGCGCAGGTGGCAACAGCCCTGAAAAATATGGTAGGCCGTGAGGGACTCGAACCCCCGACGCTTGGATATCCAGCCCAAGCAGATGTGCGGGTCGGGCGGACGACGTTACGCTATCTGCCCTTCGCGTACTCCGTCATCCCCGTAATGTCGAGGATGACCACGGGTTCATTCCCGACGACCCAGGCGTCATGACCGGGAGGAATCACTGACATGTCACCAGGGCCGAACTCCTGTTCAGTCCCGTCGTCCATCCGTACCCGTAATCGCCCCAATATATGATAACTGGTGTGCGAAGCCTGACAGCTGTTGGTCTTGGCAATCGGCTTCACGGATTCGGACCACTTCCAGCCGGGCTCGAATGTCCCCCGGGCGAAGGTGACACCGCCAAGTTTCACGAGTTCGAGCTTTCCCTTCGGAAACGTCCGTCGCTCATCCGGTGAACCTATGTGTTTCTTCTGCATTGAGGCCATTTCTGATTCCTCCTCAATCCTGTGACGTTCAACCATACCTCTTTCATCTGAATGCAAGATCCGGTTCACCGCTGCCCCCAAAACTCCTTCACTCTTCGAGGAAATCGAAGCCGCGGCGACCTGTCCCTAACGGAATGTCCGATAGAGCAAGCCCGCATTATCAGCTCCATGAGTGGCCGATCAGCGCACCGCGGATGATTCGCGGGTGACCGTCTCACGCACAACATCGGCAACGTGGCTCAGTTGCAGCCACCGCGGAAACGCCCGAACCAGGGCGGGCGGACCCTCGATCTCCATGAAGCCCTCATCGACGGCCTCAGCGAAAGTGATCTTGCCCATCCATACGCGATAAAAGGCGGCGATATCGGCTGTGACGAGCAGATCGATATCGAATCCGGGGTGCTCCAGACATACTGATGCTTCCGTCTGCTGCAGCACGAGCCAAAGAGGAAATCTCGAAAAACGCCTCAAATTTTGCACCGGAAAGTAGCTAGGGAGAAGGCTCCGGCTCTCTCTCATAGGCTCCAAGATGTCCCCGGCGGGCCTCCAGGGTCTGCCTTCGGGATCGTGGGCGCATGCGGGCCAAGACGATGACGCCGGAGAAAAATGTGAGCGCAGCCACGACCCAGATCGCTGGGTCATACCCGAAGAGGTCGGCCAGGACGCCCGTGAGGAGGGCACCCACCGCATATCCTCCATCGCGCCAGAGGCGATAGACGCCTACCGCTGTGGCCCGCCAGCCGGGGTGCGCAACGTCAGAAACGGCCGCCAGCAGTGTAGGGTAGACGAGGGCCGTCCCTATCCCGAGGAGCACGGCACCAGCCATCCATGGCCAGAAGGTGCGACCAAGAGCGAGCAACGCAATGGCCGCCGCCTGGACCCACATCCCGGCGACGATCATCCACTTCCGTCCCCAGCGGTCACTCAATGCCCCGGTCGCGAGTTGGCCGATGCCCCAGACGCCCGGGTATACCGCGGCAATCGCCCCCAGCTGTTTCAGCGGGAGTCCCGCTTCGGACAAGATGATCGGCACCAACCCCCACATCATCGCATCGTTGAGGTTGTTGACCATCCCGGCCTGGCTCAGCGAAAACAATGTCGGGTCTTTCCAACTCGTCAAACGGAAGACTTCGGCGAACGGGGGCGCGTGTGGCGCGGCTTGCCTCACAAGCTGCGCCTCATGTCGAGCATGCGCGTGGGTGTCGTGCACGAGGAACACAGAGCCCAGGAGACCCAGAAGGGCGAACGCCACTCCCGGGTAGAACGGCGCCGGCCGGAGATTATACGTGGCCCCCAAGTAGCCGGCGAGGAGGGCAGCGAGCGATACAGCCAGGTAGCCCGCAGATTCATTGAGCCCCATCGCCAGCCCGCGATGCCTCGGGCCGACCAAGTCGATCTTCATGATCACGGTCGTCGACCAACACAGCCCCTGGTTGATTCCGAGCAAGACATTGGCGAAGACGACCCAGTTCCAGCTGGGCGCTGCGATGATGAGGAGCGGCACGGGGAGTCCAATGAGCCAGCCGGTGACGAGGATGGGCTTGCGCCCCAATCTGTCAGACAGGCGGCCGGCCATCAGATTGGCCAGCGCCTTGCTGATGCCGAAGCTGATCAGGAAGGATAGGGCAACCGATTTCGATGCCAGGCCGAAATCGGTCGTCGCAATCACTGGAACGATGGCGCGTTCCAGGCCGATCATCGCTCCGACAAAACCGTTAATCGCGACCAGGAGGGCGAACTGCCGCCAGTTGACCCGCAGGCCCAGCTGGGGGCTGGGTCGGAATGAGGGAACCTCGGGTGTGATCACTCTCCCAGATTGCGGCGCTTGATGGCCTGGAAGTCGGCAGGCAGCGGCGGCAGGTTCTGCGTTTGGACCGTGACAAACCGTTCCGCGGAGAGCTGCAATGCCGGATTGGCCCGCCGCTCGCGGCCGATCGTGCTGATCGGCTTCCCGTCCATCCCCCTCCCGCATACCGAACCGGCATAGTGGCCGGGGTAGACTTCGGTCCAATCCGGAAGCGCCAGGAGGCGCTGGAGGCTCCGGTGGAGCTGGAGGGCGCGGCCGCGGATTTCCTCGGCAGGGGGGGTGTCCAGCGCCAGATCTACACGTCCGACATCGCCGACAAACAGCGTGTCGCCCGTGAGAACGAACCACTCATCCACCAGCAGGCAGACATGTTCGTCGGTATGGCCGGGCGTATGAAGCACCCGGATGCGCCGGTTCCCTACCTCCAGGACTTGTCCATCAGCCAGGGGTAGGTGTGTGAAGCGGACGTTTGCCCCGGGTCCGAGATAGAGCGGCGCGCTTGTCAGCGCCGCCAGATCCCGGGCACAGGAGACATGATCGGCGTGGGTGTGCGTTTCGATGATCGATCCAACGACCATGCCGTTCTGTTGAACCTGCGAAACATAGACCTGCCGATCGCCCTGCGGGTCAACGACGGCGCACACCCCACGCGTCGGGCACCCCACCACATATGACGCGCAGGCCCTTTCGGGATGAAGAATTTGACGGAAGTACATCGTGCGCGTCCTCCAAAATCAATGGACGTTAGTCCCCAAAATCAGTGGACGTTAGTCCCGCGGCATGCCGGCGATCCTATCGTGTTCACCATCTGGAAGGGCGCCGTGTAGATACGGTAGCAGTGCCGGAGCATGACGTCCAATAGAGATTTGCGCTCGTAATCCATAAACATTCGGTAATGGGAGCGGTCCGCACCGGCGGCACGCGCCGGTAGGGAGACCGGGCTCTGCCCAATCCGGGGAACGCCGGAAGGGGGTGGGTCCCGGGGGAGCGACGCGCCCGCCGCCCTAGACTTGGGCCAGCATCCCGAGGAAGAGCGCTTTGCCCACGAGCGGGACCAGCGCCGGGCGCCTGAGCGCTGCGGCGGCCAGCCCCCGCAGCAGCGGGAGGAACACGCGGGACTGGAACTGCGTGTCGCCGGCGGCTTCCACGCTTGCCCGGATCTGCGGGCTGTCCGCGATCATCTGCAGCACGACGTCGAGCTCGTGGTCGGAGAGCCGGTTGATCGCGCGCCGGCCGAACGCGGTGAACGCCACCTCGCGGCCGAACCGCTGCCGCCAGCGGCGGTCGTAGGCGGCGGCCGCCCCGCGGTCTCCGGCCACGTACCCGGTCGCGATCTCGCCCGCGATCCGCCCGGCGATCATCGCATAGTAGATGCCGCCGCCCGACGTCGCCTTCACCTGCCCCGCGGCGTCGCCCGCGACCACGAAGCCGGCCGCGCTCGCCGGGGCGCGGGAGGTCAGGAGTGGAATCCGGCCCCCCACCTTCTGCTCGACGACCGCACCGGCGGTCCGGGCGCGGAGCGCCGGGTGGGTCGCGAGCAGGCGGTCCAGGTACCAGACGGGAGGCCGCCCGGTCTTCCGGGGATCCACACACAGCCCCACGCGGGCGCGGCTTGCGCCGAGCGGCATGAGCCAGGCGAAGAAGCCCGGCGCGATCCCGTCGCCGAAGAACATCTCGGGCGTGTCGGGCGTGAGCTCCCCGACACCCCGCATCTGGTACTGCAGCCCGAGCGCGTGCCGGCGCGGCAGGGCCAGCCCCAGCGTCTGGGGAAGCCGCGGCGCGGCGCCCTCGGCATCAATCAGGAGCCGGCAGCGGGCCTCGTACGTCTGCCCGCCCGGCCGCCGGTCGCCGCGCACGAGCATCCCCCCGTTGTCGCGCGCCGCGGCCGCGATCCGCACCCCCGTCACCACCTCGGCCCCGGCGCCGGCAGCCCGGTCTACCAACCACCGGTCGAACGCGACGCGGTCCACCACGTAGGAATCCACCGTCGCCCGCCGCACGTAGACGGATGCGCCGCCCGGCGAGTGGAACACGGCCGCGCTGACGGAGTTCAGGGCGAGCGTGCCGGGCAGATCGAACTCCCGGAAGGCGTGATGGGACAGCTTCCCCGTGCAGTGATTGGGTACACCAACGGTGGGATGCTCTTCGACGAGCAGGGTGCGCAGCCCGGCCAGCGCGGCTGCGCGCGCGGCTTCAGATCCCGCGGGGCCGGCTCCCACCACGATCACGTCGTACCCGGTCACGGAGGACTTCCGGTTCGTGCCAATGCAGGGCATTTCCTCCCCGGTCCCAAACCTATTCTCGGGCATGAGATTCCTGCGTCGCCTGGCCGCGCTGCTCCTGATCCTCTTCGTCGTCCTGGCCGAGGGCGGTGTGGGGGCCTCCGGCGCGCCACCCGACGTCCAGCGCATGCTGATCGACCTGCCGGGAGCACCGGAGGCGCACACCCCCGACAGGCTCAACTATGCCGGCGCGTTCCGGTATTTCCAGCCAGGGGGGGCCACCCCGGCCGCGGTGCTCGTGCTGATTCCCGGCCTGAACTCGGGCGTCAACACCATGGACATCCTCGCGCGTGCGCTCGTAGCCTCGTCCCGCGTCGCGCTCGAGGTCTGGGCCCTGACGCTCCGGCCCACCCTCTTGCAAGATCGCCGGGGGATCCGGGCGGCGCTCGAGTACCGCAACCCCGATTTCGCACTGGCCTACTACTTTGGGAAGCTTCCTATTGAGGGGCACGTCTTCCAGCCGCTGCCCCCGGGCGGTGCCCCGTACGCCGCCTACTGGGGGGTGGACGTGCACCTCAGGGACATCCGGGCCGTGGTCCGGGAGGCCCACCGCCGGTATCCCGACGCGCAGGTCTTCCTGGGCGGCCACTCGCTCGGCGCCATCCTGGCCGCCCTGTACGCCGGCTACGACTTCGGGCGGATCCCGGGGCCGGGGCGGGTGCCGGCCGTGAACGGGGTGCCCGCCCCCTCCCCGGACGCCGGCGCCCGAGACATCCGCGGCCTCGTCATGCTGGACGGCGTGCCGCTCGGGTTCATTCCCCGGCTCACGGAGGGGCAGTATCTTCGGGGCTTCCGGCTCCCGGGGATCGCCCGCATTCCGGGCGTGGACGATCTCACGGCCGCGGACCCGCGAAAACGTGTCGGGCCGTTCACCGATACGTCCAGCCTGGCGCGGACGCAGGACAGCATCCTGTTCGACGTCATCGCGGTGTATGCGTACTTGCGGCCGGACGAGGCCAGCACGCTTCCCTTTTATCCGAGGAAGGGCCTGGCGATCACGAACGAAGCGCTGCTGGGCGCGGTCCTGTCGAACCAGGTGCAGGCGGACCTGTTCATCCGCGCGTCCGTGGGCAGCCCGCTGGGGGTGTTCCGGCGCTTCCCGGATCCGGCGAACGCAAACCGCGACGGCCTGCTGGATCTACAATCCGGGCGGCCCGCACCCGGGGAGACGCTCATCCGCTGGATCCCCTACGACCGGAGTACGCCTCCGGGCCGGGTCGACCTGCGGGCCCTCGAGGAGGCGATCCTGAGACCGCGAGGGGACTTCACCCAGTGGTACATGCCCTGGCGGTTCGTCCTGGACCTGGGGCTCACCACGAAACTGGACACGAGCGACGCGTTTGCCCGGCAGTACGTCAGCCTCACCCAGGTGCGCCACACGGACGTGCCGATCCTCATCATCGGCACCGGCCAGGGGCTGGTTCGCCGGGCCTCGGCTGCGAATTTCTACCGCAGCCAGATTGCCACCCCCCCGGACCGGGTAACCGTGACGGTCCTGCCGGGGTATACTCATCTCGACATCGAAAACGCCAGGGAGAACCTTGCCGTCCCTATGGTCCTCGGGTGGATCGACTCCATGTTACACTAGGCCGGTGAGGGACAGGAGGCGTCTGATGCGGATCTGGATCGCGGCGGCCGTGGCCGCGCTTGCGCTCGTCACGCTCGGGACCGCGCCGGCCGGGACGGGGTTCGCCCAGTCTGCTTCGCCGTCCTACAGGACGCCGGGCACGCGGTCCTACCGGGCGCCAGCGACGCTGGAGTGCCGCGCGCCGTCCTTCACCTACAAGCATGGCACCGTGACGTTCACCGAGCACGGGAGCACCGCAGAAGTTCGTGTCGAGATCGCGGACACCCCGGAGAGCCAGGAAGCCGGCCTGATGTGCCGCACGCAGCTGGATCCCGACGCCGGGATGCTCTTTGTCTTCGCCGACGACACGCGCGATCCGTTCTGGATGAAGAACACGCTCATTCCCCTGTCGATCGCGTTCGTCGACGCGAAGTGGCGCATCGTCGGCCTGATGGACATGCGGGTCGCGCCCGATCCGTCGAACCCTCCCCCGTCCGATCTGTACGCTCCGCCCAAACCGTACCGGTACGCTCTCGAGGTGAATCAGGGATTCTTCGCTCAGCACGGCATCGACGTGAAGGCGGAGGTCCATTTCCTCCGGCAAAATGCGACCGCGACTCCACCCGCCGGTTCCCCGGCGAGCTCACCGGCCGCCGCCGCCGGCTGCAGGGCGGGATCAAGAACTGCCAGGCTGTCGCACTAGCCTGTTATAGGCTTCCTAAACCCGTGGCGCGAAGGTCCGCGCCATGGCCCGCCGTCCCTTCCGCATTCTGCGCCTCCATATCAATGGAGCGCAGATTTCCGCTAAATATCGACAGAAATCGCGCATTTTCGGGCTCCGGGGCGCCGGTTCGGCTTGAACCGCGTGGCCCTGCTCTGGTATGATGAGGGCGCCGCAGCCGCTTGAGGATCGGATCCAGGAGGCTTCTTCATGAACGAGTCGAGCATTACCCTCCCGTCCTTCGGCGGGGTCGAGTCCCTTCTGCTCTGGCTCGTCCTCGGGGCGGCCGCGGTGGCGCTCGCGTACGGGTGGTGGCTCAGCGCGCGGGTCCTCCGGCGCAGCCCGGGGCCGGCGTCGATGCAGCGCGTGGCCGCGGCGATCCAGGAGGGGGCGCGCGCCTACCTGGGCCGGCAGTTCCGGACGATGTCGCTGTTCATCGCGCTCATCACCGTGGCGCTCTACGTCCTCTACCGCCCGATCTACACGAATCCCGTCCTCGCGATCGGCATCGCGGCGGCATTCTTCATGGGCTGTCTGGCGAGCTACGGCGCCGGGTTTGTCGGCATGCACCTGGCCGTCCGCGGAAACGTGCGCACCGCCGACGCCGCTACGCGCGGCTTCAAGGAGGCGCTCGAGACGGCGTTCCAGGCCGGCACCGTGTCCGGGATGTTCACCGTTGGACTCGGCCTCCTGGGCGCGACGATCATCTTCGTTCTGTTCCGCGGGGACGCGACCCGGGTTCTGATCGGGTTCGGGTTCGGCGGATCCCTCGTGGCCTCGTTCATGCGGATCGGCGGCGGCATCTACACGAAGGCCGCCGACGTCGGCGCCGACCTGGTGGGGAAGGTCGAGGTCGGCATTCCGGAGGACGACCCCCGCAACGCCGCGACGATCGCGGACAACGTCGGGGACAACGTCGGGGACTGCGCCGGGATGGCGGCGGACGTGTTCGAGTCCTACGAAGTCACCCTGGTCGCCGCGATCATCCTGGGCGCCGGCGCCCTGCTCGACCCGCAGTTCAGGACGACCTACGGCGCAGGCGCCTCCGCGTTTGCGCTCAAGCTCATCCTCTTCCCGCTGCTCGTCCAGGGTGCAGGCGTGCTCGCATCGATCCTGGGCACCTGGACGGTCCACGCGCGGCCCGGCGACGCGGAGCACTCGATGCACCGCTCCATGCAGATGCCCCCTGCCTCAGACGCTGGCGGCCCTCGGGCCGGCGATGCGGAGAACCCGATGCGGCCCATCACGCGGGGGTTGTGGATCTCATCGGCGGCCGCCGTCGCGGGCTTCGGCCTTGTCAATGCCTTCTACCTGACCGACCCGCGGACCGGCCGCGTGGACTGGCGGTTCTCGTTCGCGCTCCTGACGGGGCTCGCGCTGGCGCTCGTGATCAGGTGGCTGACGGACCAGTTTACCCACTCGGACCGCCGCGCGGTCACGGAGATGGCGTACTCCACCAAGACGGGGCCGGCGACGTTCCTCCTGTCCGGCCTCGGCTACGGTCTGGAGTCGTCCGTGTGGGCGATCCTGGCCGTGGGCGCAACGATTCTGGCCTCGTACACGATCTTCCAGGGCGACCTGGCCCTCGCGGGGTATGGGGTCGCGCTGTCCGGGCTCGGGCTCCTGACCGTAACCGGATATATCCTGGCGATGGACACGTTCGGCCCGATCGTCGACAACGCCAACGGCATCTTCCAGATGTCCGGCGTGGCGCACGAGGGGGACGCATCCGCGAGCCGGATCATCGCCCGCCTCGACGAGGCCGGCAACACCACGAAGGCGCTTACGAAGGGGTTCGCGATCGCAACCGCCGTGATCGCCGCCACCGCGCTGTTCCGGTCGTTCGTCGACCAGGCCCACCTGCTGCCGGCGGCGCAGGGCTTCGGCCAGGCCCTCGCGGCGGGCGGGAACGCGGCCGCCGCCGCGCTCGGCCGCATCGGCATCCAGGTAAACCTGCCGCTCGTCTTCATCGGGCTCCTCCTCGGCGGCGCGGTGCCGTTCCTCGTCTCGGCGTTCTTGATCCGCGCGGTGGGGCGGTCGGCGTTCGAGGTGGTCGAGGAGGTCCGCCGGCAGTTTCGGGAGATCCCCGGGATCATGGCAGGCACGGCGAAGCCGGACTACTCCCGGACCGTGGACATCGTCACCCGCGCGGCCCAGCGGGAGCTATTCTCCCCCGCGGTCGTCGCGATCGCCGCGCCGATCATGGTCGGGATGGGGCTGGGCGCCGCCCCGCTCGGCGCGTTCCTGGCGGGCGCGATCCTGACGGGCCAGCTGATGGCCGTGTTCATGGCCAACACCGGCGGGGCCTGGGACAACGCGAAGAAGAAGATCGAGGACGGGTTCCTCGGCGGCAAGGGTACCGAGTACCACAAGGCGGGCGTGATCGGTGACACCGTGGGGGATCCGCTGAAGGACACAGCCGGGCCTGCCCTCAACCCCCTGATCAAGGTCATGAACCTGGTCAGCATCATCGTCGCCCCGGTCGCGATCGCCCCGATGGGGTGGGGCGTCCGGACGGCCGTCGTGGTGGTGGCCCTCCTCCTGATGGCCCTGGCCGTCGCGCTCAACCGGCGCAGCACGTTCTCGCGCCAGGACATCGAGGCGGCGGCCCGAATGGAGCCGGTCCAGGCCGCAGAGCCCCTCGTGCCCTCCGGCAAGCCGCGCTGATGCAGAGGGACGCCGGGGCGCACACCACGGACCTCGTCCAGCAGCTCGCCCGTAAGGCGGCGGAGATCTCCGCCCTCCGCGAGATCAGCCGCGCGATCAGCGCGGCCTCAGACCTCGACACCACCCTCGCGCTCATCACCCGGAAGACCGCCGAGGTGATGGGGGTGGACAGCTGCTCGATCTATCTGCTCGAGGCCTCGCGGGAGTACCTGGTGCTCAAGGCCACGACCGGGCTGGCGGCGGAAGCGGTTGGCCAGGCGCGCCTGCGCCTCGGGGAAGGCCTCACCGGGTGGGCGGCCCAGGCCGGCGAGCCGGTCGCGTCCACGAACGCGGCGCAGGATCCCCGGTTCAAGTACCTCCCGGAGACCCGCGAGACGCTGTTCCAGTCTCTCCTTGCGGTCCCGCTTGCGGTGGGCGGCAAGGTGCTCGGGGCGATCAACGTCCAGACGAGGGGGACCCACGAGTACGCGGAGGACGAGGTCGAGCTCCTAAGCATCATCGCCGACCTGGCCAGCGGCGCGCTGGAGAAGGCGCGGCTCTACGACAGCATGCGCCGGCAGATCATGGAGCTCAGCACGCTCGCCGAGGTCAGCGAGACGCTCACGTCCCCGCTGTACCTCGAGCAGATCCTCCGGCTCCTGGTCGAGATGGCCGCCCGGGTCTTCGACGCGCCGCTCTGCACGCTCATGCTGCTCGACGGTGAGGAGCTGGTCCTTGCGGCGGCTCACCCCGACGGCGGGCATCCCCGCCCGCGGCACGCGCTCAAGGTGGGCGAAGGGATCCCGGGCCTCGCGGCGCACAGCGGCCAGCCGGTGATGTCGCCCGACCTGGCGACCGACCCCCGGTTCCACCCGCACGAGCTGACGGAGCGGGCCCGAGTCCGCTCGCTCCTCTCGGTGCCGCTGCGCGTCCGCGACCGCACCCTCGGCGTCGTCAACTGCTACACCGCCCGGCGGCACGAGTTCACGCAGTCCGAGGTCAACCTGCTGCAGACCCTCGCCAATCAAACTGCGCTTGCGATCGAGAACGCGGGGCTCGTGGTCAAGTCCGCGATGGTCCGCGAGATGCACCACCGCGTCAAGAACAACCTCCAGATGATCGCGATGCTCCTGCGCCTCCAGATGCGCGAGGGCCGCGAGGTCTCGGGACGGGAGGTCCTCACCGAGACGATCAACCGGATCCTCAGCATCGCCGCGGTGCACGAGATCCTCGCCGCGGAAGGGCTGCACCAGGTCGCCGTCCGGGAGATGCTCGAGCGGGTCATCCACACCGTCACCCAGACGATGGCGCCCCCGGGCTTCGCTCTCGACGTGCGCATCGAGGGCGACGACGCGAGCCTCCCGAGCCAGCAGGCGACGTCGCTCGCGCTCGTCGTGAACGAACTGTTGCAGAACGCGATGGAGCACGCCTTCCCCGGCCGGTCCCGGGGCCAGGTCGCGATCTTCCTGACGCTCGGCCGCGAGGCGCTCCGGGTCGAGGTCCGGGACGACGGCGTGGGGCTGCCGGACGGGTTCTCGCCGGGCCGGTCGGCCGACCTCGGGCTGCAGATCGTGCACACGCTGGTGCAGGACGACCTCAAGGGCCGGATCTCGTTCACGAACGTGGGCGGCGTGCGCGCCGTCATCACGATGCCGCGGCCGGCCGGAGCCTGACCATGGCGGAAGCGCTGCGCATCCTGATCGCGGACGACGAGCCCGTGATCCGCATGGGCCTCCGGACGATGCTCGAAGAGCACGGCTACAAGGTCATCGCCGAGGCCGGGGATGGCGAGGAGGCGGTGACCCTTGCCGGTAAGACCTCGCCCGACCTGATCTTCATGGACGTCAAGATGCCGGGACTCGACGGGATCGCCGCCGCATCCACGATCATGGCGCGGGCCCCCAAGCCGATCATCCTCCTGACCGCCTGGAGCGAGCGCGACCTCGTCCAGCGCGCCCAGGAGAGCGGGGTGCTGGCGTACCTCGTCAAGCCCGTGCGCGAAGCCGAGTTGGTCCCGGTGATCGAGATCGCGATGGCCCGCTTCCAGGAGCTCCGCGCCCTGCAGCAGGAAGTCGGCAGCCTCAAGGAGACCCTCGAGACCCGCAAGCTGGTGGACCGGGCGAAGGGGATCCTGATGCAGCGCGAGGGCATCGAAGAGCAGGAGGCGTTCCTCCGCATTCAGCGGCAGAGCCGGAACACCCGGACGCCGATGAAGGAGATCGCCCGCGCGATTCTCGTCTCGGACGAACTGCGGCGGCAGGCGCCCGCGCAGCCGGCCGGGCGCGTCGCCGTCCGCACCCCGGCGGACCTCCTGCGCGTTCTCGGCGGCATCCGGATCATGCCGGTGGCGCCCGGCGAGACCGACCTCGTGGTGTCGGGCGTCGAGCCGCTCGCCTATCTCCGCTTCGGGCCGGGCGCGGACGTCACCGTCGAAGGGTACGTGACGGGGCGGACCGGCGAGGGCGAGTATGGCCTTGGGCTCACGTTCGGCCTCGCGGCGGCGCCCGGCGGCGGCCGGGACGGGATGGTCGCGTGCGTCATCCAGAACGCCGTGCGCCCCGGTGCGCTCGAGGCCGGGGGGACGGCCCACAGCCCCTACGCGCAACTGCTCGACGAGGTGATCGCCACGCAGCAGCGGGTGACCGTCACCGGCTTCCTCCGGCTGCTGCCGGATCACGCCTCTGCGGCCCATCCGACGGTCCCGCACTTCCTGGAGATCCACCCGGTCCGGTCGGTCTCTACCGAGCGCGGCCTGACGTTTCCCCCGATCAGCATCGACGCGCCCGGCGGCGCCGAGTGGACGGACCTCGAGAGTGTCCACCCGATGCCCTTCCCGGACTTCCAGCCGTCGACCCGCCTGGCGTTCACCGGCACGATGATGACGTTCCGCCACGTTCCGCCGGTGGAAACCGCATACGTGTATATGACCGGGCGGTTCTACGGCGGCCGCAGCCAGTTCGTCGACGGGAAGCCGTTCGCCTTCGCGTTCGGGGACGCGGCAGGGCGCACGCGCATCACGGCGCTCACCGTGCCGGGCACCCCGGCGTACGACACGTCGCGGCGGTGGCTCAGCTCGCCGCCCACCGGGCCGTTCACGATCGTCGGGCTCCGGACGCTCAACCTGCCCGCGCTCTTTGCCCCCGGCGGCGGCCGGATCGAGGTCCTCCTCTGCCCCGTCTTTCGGATCGCGCCGGGCACGGTCAAGGGCTCAGCGGTGCCGGCGCCGACCGCCCGGTTCGAGTTGGTCCCGGTCGGCGGCGTGCCGCCCGCGCCGCCTGCGGCCACGCCACCCTCCCGGCGGGTCCGAGCGGGCGGGAAGCCGGCGCCGAAGCGAAAGGCGGCAGGGGCCCGGACCGGGAGAGGACGTGCCAGGGCCGGGACGCGCCGGACGCTCCATCCCCGCGGGAAAGCGCCGTCCGGGCCGCGCCGCGCGG
>JAPVSX010000146.1:0-3208 GCA_047519495.1 Armatimonadota bacterium
CGGCCGGGTGAGGAGCGCCGCGTAGAACTGGAACTGCGCCTGATTGCCGACGCGGGACTGGTCGGATTCCCCAATGCCGGCAAGTCCACGCTCCTCAGCCGCGTCTCGGCGGCGCGTCCGAAGATCGCCGATTACCCCTTCACGACGACCGAACCCTACCTGGGCGTGGTCGGTCTCGCCGACGGGCGCAGCTTCGTGCTGGCCGACATCCCCGGTCTCATCGAGGGCGCGCATCAGGGTGCGGGGCTGGGGCACACGTTTCTGCGGCACATCTCCCGCACCAGGGTTCTGGTCCACTTGATCGATCTAGCCGCCGGGCGAGATCCGGTGTCGGACTTTCAAGCGGTCAACGGCGAACTCCGGCTGTATGATGAGTCCCTGAAGGACCGGCCGATGCTGGTGGCGCTCAACAAGATTGACGAACCGGAGGCCCGCGCGAAGGCGGCGGAGGCCAGCGAGGCGATCGGCGCACTCGGGTTTCATGTCTTCCCCGTCTCGGCGGCCACCGGCGAAGGCGTAGATGCGCTCATGCGCGCCGTGGCCGACCTCTTGTCAGCGCGTGTTCAGGATGTGACCTCGCCGCCAGAAGGTTCGGGGGGCGAGAAGTTGGAAGGCTGGAGAGTTGGAAAGTTGGAAAGTTGAAAAGCCTGACTGCATAGACCGTCGCGGTTGGCTTTCCAACTCTTCAACTCTCCCACTCTTCAACTGCAGGAGGTTCGCGTGGCGGGAGTCGGCGTCATGGGGGGCACGTTCGACCCCATCCATTACGGACACCTGGTGACCGCGGAGGAGGCCCGTGTACAGTTCGGGCTATCCCAGGTGCTGTTCGTGCCCAACCGTTATCCGCCGCACAAAGAACTCGACGGCGTCACCGCTCCTGAGCACCGCTACCACATGACACTGCTGGCCACCGCGACCAACCCGTTCTTCACGGTGTCCCGCATCGAGATCGACCGGCCGGGTCCCTCGTACTCGATTGACACCATCCTCGAACTGCGCAAAACGTACCAGGCGGACCACCTCTTCTACATCACCGGCGCCGACGCCATCCTGCAGATCGTCCGCGGCGGCTGGGAGCGAGCGGCAGAGCTGTTGACGCTGTGCCAGTTCATCGCGGCCAGCCGCCCGGGGTTTCCCATTGACGTGCATGATCTGCGGAAGTTCAACGTTACGGGACACCAGCTGGCGAATATCCAGGTGATCGAGATTCCCGCGCTGGCGATCTCGTCGACGGACATCCGGCGCCGCGTGGCCGACGGTCGCCCGATCCGGTACCTTGTTCCCGAGCCGGTGGAGACCTACATCATGAAGCACGAGCTGTACAGACGCCCGGGAGGCGCCGGGCGGTGACGGTGCCGAAAGCGCTCGCGCTGCTCGCCGCTACAGCGATGGAGTCGAAGCGGGCTACCGACGTCATGGTGCTTGAGATCGGGCGGTTCACGGCGGTGACGGACTACTTTGTCATCGGCTCAGCGGAAACGAGCGTCCAGATCCGGGCGATCACCGACGCGGTCGAAGCGGCGATGGATGAGGCAGGGGTCAGGCTGCTGGCCCGGGAAGGGCACGCCCGCGCCCGGTGGGTCCTGCTGGATTTCGGCACGGTCGTGGTGCACGTCTTCGGGCCCGAGGCCCGGGCGCTGTACAGCCTGGAGCGCCTGTGGGCCGACGCCCCGATCGTGGAACGCTGAGCGGCAGATGCGGTTCACCATCCGTCCCGCCGATCCGAACGATGTGCCGACTCTCGTCGAGCTCTACGACCGTGCCTACCATGGCGGCTACTCCGCCTGTTTCGACCGCTACGGTCCCGTCACTCCGCAGGACTTCTGGTGGGTGCAGTCAGAGAAGTCCGTCTATCTGATCGAGTTGAACCGCCGGGCCCAGGGGTTGATCATGGTGGGCAAGATCGGCCGGCAACTGCTGGTCGAGGAGGTCGCCGTCGATCTCCCCGACGGCGGGCGGGAGGAGGACGGGCGCGCAAAGACCGAGGAGGGGATCGTGAAGCAACTGCACGACTTCCTCGTGGCGCGGTTCCGGGAGGAGCGGCAGGATCTCCTTACCCTCAGGTGCGCGGAGATGAACGCGCTGGCCTTGACGCTCGTCCACCGGTACGACTTCACTTTTGCCAACGCGCTTGTGGTCGCCGCGGGAGCCACGCGCCGGGAGGTGAAGACCCCGGAGGGCTACGCCCTTCGCCGCGCGACAACCGCGGACTCGCGGTCCGTGGCGCGGTTGCACGAGGAGGCGCTGAACGTCAGGGTCCGCCCGGAGGACCTGGACACCCTCTGGAAGCACGCCGAGACCCGGGTGTTCCTCGCGGAGCGGGAACGGTTCCCCGTCGGCCTCGCGCTGGCGCAGGCGAAGGACGGGGTCGGGCGCTGGACGGTGGGCGTGCGGGACGCGCACCGGGGCAAGGGGGTCGGGATGGCGCTGGCGCAGGAGGTCCTGCAGTTCTTCCACGCGAAGAAGCTCCAACCCATCACGACGTACTGGGCCCTGGACGCACACGCCGCCTGGTTCCTCCGCAGTCTCGGCGGGAAGACCGAGCGGACGTACCTCTACTTCGAGAAGAGGATCTGACGCGCGTGATATCACGGAACTGGATCGTCCTGGGCCTGGCGGTCGCCGTCGTGGGGTTCGCGGTCCTCATCGTCACGATCCCCCAACTGCAGGACGCGCAAACGCTCGCGCGACAACTGGCCGCGGCGCTGGATCCCGAGGCGGCGCGGCAGCTAGCCCGCCTCCGCCAGCAGTATTACGCGTCAATCGCCGTGATCGTCGCCGGGCTGATCGCCGTCTTCTATGGCCTCGCTTCGATGCTCAGCCGCTCCCGCTAGTCCCTCCGCGTCTAAAGTGCTGGGAAACGGGAATCTGCAATACGCAGGGAGATTCCATGGTAGTTTGAGCGAGCATGGCTGGAGGGGGCGCGGTTGTGCCCGAACGGCCGAAGATGGGATCCGGAAAGAAATTCAGCATCACCATTCAGGTCCCGGACGACGTGGCCGCACAGTGGCCCGAGCGGGCCACGGCCGAGAAGCTGATCCACGAAGTGTACACGGCCATGGGTGGGACCGCGGCGGCCCCGCGCGCGACGACCCCACGCGCGGAGGCGCCGCGGGCGCGCCGCGGAGCGCTTGCGATCCTGCTTGCCGGCTTGTTCGCCGGCGGCGTGATCGGAGGATATCTGGGCGCGAGAGGCTTTCTCGAGATC
>JAPVSX010000147.1:0-4018 GCA_047519495.1 Armatimonadota bacterium
CCGCCGGGACGCCGGCCCCGTGACCATCGCTCGCCCCGAACGCGCGCCGGGAGCAAGCCGAGCGCGATGACGCGCGCGGAAGTTGTCTCCGTCGGAACCGAACACCTCCTCGGCCAGATCGTGGACACGAACGCTGTGTACCTCTGCTCGGTCCTCGCCGGCCTCGGCATCGCCGTGTACTTCCGGTCCACGGTCGGGGACAACGTCGGCCGCGTGCAGGACGTCTTTCGCCAGGCGCTCGGCCGCGCCGATCTGGTCGTCTCGACCGGCGGGCTCGGCCCGACGGACGACGACCTGACCGTGGCCGCCGCCGCCGAGATCCTCGGGCTCCCGCTTGAGCTCAACGAGGCGGCGTGGGCCCACGTCCAGGAGTTCTTCCGCAAGCGCAACCGGCCGCCGAGCGGGCAGCAGCAGAAGCAGGCAATGCTGCCGCGCGGCGCCCGGATGATTCCCAACAGCCGCGGCAGCGCCCCCGGCGTGATCATCGAGCACGACGGCAAGACCCTGGTCTTCATGCCAGGCGTGCCGCGCGAGATGAAGGGGATGATGGACGACCACGTGATTCCCTACCTGCGCGCCCGCGGTCTGGCCGGCCGCGAGGTGATCCGCTCCCGGATTCTCCGGATCACGGGGCTCGGCGAGTCGGCGGTCGAGGACCTGGTGCGCGACCTGATGCGCTCGAGCACGAACCCCACGATCGCGCCCTACGCGCACACCGGCGAGTGCCACCTCCGGGTGACCGCGCGCGGGTCCGAGGACGAGGTCGAGCGGCTGCTCCGCGAGATGGAGGCGGCGCTGCGCGAGCGCCTCGGCCGGACGGTCTACGCCGTGGGGGAGTCGTCCCTCGAGGAGGTCGTCGCCCGTGCGCTCTCGGTGCGCCGTCTCACGATCGCCGTCGCCGAGTCGTGCACCGCCGGCCTGATCAGTCACCGGCTGACGCGGACGCCGGGCGCTTCGGCGTATCTGGACGGCGGCGTCATCGTGTACAGCGACGCGGCCAAGCAGCGCTGGCTCGGCGTCCCCGGCGACCTCCTGGAGCGTCATGGCGCCGTGAGCGCGGAGGTGGCGCGGGCGATGGCCGACGCCGTTCGCAGACAGGCGCGCACGGACCTGGCGCTCGCCACGACCGGGATTGCGGGCCCGACCGGCGCCACGCCCGAGAAGCCGGTCGGCCTCGTGTACATCGCCCTCGCGCACGCCAAAGACACAGAGGTGCGGGAGATGCGGTACGGGACCGAGCCGGGTCGGGAGGGCGTGAAGTACCTCGCGTCGCAGGCCGCCCTCGATATGATCCGGCTGCATCTGCTGCGATGAGGGCGGCCGGCCAGTGGACGCCCGCCGTCGGATCTTCGTCGCGGTCACGCTGGCCCCGGCGCTGCGCGCATCGGTGGCCGGGGTGCGCGCCACCCTGGGCGACGCGGCCGGGCGCCTCCGGTGGGTGCCGCCCGAGAACCTGCACCTTACCGTCCGGTTCCTGGGCGAGATCACGGAGGCCCAGGTGAGGCGCGTCGTCGAGGCCGCGCGCGAGACGGCCGCACCGGTCGCCCCATTTGCGATCACCCTCGCGGGCGTCGGGGCGTTCCCGACCGCCCGGGCGCCCCGGATCGTGTGGGTCGGGGTCACGGAGGGGGCGGACCGCCTGAGCGATCTGGCCGGGGCGCTTGAGACCGCCCTGCGGCGCCGGAAGTTTTCCGCCGAGGCCCGCCCGCTCCAGCCCCACCTCACCGTGGCCCGGGCGCGCTCCGGGGGACGCCCTCCCGATCTCACGACGGCGCTGGCCGGGGCGGCGGCCTTCGTCGCCGGCACCCAGCACGTCGATGCGCTCGTCGTCATGGAGAGCACGCTTGGACCATCCGGCCCGAGCTACCGGGAGATTTCGCGGGAGCGACTTGGAGGCGGGGCATGAGACCGGCCACACCAACTGACGCAGTCCGTGTCCGGGGACAACGCGGCATCGTCCGGTGTCGCTATGCATCTTAGCGACTGCATATCAGTACATCTTGACATCCGAACACAGTGCCGATTATAGTCAGGCTATGAAATCCCAAGGGGGGCCAGCAGGCTGTTGCCAGGCGAACATATGTTTGGTACAATGGGGGCACTTAACAGCCTCAAAATCGGCTCGCCACGTGGGGAAGGAGCAGCGAAATGAACGAACGGCAGCGTGCTCTGGACTTGGCCCTGACCCAGATCGAGAAGCAGTTCGGCAAAGGCTCGATCATGAAGCTTGGCGAGCACCAGGCCAAGCTGAACGTCGATGTCATCCCCACGGGTGTGCTCGCCCTGGATGTCGCCCTTGGGGTCGGAGGCGTCCCTCGCGGCCGAGTCGTGGAGATCTACGGACCGGAGTCCTCTGGAAAGACGACCCTCGGATATCACATTATCGCCGAAGCGCAGCGTGAAGGCGGTGTCGCAGCCTTCATTGACGCAGAGCATGCGCTGAATACGGAGTATGCCCGCAACGTCGGCGTGGACGTCGACAACCTGCTCATCTCCCAGCCGGATTCAGGGGAGCAGGCGCTTGAGATCGCCGAGATGCTGGTCAGGTCCGGCGCCATTGATGTCGTTGTGGTCGACTCCGTGGCCGCGCTCGTCCCCCGGGCCGAGCTGGAAGGGGAGATGGGCGACGCTCATGTCGGCCTGCAGGCGCGGCTGATGTCCCAGGCGCTGCGGAAGCTGGTCGGCGCGATCAGCAAGTCCCACACCACGGTCATCTTCATCAACCAGCTCCGGGAGAAGGTAGGGGTAATGTTTGGGAACCCCGAGGTCACGAGCGGCGGCCGTGCGCTGAAGTTCTACGCTTCTGTCCGTATGGAAATCCGCCGCACCGAGTCGATCAAGTCGGGCGATCAGGTCCTCGGCCAGCGGGTCCGGGTTAAGGTCGTCAAGAACAAGCTCGCCGCGCCGTTCCGGGATGCTGAAGCGGACATCATCTTCCCGCGGGGGATCAGCAAGGCCGGAAGCCTGCTCGACGTCGCCTCGCTCCACGGCATCGTGACACGGACCGGCACCTGGTTCGCGTACAAGGACATGAAGATCGGCCAGGGTCGCGACAACGCGCGTGAGTTTTTGGAGAGCAATCCCGAACTGGCCACGGAGATCGAGGCCCGCACGCGGGAGAAACTGGGAATCACCCGCCCCGCGACGTCTCCCGGCGCTTCCGGCCGCGATGGGGCCACAGGGCCGGATACCCGTCCTGTTCCAAAGGACACGCATGTCGGCGTCGCACCATCCAAAGAATCACATCCCAACGCATTTGTGTCCAAGGGGGTGCCGGCCCGAGTCCAGCGATGACGGGCGTCCCGAATCGGCAGGGAACTCGCTCAACCATGCCGGGCATATGCTCGGTGGACGGGAGAGAAAGGTCAACGTCGATGCGACGCCGTCAGACCGCCATGCAGACCACCCTCGGAACCGATGTCGCGGGTCATCGTTCACGCGGGAGCGGTGGGGAGCCTGAGACTCGAAGACGCGGCAACGGCGAGTCGAACAGGCTCCTCCCGGAAGATAGCGCCGTGCATCAGTGGTACCGTTTTGTCCTCTCCTATCCTCCCCACTTGGTCCGCGACTACCTCGAGCGGTTCGAGGTCGGCCCCCCGAACTGCGTTCTGGATCCATTCTGTGGTACAGGCACGACGCTTGTAGAGTGCAAGAAGCTCGGCGTTCCCTGCGTGGGTGTTGAGGCCCACCCCACGGCTCACTTCGCCAGCGAAGTGAAGGTGGACTGGACGCCCGATCCTGAAGATCTCGCGGCGCACGCTCGTCGGATTGCTTCGGCCGCAAGGGGCGTCCTTGAACTGGACGGGATTCGAGACACTCCTGACCTCATTCCCACCCCCAACGGTCACCGTCATTTGCGAACCTTGCCGCCGGACAGTTTGTGCTTGCTGTTGAAGGATTCACTCAGCCCGCTTCCTCTTCACAAGACGCTGGTCCTTTTGGATTGCTTGACACAATACCGCGATGATCGCTATCACCGGCATGAGCTTCTTGCTCTGGCTACAGCGGTCGTGTCCTC
>JAPVSX010000148.1:0-3016 GCA_047519495.1 Armatimonadota bacterium
GCACGTCGCCGTGCCGGCGTCGAGGGTCGGGATGAGGCTCCGCACGATCGGGTACACGAGCTCCCCGACCGCGGCCGCCGTGGCGTCGTAGAGGATCAGATCGCCGTAGCCGGCGTTGCTGACGTGATGGTCGATGTTCACCCACAGCGGCACGCCGGCCGCCCGCGCCGCAAGCGCGCCTGCCCGCTCGGGCGTGCTGCACTCCATGAACACGACTGCGTCGAACGGCGTTCGCTCCGGCACCTCGCTCACGATGCGGTCGCTCCCCGTCAGGAACCGGTACATGCCGGGCACGCCGTCAGCGCTCCCCACCGTCGCCTGCTGCCCCCGCGTCCACAGCGCGCGCGCCAGGGCGAGCGTCGAGCCGAGGCAGTCGCCGTCCGGCGAGACGTGGTTGAGCAGGAGAACGTGGCGCCGGCTCTGGAGGGCTTCGGCGATCCGCTCGGCCGGGGTCATTCCGGATCGCGGTGCCCGTTCGGAGCGGAAACCCGCCGCAGCAGCTCGTTCACCCGCGCCCCCCGCTCGATGGATTCGTCCACCTTGAACGCTACCTCGGGGATGTGCCGGAGGCGGATCCGCCGGGCCAGCTCGGTCCGGATGAACCCCTGGGCGCTCGTCAGGCCCCGCATCGTCCGGGCCTTCGCCTCGGCGTCGCCGAAGATGCTGACGAAGATCTTGGCGTGCCGGAGGTCGGCGCTCAGCTCAACGTCGGTGACGGAGACGAAGCCGATCCGCGGATCCTTCATCTGGCGCTGCAGAATCGCGCCGGTCTCCTTCTTGAGCAACTCTCGCAGGCGGGCGATGCGTGGGGTGCTCATCGGGCCTCCCCCCTGTAAGACCAGCAAACGGCGCGGATCCCGACGCCAGATCCCGTGTGGGCACCGGCGGGGTGCATTACCGCATCTCGATGCTGTAGTCCAGGAGCACGAGCTCCCCATGCCGGTCGATCTCTTCGGCGACGTGGGCCAGGACCTGGTCGGCGTGGCGGGCGCTGGTGCTGATGCAGGCGATGGCGAGGCCGGCCCGGCGCCAGGAGTCCTGGTGGGTCACCTCGGCCGCCGCCACCCGGAAACGGTGGTGCAGGCGGTCGAGGAGAGACCGTATGATTCGCCGCTTGTCTTTGATGCTCTGTGTCCCCGGAAGGCTGCACTCCACGTGCAGCACGCCGACCACCATGCCGTCTTGCGCGCTCCCCGCCGGGCCGTCTGCGCTCCACCCTCCGATCTGCACGGCCCACGCTCCCCTCAGGGAAGCACTCCTCCGTGCAGGCGCCGGCGTCCCGGATCGCCGGCGGGACCGCCGTCAAGCGGGCCTGGCCTCCACTGCGAACGCCTCGATGATGTCCCCTTCTTTGATATCCCCATACCGCTCGAGGCCGATCCCGCACTCGAAGCCTTCGGCGACCTCGCGGACATCCTCCTTAAACCGGCGGAGCGAGCCGATCACCCCTTCGTGGGCGACGGCTCCGTCCCGGATCACACGGGTGCGGGCGCCGCGGGTGATCCGCCCCGTCGTGACGTAACATCCGGCGATCGTGCCCACCCGGCTGATCGAGTACACCCGCCGGACCTCCGCCCGGCCCAGCACGACCTCGACGGTCGGGGGCGCCAGCAGGCCGCCCGCGAGCTTCTTGACGTCGTCCAGGACCTCGTAGATGACCCGGTAGAGGCGCACGTCGACGCCCTCGGTCTCGGCCAGCCGCCGCACCTGCGGCTCAGGCCGGACGTTGAAGCCGATGAGCGCGGCGTGGCTCGCCGCCGCCAGCATCACGTCGGACTCCGTGATGTTCCCGACCGCGGCGTGCAAGATCGTGATGACCACCTCGCGCGTCGTGAGCCGGTCGAGCGCCGGCACGAGGGCCTCGACCGACCCCTGGACGTCGCCCTTGACGATCAGGCGGAGCTCCTTCCGCTCGGTCGCGGTCCCGGTCTCCTTGTCGATCTCCTCAACGCTCAGCTGCCGGATCCGCGCCTGCTCGGAGGCCCGCCGCCGCTCGCGCCGTTCCTCGGCAACGGCCTTGGCGATCCGCTCGTTGGTGACGACCTCCAGCAGGTCGCCGGCGGCGGGGACCTCGCTGAGCCCGATGACCTCGACCGGCATGCTGGGCCCCGCGTCCGTCTGGCGGGCGCCCGCCTCGTTCGACATCGCCCGGAGCCGCCCGTAGGTCTCCCCGACGACGACCGCGTCGCCGACGTGCAGGGCGCCGTCCTGAACCAGCACCGTCGCGACCGGGCCGCGCCCCTTCTCGAGGCGGGCCTCGATCACGGTTCCGCGGGCCTGCTTCTCCGGCGTCGCCCGGAGGTCGCGCAGCTCCGCGACGAGCAGGATCATCTCGAGCAGCGTGTCGAGGCCGGTCCCCTGCCGCGCCGAGACCGGCACCGTAATCGTGTCCCCACCCCAGTCCTCGGGGACGAGCCCGAGGTCCGCGAGCTGCTGCTTGACGCGGTCGGGATTTGCCTGCGGGATGTCGATCTTGTTGATCGCGACGATGATCGGTACGTGCGCCGCCTTGGCGTGGTTGATCGCCTCGACCGTTTGCGGCATCACGCCGTCGTCGGCCGCGACCACGAGCACCGCGATGTCCGTCACCTGGGCGCCGCGGGCGCGGAGCGCCGTGAACGCCTCGTGGCCCGGCGTGTCCAGGAACGTGATCCGCTTGCCTCCGGTCTCGACCGTGTAGGCGCCGATGTGCTGCGTGATCCCGCCGAACTCCTGGGCGGCGACGGACGTCTTCCGGATCGCGTCCAGGAGGCTCGTCTTGCCGTGGTCGACATGGCCCATCACGGTGACGACGGGCGGCCGCGGCTCCCGTCCCTTCTCCTGCGGCGCGGCCCCAGGCACTTCGAGGGTGGGCGCGACCTCCTGCTCCTCGACCTCCTCGGCCGGCTTGGGCGCGAAGTTGAACGCGGCCATCACCTTGGTCGCGATCTCGAGCGGGATCATGTTGTTGACCCCGGCCATCACGCCGCTTTCCACAAGGCGCTTGACGACCTCGCCGGGGCCCACGCCCATCCGC
>JAPVSX010000149.1:0-2713 GCA_047519495.1 Armatimonadota bacterium
CCGTAGCGATCGTTGGCCGGCCCAACGTCGGAAAGTCAGCCCTCTTCAACCGGCTCCTCGCCCGCCGGGTGGCGATCGTCGAGGCCACCCCCGGGGTCACCCGGGACCGAATCGAGGCGCCGTGCGAATGGGCGGGCCGGGAGTTCACCCTCGTGGACACGGGCGGGCTCGTCCCGGGCAGCGGCGAGGCGCTCACGGTGGAGGTCCGCCGGCAGGCGGAGCGGGCGATCGCCCAGGCGCAGGTCGTGCTCTTCGTCGTCGATGCGCCGGCCGGGCTCACGCCACAGGACGAAGAGGTCGCCGGCCTGCTCCGCCGCAGCCGCCGTCCCGTCCTTCTCGTCGCCAACAAGGTCGACTCGGAATCGCTCGCGCTCGACGCCTACGAGTTCCACGCGCTGGGGCTGGGCGAGCCGATCCCGGTCTCCGCGATGCACGGGCTCGGCACCGGTGACCTCCTGGACGCGATCGTCGCCGTCCTCCCGGAGGCGGAGCCGCCCGCCGCGCCCGACGGCGCGGTCCGGGTCGTGTTCCTCGGCCGGCCCAACGTCGGGAAGTCCTCGCTCGTCAACGCCCTGCTGGGGGAGGAGCGCGTCATCGTGGATGTCCGTCCCGGCACGACGCGGGACGCGGTGGACACCGCGCTCGTGTACGGCGGCCGCGCGGTCGTCCTGATCGACACCGCCGGGCTGCGCCGGCCGAGCCGGGTCGAGGAGAAGATCGAGTACTACAGCACGCGGCGGACGTACGACGCGCTCGCCCGCGCCGACGTCGCGGTGCTGGTCGTGGACGCGACCGAGGGGCTCACCGATCAGGATCTGCGGATCGCCCGCACCGTGTACGAGGAAGGGCGGGGGATCGTCCTCGCGGTCAACAAGTGGGACCTCCTGACCGGCTACACTCGGGAACAGGTGGAGCGGGTTGCCCAGGCGCGCCTCAGGTTCCTGGGGACCGTCCCCGTCTGTCTGACCACCGCCGTCCGGGGCGAGGGGATCGACGCGCTGATGCGCGCCGTGTTCCGCGCCGCCGCGGCCCGCGTGAGCCGCATCGCCACCGGCCCCCTCAACCGGGTGATCGAGCAGGCCGTGCGGGCCGCCGAGCCGGCCGCGGACTCGGCGGGCCGGCGCCTCCATATCTACTACGCGACCCAGCCGCAGACGCAGCCCCCGGTGTTCGTCCTGTTCGTCAACGACCCGGCGCTCCTCACGGCCGAGTACCGGCGGTACCTCGAGCGCCGCGTCCGCGAGGCGTTCGATCTGGCCGGAACGCCGGTGCGGTGGGTGCTGCGCGGGAGGAAAGCTCCCGCGGCCGCGCAAATATTCCGACAGGCTGGGGGAGAAGGCATGACGGTAGCCCACCCCAAGAATTCGCTGAGCTGACACGAGTTCTTGGGGACCCCGAGTCATCTCATGGGGGACTTCCTGAGGATGTTTCTACTGGCTATCGTCCTGAGCTACTTCATCGGCGCGGTGCCGACCGGCCTCGTCCTCGTACGCCTGCTCAAGGGCGAGGACATCCGGCGGTACGGCAGCGGCAACATCGGGACGGTCAACGTCCTCCGGGTCGCGGGGCCGGCGACCGCGGTGACGGTCCTCGTCGTGGACATCCTCAAGGGACTCGCCCCGGTCGTCCTGGCCGAGCGGCTGGTCGTGCTTCCCTGGACGGTCGTGGCCTGCGGCCTCGCCGCAATCGCGGGGCACAACTGGTCGGTGTTTCTCGGCTTCCGCGGCGGGAAGGGGATCGCCACGTCGTACGGCGTGCTGCTCGGCCTTTCGTGGGCGGCCGCCCTCCTGACCGCGGCGATCTGGGTCGTGGTCGTCGCGATCACGCGGTACGCCTCCCTGGGATCGCTGCTCGGTGTCGCGTCGGTGCCGTTCAGCCTCTGGCGCCTGCACCAACCCCAAGAATACGTCGCCTTCGGCGTCATCGCGGCCCTCCTTGCGATCTACCGGCACCGCGGCAACATCCAGCGCCTCGTCGCGGGGACCGAACTCCGGATCACCGATCGGGGGACGCCCAAGACTTAGGAACATGTTCAGGAAACCGTCCGTCGGACGGGCCCGGGGCCCCCAAGAATTCACCTTGGTCCAGCGAATGCTTGGGGTGGGCTAGATGCACGTCCTCTGCTACGGCGCGGGCGCGGTCGGCTCGCTCGTCGGCGGGCGGCTCTCCCTGAGCGGAGCCGCAACCGTCACCCTCCTCGCGCGGCGGAACCACGTCGCCGCGATCCGCACGCGGGGGCTGATTGTGGAGGGGCCTGAAGGACGGCCGGTCTGCAAGGCGGTCGACTCCGTGACGTCGCTCGACGACCTGGCAGGCCCGCCCGACCTGGTGATCCTGACCGTCAAGGCCTATCAGACCGCGGAGGCGCTGGCCGACCTCGCGGACCTCATGCGCCGCGGCATCCCCATCCTGTCGCTGCAGAACGGCGTGGGCAACGAGGAGATGCTAGCCGCGGCTGGGGCGCGGGTCATCGCCGGCGCGATCACGATCAGCGTGAGCCTCCCCCGGCCCGGTGTCGTCAGGCAGAACACGCCGGGCGGGGGAATTGCCCTGGCGCAGGTGGGGACCGGCACTGATCTCCGGGCACTCGCCGCGATGTTCCGGCAGGGCGGGTTTCGCACGGAGGCCCGTCCCGACTACCGGGCCGTCAAGTGGAGCAAGCTCCTCCTCAACATCATCGGTAACGCCTCGTCGGCGATCCTCGACCTGCCGC
>JAPVSX010000150.1:0-7633 GCA_047519495.1 Armatimonadota bacterium
CGCCGAGCGCGCGGAGCACCGCCTGATCGGCGCCGGAAACGGCCACCCCCACGACCGCGACCCCGTCCACGTCCTGGGCCGCCTGCACCAGCGCCTCGGGATCGGGAGCAGCCACCCGCGCACGGGCGCCCCCAACCTCCCGCTCGAGCGCCCGGACACGGTCCGCGAGCTGCTTGACCCGCGTGGGCAGCTCCTCCGGTGTCACCCGGAGCGTCTCGGCGGCCGCCCGAAGCCCGGCCTGGGCTCCGTGCGCGCGTGCGACTGCCGCCCGCCCGGTTACGGCTTCGATCCGGCGGACGCCCGCGCCGACGGAGCCTTCCCCCGTGATGAGGAACAAACCGATCTCCGCGGTCGAGCCCACGTGCGTCCCGCCGCAGAGTTCGCGGCTGTAGTCGTCGACGCTGACGACCCGAACCCGGTCGCCGTACTTCTCGCCGAACAACGCCATCGCGCCGGTCTGAACGGCCTCCTGGTACGGCATGATCTCCGTGCGCACCGGCATGGCGGCCAGCACCTGATCGTTCACCCGGGCCTCGATGCGGGCACGCTCCTCAGGCAAGAGCGCCTCGAGGTGGACGAAATCGAACCGCAGCCGGTCGGGGGCGACGAGCGAACCCGCCTGACGCGCGTGCTCTCCGAGCACTTCTCGGAGCGCCTGATGCAGGAGGTGCGTCGCGGTGTGGTTCCGCATGATGTCCCGCCGGCGCCCGGCGTCGACGGCCAGGCGCACCGGGTCGCCCTCGCGCACTGTGCCGGAGGTCACCCGTCCGCGGTGTACCCAGAGATCGGGGATCGGACGCTGCGTATCCGCCACCGCCACCGCGCCGCCGGCCGCCCGGATCTCGCCCGTATCGCCCACCTGTCCGCCAGCCTCAGCGTAGAAAGGCGTCCGGTCGCAGACGACCTCGACCTCCGCGCCCGCCGCGGCCAGCGGCACTCTCTGCCCGTCGCAAACCAACGCCAGGATCCGACCCTCAGCTTCAAGCTGCTCGTATCCGACAAATGTCGTCGCGCTGATCGCGCCTGGGCCTTCCCGCAGTTGTGCGTACTGGGCCCGCTTGATCAGGGCGGCCACCGCATCTGTCGCGGCCCGGGAGCGCTCCTTCTGGCGGGCCATCTCCGCGGCAAACCCCGCCTCATCCATCTCAAGCCCGTGCTCCCGGGCGACGTCGCGCGTGAGGTCCGGCGGGAATCCGTAGGTGTCGTAGAGGCGGAACACCTCGGTCCCGGGCAGGACGCGGCTCCCCGTGCGCCGGAGCTCCGCGACGAGATCGTCCAGCCGGGCGAGCCCTGCGCCGAGCGTCTGGCCGAATCGCTCCTCCTCGGCGCCGAGGACCTGGTGGATGAACGCGGTGGACGTCCGGAGGTCCGGGTAGGCGCCGCCCATCACGGCGATGACCGCGTCCGCGAGCGCCCCGAGCACCGGGCCGGACGCGCCCGCCCGGCGGGCGAAGCGCATCGCCCGCCGCATGATCATCCGGAGGACGTACCCCCGCCCCTCGTTGCCCGGGACGACGCCGTCCGCGGTGAGAAACGTCATCGCGCGCGCGTGGTCGGCGAGCACACGGTACGCGACCGTGTGCGTGGCCCGCTCGGCGTCGCTGTGGCCGAGCAGGGTCTGGATCCGATCCAGAACCGGCGTGAAGAGATCCGTGTCGTACGTACTGGGGGCGTCCTGGATGACCCGGACGATCCGCTCGAGCCCCATGCCGGTGTCCACGCCGGGCCGGGGCAGGCGGATCCGGGTGCCGTCCGGCGCCTGGTTGTACTGCATGAACACCAGGTTCCAGATCTCGAGCCACCGCCCGCAGCCGATGTCGAGGGCGACGCTGCAGTCCGGGCGGCCGCACGTGCAGGCCTGAGCTCCCCAGTCGTAGTGCAGCTCGCTCGTGGGCCCGCACGGCCCGATGTCGCCCATCATCCAGAAGTTGGTCTGCTCCCCCATCCGGAGCACCCGCTCGGGGGAGACGCCGAGGGCGGCCCACGCCTCGGCGGCCTCGTCGTCGTCTTCGAACACGGTGAACACGAGGCGCTCGGGCGGCAGGCGGAGGGTGCCCGTCACAAACTCCCAGGCGAAGCGGGCGGCGTCGCGCTTGAAGTAGTCCCCGAAGCTGAAGTTGCCGAGCATCTCAAAGAAGGTGTGATGATGGGGCGACGGCCCGACGTTCTCCAAGTCGTTGTGCTTGCCGCTCACCCGCATGCACTTCTGCACCGTGACGGCGCGCCGGTACGGCCGCTGCTCGAGGCCGAGGAAGACGTCCTTGAACTGGACCATCCCGGCGTTGGTGAAGAGCAGCGTGGGGTCCCCCGCCGGGACGAGCGACGAGCTCGGCACCCGGGTGTGCCCCCGCGCCTCAAAGTATCGGAGGAACGCCTCGCGGACTTCGTCGGCGCGCATCATCGTTAGGAACGCTCCTGCCCCCCGTCCGGCGCCTGGGCGCCACACGCCGGGATGTCGCGCGGGAGCGACACGGCGGGGTACGATGCGGCCCGCACCGCGCCCAGGAGGCGCTCGGTCTCCACGACGGCGCCCTCGAGCCCCACCACCGCCCGGTCGATGAGCTCGGCGGTGATCACGAGCGGCGGCTCGATGCGAATGACCTCCGGCTTGTTCAGGGTGTAGAAGGTGATCACGCCCCGGTGGCCGGCCTCGGCCGACACCATGAGCGCGTAGTCGCTGTGGGTGAACTCGACGCCGATCATGAGCCCGGCACCCCGGACGTCCCGGATCACGCCGGGGTAGCGCCGCCCGAGCTCGCGGAGGCGCTCGAGAAAGTAGCGCCCCTGGGCCGCCGCGCGCTCCGCGAGCCGCTCCTCGACGAGCACGTCGAGCGTCGCCAGCGCGGCGCGGCACGCCAGCGGGTTCCCGCCGAACGTCGAGGAGTGAATGTACGGGTGCTGGCGGAACCCCTCCCAGAGCCCGGGGCGCGCGAGGAATGCCCCGATCGGCACGACGCCGCCGCCGAGCGCCTTCGCGAGCGTCATGATGTCGGGGGTTACGCCCTCGTGCTCGACACAGAACAGGCGGCCCGTGCGGCCGAGGCCGCTTTGGATCTCGTCGGCGATCAGCAGGATCCGGCGCCGGTCGCAGATCTCCCGGATCGCCCGGAGGTACCCCGGGGGCGGGAGGATGACGCCGGCTTCTCCCTGGATGGGCTCGAGGATGACCGCCGCGGTCTCGGGCGTGACCGCCGCCTCGACCGCCGCCGCGTCCCCGAACGGCACGTGGGTGAACCCCGGGACGAGCGGCTCGAACGGTTTCCGGTAGTACTCGCGGCCGCTGGCGGAGAGCGCGCCCAGCGTCTTCCCGTGGAACGCCTCCCGCATCGCGATGATCCCCGGCCGCCCGGTGGCGAGGCGGGCGAGCTTGAGCGCCCCCTCGACCGCTTCGGCGCCGCTGTTGCAGAAGAACGCGTACTGCAGGTCGCCCGGGCTGAGCTGCGCCAGCCGTTCCGCGAGCTCGGCCTGCGGGGCGCTCGGCATCGTCCGCACGGACATCGGAATGTGGTCGAGCTGGTCCCGCACCGCGGCGAGGACCCGCGGATGCCGGTGCCCGACGTTGAAGATCGCCGGCCCGCACGCGCAGTCGATGTACTCGCGGCCGTGGACGTCCCAGACGACGCAGCCCTCGGCCGCCCACTCCACCGTCTCCGAGCCGCCGAACTGGAACAGCCGGGTGAGGCCCGGGTTGATGTACCGGCGGTACCGCTCGAGCGTCTCCCGGACCAGCCGGTCCCGCTCGGCGCCCTCGGGGAACGCGACCGGGGGTAGTGGCTCACGCCGTGGGCCCGAGCGCGGCGCGTCACGGCGGTCCGGAGCCATCGCGCACCTCCGTGGTCCCCGCGGCCTCCGGGCTCGAGGCGGTCAGCGGCCCGGGGGCCTGCGCCAGCGCCGCCTGCGCACGGCGCACGACCTGCCGGGTCTCCTTATACTTGATCCGGTCCAGCGCCTCGGGCAGCGTCACCCACTCGCACCGGACGAACCCCTCTTCCCGCTGCGGCAAGGGCTCCTCTCCGCCCTGAAACTCCATCAGGTAGTAGTGGACGGTCTTGTCGTAGTAGGTGTCCTCGGTCTTCCAAAAGAAGACGTAGCGCTCCTCGCCGAGATCGGCCACGATTCGGACGTTGTGCAGGCCCGTCTCCTCGGCGACCTCACGGCGCGCGACCGCCTCGGGCGTCTCTCCCACCTCGATCGTCCCTTTGGGGAGCATCCACTTTCCGGTCTCGTGCTGGAGCAGGAGGATGTAGAACCCGCCCGCGGGATCAGTCGAGGATGGCCGGCGGACCACCACACCGCCCGCGCTGCGGGCCCGCTTGAACTTCCGTTGCGGCTGCGGCACCCTCATCCTCCTGGCCCCCACCCCGCAAATTGCTCCGCAATTTGCCTGCCCCCGCATGGGGGGCCGGGGATCCCGGGGTACGCGGTGCGCAGCGACCGAGGCGGGGCGGGCGGCCCGTCATCCACGAGCGGCACCGGAGCCTCCCGGAGGATCACCCGGGCCGGGGCGCCCCGGAGACTGCCCGCGCGGGGCAATCTGCCGGGACACACACTAGTGCCGCTTGCGGCGGGCGGCGCGGCGGCGGCGCTTCTGGCTGGGCTTCTCGTAGTGCTCGTGCCGCTTCGCGTCTGTGAGGATTCCGGACCGCTTGACCTGACGCTTGAACCGCCGGAGGGCGCTGTCCAGCGTTTCGTCTTTGCCGACCCGCACTTCGGTCACCGGCCCACCCCCCAGCGCGTCTTGCTGCGTACGATGACGTCATTATACACGACGGACGGCACGACCGGCAACCGCAGGGACTCATCGGCACTCATCGGCCACGCCGGCGAGCACGGTGAGCCCGCCGAATGCCTGGGATGGCGGCGGGCGCCGGCGGGCGACGGCTGTCTGTGAATCGCGGAGGAGGCGGTTGGATGGGGCAGAATATCTAGCGCCATGTGGCAGCCACCCAAAGCGGTCTCCCTCGTCGCCGGCCGCGGCGAGGGCGGCAGCGAGATCAACGCCTTTGACCGCGCGCTCAAGGATGCCGGGGTGGCCGACCTCAACTTCCTCCGCGTGACGAGCATCCTGCCGCCCGCCACCCGGATCATCGAACTGCCCCCCCATCCCCCGGGGATCCTGCTGCCGGCTGTGTACGCGCGGATCGTGAGCACCACGCCGGGCGACCGGATCACCGCGGCGATCGGCGTCGGCATCTGCCGGGAGAGCCACGGGGTCATCATGGAGTACTTCGGCCACACGTCCCGGGCGGAGGCGGAGCGCGCCGTCCGCCGCATGGTCGAAGAGGGGGTCGAGATCCGCGGGCTCCGCCCGCACGAGGTGGTGATCGCGGCGGTGGAACACACGGTGGAGCGGGCCGGGTGCGCGGTCGCCCTGGCCCTGTTCTGGCCGACGCCGGCCGGCCTCGCGCGATGAAGGGCGCCTGGATCACCGACCTGGGCGCGACCGACCTCACGTCCACGTTCCGGGTCACCCGGCGCCTGCACGCGGAGCAGACGCCCTACCAGCACCTCGAGGTGTATGAGAGCCCGCTGCTCGGCCGGATGCTGGTCCTCGATGGGGCCGTGCAGACGACCGAGGGCGACGAGTTCATCTACCACGAGATGCTGGCCCACCCCGCGCTCTGCACGCATCCGGCGCCGCGGCGCGTCCTGATCATCGGCGGGGGCGACGGCGGCGTGCTGCGCGAGGCGCTCAAGCACCCGCTCGAGCGCGCGACGCTCGTCGAGATCGACGAGGCGGTCGTCCGGGCGAGCCGGGCGTACCTGAGCACGATCACCGGGGACGCGTTTGACGATCCGCGGAGCGACATCGTGATCGGCGACGGCATCGCCTTCGTCCGGGAGACGGCGGAGCGGTTCGACGTCGTCCTGGTCGACTCGACCGATCCGCAGGGGCCCGCCGTGGGGCTGTTCAGCCCGGAGTTCTACGCGCAGATCGCCCGGCGGCTCGGGCCGGACGGCCTCCTCGTCGTCCAGTCCGGCTCAGCCGTGTACCAGCAGGATCTGATCGCCTCGGTGCGCCGGCACCTGCGCCCGGTGTTCCCCGTGGTGCGGACGTACCTGGCGGACGTGATCGGCTACCCCGGCGTGGTCTGGTCGTTCACGCTCGGGTCCCTCGGGCCCGATCCCGTGCGGGTCGCCGCCGAGGAGGTCGCGCGCCGCACCCGGGGGTTCGGCCTGCGCTACTACACGCCCGCCGGCCACCACGCGGCGTTCGACCTGCCCCCCTACATCCGGGAGCGCGTCGAGGCGGCGGGGTGAGCTTCCTCGGCAGCCGGCCGCTCGACGACCGGCTGCCCCGCACCGCGCCCGTGCTCTACGGCGTCCCGTACGACGCGACCGCGTCGTTCCGGCGGGGCTGCCGGTTCGGGCCCGACGCGATCCGCTGGGCGTCGGAGAGCATCGAGACGTACAGCCCGCTGCTCGACCGCGACCTCGAGGCGGCGCCGTTCGCGGACGGCGGCAACCTCCAGGTCGAGGGGCTCCAGCCCGCGGCGATGGTCAAGTCGCTCCGGCGGCAGATCCGGCCCGGGATGTTCTTCCTCCTGGGCGGGGAGCACACGCTCACGCTCGGCGCGGTCCAGGCGGTGACCCCCTATCACCCCGACCTCGTCGTCATCCAGTGGGACGCGCACGCGGACCTGCGCGACGAGTACGAGGGAAAGCGGATCTGCCACGCCACCGTGATGCGCCGCCTGCTCGACGGCGGCTGCCCGCTCGTCCAGCTCGGGATCCGGGCCGGGACCCGCGAGGAGTTCGACCTGGCGCGCCGCCGGAGCCTGCACGTCTCGCGGGAGGTGGGATTGCCGCAGCCCCTGCTGGAGACGCTGCGGAGCCGGCCGCTGTATCTGAGCGTCGACATCGACGTCCTCGATCCCGCGGTCGCGCCGGGCACGGGGAACCCCGAGCCCGAAGGGGCGCGGTACGCGGACCTGGTGGCGGCTCTGCGGAGTCTCACCTCGTACCGCGCCGTCGCGATGGATCTCGTGGAAGTCGCGCCGCCGTGCGACCCGGGCGGCGTCACCGCGATCGTCGCGGCCTCGCTCGTGCGGGAGATGCTCCTGCTGTTTGCGCCGCAGGGCTAAGGTAACTCCACGGCAGAGGGTGCGCGCATGCGCTGAGACGAGTGCATCGACATCCAGGTATTTTATAATCTGACGACATATCGTGCATCTACAATGCACTATTTACACTATTTACCTCCAAGCCATGATCGGAGTAGCCCTCGGGCCTCGCCCCGACCATGGGAGACGTCACACGCTGCAGCCTGTGCCGGCGTGCAGGTTGACGAAAGGTCGGCGCGCCGGCGGGGACCGGCTCACCGGACGGTGGCGTCCCGGGGGCAGCGGCAGGGCGAGACCCTGCACCGGGGACACCCAGGGGCGTACCGTGCGAGCGCGTGGTCGAGGTCCACGCCGCAGAGCGCGGCGATGCTCAGGGTCCAGGCCACGACGTCGGAGAGCTCGAGCTCGATCGCGGCGCGATCCGCCTGACGGAGGGCCTTCGCGAGCTCGCCCACCTCTTCCACGAGGCGGCGAAACGTCCCGTCCAGTCCGCGCTCGCGGTCTCGTGCGCCAAAAGTGGTCGTGATCTGCGCCTCTAACGCCGCGATGTCCATGAACACTCCCCTGCC
>JAPVSX010000151.1:0-1903 GCA_047519495.1 Armatimonadota bacterium
CACGCGCGTATCCCGTCTATGTCCTCGTCGGGCTCATCGCCTGGAACTTCTTTGCCCAGACGACCACGGTTGCGATGCGGAGCGTGGTCTGGGGCGGGGTCCTCTTGCACCGCATCTACTTCCCGCGCACCATATTTGCCATCTCCTCGGTGGGCACGGGGCTGGCAAATCTCGCGCTGTCGCTCGTGCCGCTTGCCGCCGTGATGCTCGTAACGGGCACGCCGCTCGCACCGACGATGCTGCTGATGCCCGTCGCGGTCGCGCTGCTGGCCCTGTTCACGTTGGGGATCGGGCTCCTGCTGTCCACCCTCGCGGTGTACTTTCCGGACGTGGCCGAGATGTACCAGATCGTCCTGCTGGGCTGGATGTACCTGACGCCGATCATCTATCCTGAGCAGATCATCCCGGCGGCCTACCGGTGGTGGCTGCTCAACGTCAACCCCATGTACCATCTGGTGCAGTTCTTCCGGCTGTCGCTGTACGATGGGCACTGGCCCAGCCCGGCCCACGTTGCGGTGGTGGCCGTTGTAGCGGTCACCGCCCTGGCGCTCGGCTGGATCGTGTTCACGAAGAAGGCCGATGAGTTTGCTTACCGCGTCTAGGGGAACCGTCGAGGCGCCTCCGCCAGGCGCGGGGGCGGCGGCCGTCCGCCTGGAGGATGTCTCGGTCCGCTACCGGGTCCCGCACGAGCCGATCGGCACGTTCAAGGAATACATCATCACGCGCGTGCGGAAAGGCCGTTTTGCGCACCATGAGTTCTGGGCCCTGCGCGGCGTCAGTCTCGAGATTTCCAGGCGGGAAGTCTTTGGGATCATCGGACGGAACGGTGCCGGCAAGAGCACCATGCTCAAGGTCATCTCGCGGATCCTGCGGCCGACGGCCGGGCGGGTGGTGGTGAGCGGGCGGGTCGCGCCGCTCCTGGAGCTCGGCGCCGGCTTTCACCCGGAGCTCACAGGCCGGGAAAACGTCTTCCTCAATGCCTCCCTGTTGGGCCGGTCCCAGCGCGAGATCAGCGAGCGCTTCTCTGAAATCGTGGAGTTCGCGGAGCTCAGCGAGTTCATCGACGCTCCGCTGCGCACATACTCGAGCGGCATGGTGGCCCGGCTGGGGTTCTCGGCCGCCACGGCATGGCCGCCGGAGATTCTGATCCTTGACGAGACCCTGACGGTGGGCGACGCGGCGTTCCAGGAGAAGTGCTGGGGTCGCATGAGCGCGTTCTGCGCGGGCGGCACGACGACCCTCCTCGTCTCCCACGATCCCGCAGCGATCCGCCGGATGTGCCAGCGCGCGGTGTGGCTGGACCGCGGCGAGGTGAGGGCGGTCGGGCCGGCTTCCGAGGTCACGGAGCGATACCGGTGCTTCGACCCGGCGGAAGGGGGCTGAGGGCGGTGGGCGGCGCGGCCCGGGATCCGGGTACAAGGTCAGAGCGGAAAGCGTCGTCGATGAAGGCGCTCGTCCTCTCGGGAGGCAAAGGCGTGCGCCTTCGTCCGCTCACGTACACGATCCCGAAACAACTGGTGCCTGTCGCGAATCGCCCGGTGCTCGACTACGTCATGGAGCACATCCATGAGGCCGGGCTGCGGGACGTGGGGGTCGTGATCTCTCCGGAGACCGGCGACCAAGTGCGCGCCGCCCTGGCGGAGAGCCGCTGGGATCTCAACTTTACGTTCATCGTGCAGGACACCCCCGCCGGGCTGGCGCACGCGGTGAAGGTCGCGCGGCCGTTTCTGGCCGATGAGCCGTTTATCATGTGCCTGGGGGACAACCTGCTCGGCCAGGGCATTCGGCCGTTCATTGACCAATTCCGGTCCGGCGGGGCCGACGCGGTAATCTTACTGAAGGAGGTGCCGGACCCGCGGCTGTTCGGCGTCGCCGAGGTGAACGGGCATGGCCGCGTCGTTCG
>JAPVSX010000152.1:0-9687 GCA_047519495.1 Armatimonadota bacterium
GGTGCCTCCGGGGTGCATCGTGGACGGCCAGGGCCGGCCGGCCACCGATCCTGAGGCGTTCTTCAACGGCGGCGCGCTGCTGCCGTTTGGGGGCCACAAGGGCTACGCGCTCGCGGTGCTCATCGAGCTGCTCGGGCAGGCGCTGACCGGTGCTGAACAGTACGGGGGCGACGTCGGCGGCACACCAGTCCAGCGGCGCTCGGGTGCGCTCTTCTGCGCGATCGACGCAGCCGCGTTCCGGCCCGCCGGGGAAGCCGAGGCCGCGGCGCGGCGGATCGTGGACCGCCTCCGCTCCACCCCGCCCGCGCCGGGCGCCGCGCGCGTGCTGACCCCGGGGCAGCCCGAGGCGCTGACGCGGCAGGCGCGAAGCGCCGCCGGGATCGAGCTCCCGGAGGAGACGTGGCGCGCGATCGCCGCAACCGCGGAAGCCGCCGGCCTCTCGCCGGGCGACCTGCCGCAGCCCATCGCGACGACGTAGGCCGGGGACCTTGACGATGCCCGGCGCGCCCGAGACGACCGGTGATGCGGCGCTACGCTACGCCCTGATCGGCGCGCCTTATGACGGGTCCGCCACGCTCGGGTGGCCCGGCTCACGGTACGGCCCCGAGGAGGTGCGGCGGGCGCTGCGCTGGCTGGCGCGCCGTGCCGAAGGCGGCGAGATCTACTCGCTGGACGACGACCTGAACGTGCCGTGGGACCCGGCGTGGCTGGTGGACGCCGGGGACGCGTCCGTCGTGCCGAGCGATGACGCGAAGACCCGCGCGGCGGTGCGTGACGCCGTCGCCGGCCGGCTCGGCCGGGGCGACGTGCCGGTGCTCGTCGGCGGGGACGACTCGGTCAGCTTCCCGTTCCTCCAGGCGCTGCACGACGCGGCCCCGGGGCCGATCGGCCTCGTCCATCTCGACGCGCACCTGGATCTCATGGATGCCTCCGAGGCGCAGGGGCGGTATAGCCACTCGAGCGGAATCCGGCGGAGTCTCGAGCTGCCCCGGCTCGACGGCCGCCGCGTGATCCAGATCGGCACGCGCAACTTCAACTATCCCGCCTCCAAGCGGTTCGTGGACGCATCGGGGGTGACGCAGCTGCCCGCGCGAGAGTTCGAACGGATCGGGACGCAGGCCGCGGCGGAGCGCGCCCTCGCGGCCGTCGCCGGCGCGGACCGGGTGGCCCTCGTCATCGACATCGACGTGCTCGACCCGGCGTTCGCCCCCGGCTGCGGCGCGTTCGAGCCGGGCGGGCTCACGTCGCGCCAGCTCCTCGACTTCGTGCAGATCCTGGCACCGCGGATCACCGCGCTGGCGGTGACCGAAGTGAACCCTCTCGTGGACTTCCGGAACCTCACGGCGACCGTCGCCGCCAGCACGATCTTCCACTTCGCGATCGCCCACGCCCGGCATCGCCCGGCGCCCTCCGCCCGCCGGACCGCCCGCAATCCGCGCACGGCGTAAGCCCGCAGTCCGCATGGAGCCGCTCGCGGCGTTCGACGTCCTGGACCTCCGGGTCGGGCGCGTCGTCCGGGCCGAGCCCCACGACAAGGCCCGGAAGCCTGCCTACCGCCTCTGGATCGACTTCGGACCGCTCGGGACCAGGACATCAAGCGCGCAGCTGACGGACCTGTACCGTCCGGAGGATCTGGTCGGCCGGCAGGTGGTGGCGGCGGTGAACCTGGGCGCCCGGTCGATCGCCGGCTTCCCCTCCGAGGTGCTCGTCCTGGGCGCCCCGGACGAGCGGGGCCGGGTGGTGCTGCTCGCGCTGGAGCGCGACGTGCCGGCGGGCGGGAGGGTGTTCTAGCCGCCGGTTACGGCCTGCACTCCGCCCACAGGTGTGGGCGGACGCGGGCCTCGACCAGTTCCACGCCCAGGCCGGGCCGGTCGGGGATGGGCAGCACGCCGTTGTGGACCGCCAGGTCGGGCGGTCGATCCACGATCGCGTAGTGCTCGGGGATGCGGTACGGGTACAGCTCCTGGATCATGAAGTTGGGGATGCAGGCGTCCAGCTGCAGCGCCGCGGCGGTCGAGACCGGGCTCGCGCAGTTGTGGGGCGCGACGCGCATGTTGTAGGCTTCGGCCATCGCCGCGATCTTCTTGGCTTCCATGATGCCGCCCGTGTTGCCGACGTCCGGCTGGAGGATGTCGGCCGCGTGCAGTTCCAGGATACGGCGGAAGCCGTACCGCGTGTAGAGCCGCTCGCCGACGGCGACCGGCATCTGGACGTGCTCGGAGACCTTCTTGAGGGCGTCGACGTCGAACGGGTCGACCGGCTCCTCGAAGAAGAGGATGTCCTGGTCCTCGAGCTTGCGGCCGAGGCGGATGATCGCGTCGGTGGTCAGCTCGGCGCTCATGTCCAGCATGATCTCGACGTCCGGGCCCACGGCCTCGCGGACGGCCCGGACGCGGGCGACCGCCAGCCGCTCGGCGGCGCGGTCGATCGCCCGGTGGGAGACGTGCCGGATGTGGCCGTGGGCGTCCAGCTCCGCGGAGGCCAGGGGGTAGAACTTGAGGGCCGTGTAGCCGTCCTCGACCACGCGCCGGGCCTCCTGCGCGAAGTCGTCGGGGGACACGCACCGGAACGACCAGCCGTTCGCGTAGGCGCGCGCCTCTTCCCGGACCTTCCCGCCGAGCAGCTCGTAGACCGGCACCCCCAACCGCTTGCCCTTGATGTCCCACAGCGCCTGTTCGATCGCGCTCAGGCCGGCAAAGACGATCGGGCCGCCGCCCTTCGCCCAGAAACTGTGGACGTACATCTCGCTCCAGAGCGCCTCGATGCGCGACGGATCCCGGCCCAAGAGGAACGCCTCCGCCAGGTCTTTGACCATGCCGGCGGCGGCGGTCGGGCCCGTCCCGTAGGCGATCGCCGCCTCCCCCACGCCGGTGATCCCGGCGTCGGTGAAGACCTGGACCAGGACCGGGTGCCGGCCGCCGACCGTCACGATATAAACGTGGACCCTGGTCACCGTCATCGCGGCGCTCCTTCCTCCGCCTTCCTCATCATCATCGTCACGCTTCCGCAGGTGCTGGCCGACGGCCAGCGCGCTCACCCCCGCGACCATGCATGGTCATCGACCGCGCCTAGACAACCCGGTGCACCACTTCGCCCTGGGTGAGGTAGCGGACGACGTTTTCCGCGCAGAGGTCGAGGCCGGTCGCGAGCGCCTCGGGCGTGGTTCCCGCCGTGTGCGGCGTGAGCACGACGTTCGGGAGTGCCAGAAGGGGGCTCTCCCGCGGGAGGGGCTCGCGGGCGAACACGTCGAGGCCCGCCCCCCACAGGCGGCCCGACCCGAGGGCTTCGACGAGCGCCGTCTCGTCGACGATGTCGCCGCGCGCGGTGTTGATGAAGATCGTGCCGGGCCGGATGCGCGCGAACTGGGCGGCGCCGAGCAGGCCCCGGGTGTCGGGGCTGCTCCGCAGGTGCAGGGAGACCACGTCGGACGCGGCGAGGAGCGCGTCCAGCGTTTCGACGTACGCAAAGCCGCCCCGCCGGGCCTTCTCCGGGTCTGGGTGCGGGGTCCACGCGATCACCCGCATGCCGATCCCACCCCCCAGCTCGGCGAAGCGGGTGCCGATCACCCCGGTGCCGACGATTCCGAGCGTCTTGCCCCGGCACTGGAACAGCATCCCGCGCTCCCACCGGCCCTGCCGCGTGGCGCCGTCGAGCGCGGTCAGGCGGCGGGCCACGGCGAGCAGCAGCGCCAGGCAGTGCTCGGCGATCGCGTCGGTGGCCGTGTTGGGCGTGCTCGAGACGACGATCCCGAGCCGCTGCGCCGCCTCGAGGTCGATGTTGTCGGTCCCGGTGCCCCATATGGCGAGGTGCCGGAGCGTGCGGCTCGCCGCCACGAGGACGCGGACGGGAAACTTGCAGTAACCACGGATGTTTATTGCGGTGTGCGCGCCCGCGAGGCGCGTGATCAGGTCGTCTTCTGAAGCGGGCGGCGAAGTGTAGACAACGGTCTCGCCGGCGGCGCGGAGGCGCTCGAGCGCCGGCGTACCGGAGATCACAGGCGGGCTGTCGTCGGGAACAACAATCCGGGGCATGCTGCTCCGTCTGGTTCTCTGGGTCGGCGGCGAACTCCCGCTGATTCGGAGGACGCACGCCCCCCGGATCGAACACGTCTCTGCCGGCGTACGCGCCGCACCCACTCGCTCTGCGACCGGAGGACACCGATGGGCCGAGCTCGCTTACGTGATCTCGGGATGACGATCGGTCGGATGCCGCCGGGCCCGCTCAACGCGATCACCGACGTGCCGGGAATACTGGTCGGCCATCAGACGGTGATCCGGGACACGCCGCACGTCACGCGTACCGGCATCACGATGGTCGTCCCCCGGGCGGGCGCGATCTGGACCGACTACGCATTTGCGGGCTACCATTCATTTAACGGCAACGGCGAGATGACCGGGATCCCCTGGATCGAGGAGTCAGGCCTGCTCGGCTCGCCGATCGGCATCACGAACACCTACGCCGTGGGGATTGTCCGCGACGCGCTGGTTGCCTACGCGGTCGAGCATGGCTACAGCGACCGGTTCCACCTGCCGGTCGTGGCGGAGACATTTGACGGCTACCTGAACGACATCGAGGCCTTCCCCCTGACGCGTGAGGACGCGTTCGCGGCGCTCGCAGCGGCCCGCAGCGGGCCCGTCGACGAGGGCAACGTCGGCGGCGGGACGGGGATGAGGTGTCACGAGTTCAAGGGCGGGATCGGTACTGCGTCCCGGGTCGTCGAGAGCCAGAGCGGCCGCTACACCGTCGGGGCGCTGGTCCAGGCCAACTACGGGCGCCGGCACCTTCTGCGCGTCGACGGCGTCCCGGTCGGGCGCGAGCTCGAGGCCCGCGCGGATGCGGGCGGGCCGGAGGGGTCGATCATCGTCGTCCTTGCGACGGACGCGCCGCTCCTGGCCGCGCAGTGCCGGCGGCTCGCGCAGCGGGCGACCGTCGGGCTCGCCCGCGTGGGAGGCCTGGGGTTCAACTCAAGCGGCGACCTGTTCCTGGCGTTTGCGACCGGCAACCACCTCCCAGCGCCGGCCGCGGGCGCCTACAGTCTCACGATGCTGCCGCACGAGCATATCGATCCGTTCTTCGAGGGAGCCGCCGAGGCCGTCGAGGAGGCGATCCTCAACGCGCTCTGCGCCGCGGAGACGATGACCGGGTATCGGGGGACCGTCGAGGCGCTCCCGCTGGACGAACTCGTCCGGATTGTGGCGAGGTATCGCCCCCCCGCCGGGCGAGACGCGCCCGGGGCGCCCCGCTAGCGGAAGCGCCTCTTCTCCCTAGCGTCCTTCCTCCACGGTGATCGAGGTGGCGGTGAGGCTGCCGTCCGCGTTGGCGGTCCCGCGCACGGTGACGCGCGCGCCCGGTTTAAGGGCGGCCCGCGTCATCACCGCCAGGCGTTGGATCGCCGCGCTCGGCGGAACGTCGATCTTCGCGGTCCCCGCAGGGTAGGCGAGCGTCAGGGTCCGGCCGGAGACGCTCTGCACGGTCTCGGTGACGGCGGCGTTCGTCATGATGTTGCCGTTCTCCATCGGGAACTGCGCCTGGCGAAACTGGGCGCGCATGGCGGCGGGAAGGATGTGGATCGATACGGCCGTAAGCGAGCCGTTCGCCTCTTTGCGGGCCTCGATCCCGACCAGATCCCCCACCTTGATGTTATCGAGCCCCACCGGGGTTTCGCCGAGCACGCGCGTCCCGGCGGTCGTCCGGACCTGCGTGGGGCCGGCGGCCGTCGTGACCACGAAGGCATCGGCCCCGGCCGAGGCAATCGTCCCCTCGGCCGTCGTGGCCGCGGGAGCGGCTCCGGCGGGCGCCCCGAGGCCCGGGGCCAGCGGCGTACCGGTGAGGAAAACGAGAAGCGCAAGGAGAACAGTCCAGCGTTGCATAAGAGAGCACCTCCACCGCGGGTGTTTCATACGGGCGAAATTAAGGGTGCCCCTGAAATGTCACGAGAATATCACGGCAGCATCGCCCTGCTGCCGGGACGGCTCCGGCAGCGTGGCCGGGGGGAGGAGTGATATGCACGTTGACATCGCTTGGCGCCTGGAGGGGGAGCCGCTGCCCGCGGTAAGCCTGCCGTCCACGGACGGTCGCGAGGTGGCGCTTGGCCGCCTGCACGGCCACTGGACCGTGCTCTACACGTACCCGAAGAACATGGCTCAGATGCCGGGCGTGACACGGCCCGACAACTGGGACCAGCTCCCCGGTGCGTCCGGCTGAACGCCACAGGCGACCGGGTTCCGGGACGCATACGCAGAGTTTGAAGCCATGGGGGTTCGGGTGTACGGCGTCAGCGCGCAGACGACGGCGTACCAGCGGGAGTTCGTGCGCCGCTTCCACCTGCCGTTCCCGCTGCTGAGCGACGCCGAGTTCCGCTTCACGCGGGCGATCGGCCTACCGACGTTCGTGGCCGGCGGCGAGCGGCTGCTCCACCGGATCGCGATCGTCGCAGGCGCGGAGGGGCGCATCCGGAGGGTGTTTGACGACATCGAGAGCCCGGATGAGAACGCGCGGGAAGTGCTCGCCTACCTCCGAGGTGCGGTCAGCGGAGCGGGCGAGGGGACGCCGCGGGTCGCTCGCTAGTGCATGGTATATGGATAGTATGTCAGCTCCGGCGGGGCGGTGGTCGGCGCTCGCCCTGATCGCTGCCGCGCAGATCGGCGCGATGAGCACCTGGTTCAGCGCCGCCGCGGTCGCCCCGGCCCTGGCCCGGGACTGGCATCTCTCGCCGCCCCAACTGGCCCTCCTCACCGTGGGCGTCCAGCTCGGCTTCGTGGCGGGCGCCCTGGCCCTGGCCGTGAGCGGGATCGCCGATATTGTCTCGACCCGGCGGGTGTTCGTCACGAGCGCCTTGCTCGCCGCCGCCGCCAACGTGCTGCTCGTGCCATCCGCGGGCGACCTGCGGCTGGCGGTGCCGCTCCGGTTTGTGCTCGGCTTCTGTCTCGCCGGCGTGTACCCCACCGGGATGAAGCTCATGACCGGTTGGTTCCGGGAGGGGCGCGGCCTGGCGATCGGCACCCTCGTCGGGGCGCTTACGCTCGGGTCGGCGTTCCCCTATCTGGTCGCGGGGATCGGCCTCGCGGGCACGCTTGACTGGCAGACGGTCATCGCCGCCACGAGCGCGGGCGCGGTACTCTCAGCGGTCATCGTCGGCGGATTCGTCCGGGCCGGCCCGTTCGACGCGCCCACCGCCCGCCTGGATCTGGGATGGGCCCTCCGGTCACTGCGCAATCCGGCGGTGCGGCTCGCCAACCTCGGGTACTTCGGCCACATGTGGGAGCTCTACGCGATGTGGACGTGGCTCCCCGCGTTTCTGCTGGCCAGCCTCCAGGCGTCGCGCGGCGAGGCGGCGCAGGTTGTGGGCCGGCTCGCGAGCCTTGCGGCCGCCCTGGCGATCGGGACCGGGGCGGCCGGCTGCATCGTCGGCGGCCTCGCGGCCGACCGTGTCGGGCGGACGCTCCTGACGGCGGCGGCGATGGCCGTCAGCGGCGCGTGCGCGCTCGCGATCGGGCTCCTCTTCGGCCGATCCCCCGGTCTCGTTGTGGCGGTCGCGGTCGTCTGGGGCGTCTCCGTGATCGCCGACTCCGCCCAGTTCTCGACGGCGATCAGCGAGCTGGCCGAGCCGCAACGGGTCGGGAGCGCCCTGGCTCTTCAGACGTCGCTCGGATTTCTGCTGACCGCGGTGAGCATCCAGGTGCTGCCGTTCGTCCTCCGAGCGGCCGGGTGGCAGGGGGCGTTCGGCGCCCTCAGCCTGGGCCCGGCGTTCGGGATCGTTGCGATGCTCCGGCTGCGCGCGCGGCCCGAGGCGGCACGGCTGGCGGGTGGACGGAGGTAGCGCCCGGGCGGCGTTCCCGCAGCTCGGCCGGCGGCTACGCGCCGTCGGGGAGGTCGGTCGGAAACGCGGTGATCACGGCCGCATTGTCGGCGCGCAGGATATGGAGTACGAGTGCCGCCCCGACCGGGTGCCCCCCGAGCACGAGCAGCAGATCGTCGAGGGAGACGACCGGCCGGTCGCCCGCCCGCACGATCAGGTCCCCGACCCGCAGGCCGGCCCGGTCCGCGGCGGTGTTCGCGTGAACCTCGGTGATCCGCACCGCCGTGGGGGTGGCAATGCGGTGGGCGACCGCGAGCCGCCGGGCGAGCGACACCGTCTGCGCCGCGACGCCGAGATAGGCGCGGTGCGCGCGGCCGTCGCGCATCAGCTGGGCGGCGACCCACTTGGCCGTGTCGATGGGGATCGCAAAGCACAGGCCCTGTGACCCGGCGATCACGGCGGTGTTGATGCCGATCACGAGCCCCTGCGAGTCTGCGAGCGGTCCTCCCGAGTTGCCCGGGTTGAGCGCCGCATCGGTCTGGATGACGTTATCGATCAGGCGGCCCGTCTCCGCCCGCAGCGTCCGGCCGAGCGCGCTGATGACCCCGGCGGTCACCGTAGCCTGGAATCCGAACGGGTTGCCGACGGCCACGACGAGCTGGCCGACCCGCAGGCTGGATGAGTCTCCAAGCTCTGCGGCGGGAAGGTTGGCCTCCGAGAGGCGGAGCACTGCGAGATCGCTGTAGGGATCGTCACCGACGACCTGGGCCTGCAGTGTCCGGCCGTCCTGGAGGCGCGCCTCGATGCGGTCGGCCGACCGGATGACGTGACTGTTGGTCAGGACGTAGCCGTCGGGCGCGATGATTACCCCGCTGCCCGCCCCCCGGAGCTCGGCGAGGCCCCGGCGCCGCAGCTGCTCAGGCGCCGGCCGGGCCGTGCCGAGGCTCACGACAGCCGGCCCCACGCGGTCCACGACGCGGATGACGGTCCGGGAGTAGGCGTCGAGCGCCTCCACCTCGGTCGGTGGCGTGATCTGCTGTGTGGCGTTCACGATATGTCCTCCTGATCTGCTTTCTCTGTCCCTAGAGCAGGACCAGCCCGAGGCGTGCGGCCCGAGCCACCGCCTCCGTGCGGGTCTGCGCTCCCAGTTTGCCGAATATGGCGTTCACGTGGTACTTGGCCGTGTGCTCGCTGACCCGGAGCCGGTCTGCGATCCCTTTGTTGGACAGCCCCTCGGCCAGGAGCTGGAGCACCTCCAGCTCGCGGGGCGTCAGGTCCTCCGCCAGCGACCCCGCGCTCCGCCCTCGCAGGCGCCAGGCGCCGGCGGTGACCTCCGGATCCAGCACCAGGAGTCCCCGGCCGACAGCCGTCACGGAGGCCGCCAGGTCCCTGGCGTCCACGTCGCGCGACAGCACCCCGCGCGCTCCGGCGGCCAGCGCGTCCGCCGCAGACACCTCGTCGGATACCAGCGCTACGACGGGGACACCCGCGCCGCAAAGCTCAACCAGGTGCCCAAGGTGCGATTTCATGTCCCAGCCCAGGTCCCACACCACGACGTCGGCGGGCGTGCCGTCGGTTCCCGCCCGACGCCCGTCAGATGGGGTCGGCCCCGCCGGTACAGAACCGGGAACCTGCCCGGCCACCTCGTAGCCCGGCCGATCTCCCAGGAGCGCAGCCAGGCCGGCGCGGGCGAGCGCGTCCGGAGCGATGACGAGCACGCGAAGGTCGGCCATCACACGGCATTCCCTTTTGGGGTGGAACGCTGCCGGCGCGGTTTCAATTTCGCAGGGCCGCCGGCCGGGTGGGCCGGCAGGGAGCGGTTCTCACCCGTCGAAGTCGTCGCAGCACGCCACGGCATGGTGTGCTCGATAAGCGACGCCCGCTTGCCA
>JAPVSX010000153.1:0-6568 GCA_047519495.1 Armatimonadota bacterium
GACGGCTGCGACCGCCGCACGTCGGGCGGCGGCGGCGTCAGCACCGGCAGCCCCACGCCCTGCCCCAGCGCTTCTTCGAGCACCTGATCCATGTGCTCGACGAAGACGAACCGAAGCTTCTTCCGGACGTTGGCCGGGATCTCGTACAGGTCTTTCTCATTTTCCTTGGGCAGGATGACGACCTTCATCCCCGCCCGGTGCGCGGCGATCACCTTCTCCTTGACCCCGCCGATCGGCAGCACCTTGCCGCGCAGCGTGATCTCCCCGGTCATGGCCACGTCCTTGTAGATCGGCCGGCCCGTGAGCGCAGAAGCCAGCGCCGTCGCCATGGTGATCCCCGCCGACGGACCGTCCTTGGGGATCGCGCCGGCCGGGACGTGGATGTGGACGTCGTAGCGCGACGCAAACGTGTCGTCCACCCCGAAGTGCCGGGCGCGCGCCCGCACGTAGCTGAGCGCCGCCTGGGCCGACTCCTTCATCACGTCGCCGAGCTGGCCGGTCAGCGCGAGCTTGCCGTCGCCGCGGAGCAGGGTCGCCTCGACCGTGATGATATCCCCGCCCTGCTCGGTGTAGACGAGCCCGGTCGCCGCGCCGACCTCGTCCGTCTTCTCGGCGCTGCCGTAGTGGAACTTCGTCGGCCCGAGGAACTTGTGGACGTTCTGCGTCGTCACCTTGACCGAGGTCGCCTCACCCTCGGCGACCTCGCGCGCGATCTTCCGGCAGATCGTCGCGATCTCCCGCTCCAGGTTGCGCACGCCGGCCTCCCGCGTGTACTCGCGGATGACGTGGCGCAGCGCCTCTTCCGTAAACGTGACGTGCTCGGGCGTAAGCCCGTTCTCCTTGAGCTGCTTCGGGATGAGGAACTGGGTCGCGATGTGCACCTTCTCCTCCTCGATGTAGCCGGAGAAGCGGATCACCTCGAGCCGGTCGCGCAGCGCCGGCGGCACGGTGTCCAGGATGTTGGCCGTCGTGATGAACATCACCTCGCGCAGGTCGAACGGCAGCTCAAGGTAGTGATCGCTGAACGCGTTGTTCTGCTCCGGGTCGAGCGCCTCGAGCAGCGCGGCCGAGGGATCGCCCCGGAAGTCCATGCCCATCTTGTCGATCTCGTCCAGCATGAAGACGGGGTTCTTGTTGCCGGCGGTCCGCATCCCCTGGACGATCCGGCCGGGAAGCGCACCGACGTACGTCCGGCGGTGGCCCCGGATCTCCGCCTCGTCCCGCACCCCCCCGAGGGAGACGCGGACGAACTTCCGGCCGAGCGCCCGCGCGATCGACTTGCCCAGGCTCGTCTTCCCGGTCCCCGGCGGCCCGACAAAGCACAGGATCGGGGCCTTGGAGTCGGGCGCCAGCTTCCGCACGGCCAGATACTCGACGACGCGGTCCTTGGCCTTCTCGAGCCCGTAGTGGTCCTCATCCAGGATCGTACGCGCGGCCTTGATGTCCAGCCGGTCGTCCGTCCGCGTGCTCCACGGCAGCGCCAGGATCCAGTCGAGGTACGTCCGCACGACGACCGCCTCGGCCACCATCGGCGGCATCTTCTCCAGACGGCCGAGCTCCTCGAGCGCCTTCTCCTTGACCTTCTCCGGGAGGTTGGCGTCCTCGATCTTCTTCCGGTACTCGTCGACTTCAGCGGTGCGCTCGTCCTTCTCGCCCAGCTCCTGCTGGATCGCCTTCATCTGCTCCTTGAGGAAGTACTCGCGCTGGCTCTTCTCCATCTGCTTGCGCACCCGGTTCTGGATCTTGCGCTCCAGCTCGAGGATGTTGATCTCCTTGGTGAGGATCCCGCTCAGCAGCTCGAGCCGCTCCTTGGGCGCGTACTCAAGGATTCGCTGCCGCTCCTCGACCTTGAGCTGGAGGTGCTGCGCGACGAGGTCGCCGAGCCGTCCCGGCTCTTCCGTGGACATCACGAGCATGAACGCCTCGGGCGGGATCGAGCGAGAGAGCCGCGCGTACCGCTCGAACTGCGACGTCACCCCCCGCATCAGCGCCTCGATCTCGAGCGGCTTGTCCTTCGGGTCGGGCCGCAGCTCGATCCGGACCTGGAAGAACGGCGCCGTCTGCGTGAACTCCACGATCGCCCCGCGGACGACCCCCTCCACAACGACCTGGACCGTGCCGTCCGCCTGCTTGCCGACCTGGAGGATCCGGCACACCGTGCCCGTCTGGAAGAGGCCGGCGGGCTCGGGATTCTCTTCGTCGTCCTTCTTCTGGGCCACGAGGAGGATGACGCGGTCCCCCGTGAGCGCCGCCTCGAGCGCGGCGAGCGACTTCGGCCGGCCGACGCCGAGCGGCACCACCATTGAGGGCAGCACGACCGTCCCCTTGAGGGGCAGGACGGACACGACCTGTGGAAGGGCTGGCTGCTCGGGCTGCAGCGGCGGCGCCTGCTCCGGTGTGTGTTTCGGCGTCTGTTCGGTCATTGACTACCTCCTTGAAGGGTGTTTCCCCAGCACACTGCTTATACCCCAAGAACGCCGCTTACATCCTTGTACATCTACATCTTTGTATACGACCGCGGTGCCCCCCAGGATTCCCCCGGGGTTCCCTGAGGGGCCCTCAGGGGGGCTCAGCGCCCCCGGGGCCTGTGCCTGGGCCTACAGCGTAAGCCAGGCAGGCCCCCCGGGCGTTCCTGCGGGGGCCCGATAACGCGAAGGAGCCCGCAGCGCAGGCTCCTTCGACCGTTCGATGCACCGTGTTCGTGTTCGGTCCTCGGCTCAGGCGGGCTTCTCCTTCGGCATCTTCTTGAGATCGCTGGCCGTCAGCAGCAGCGGCTCCGTGCGTTTCTCGACGGTCTCCCGGGTCACGATGCACCGCCTGACGTCCCCCCGGGACGGGATCTCGTACATGATGTTCAGCATGATCTCCTCGATGATCGTCCGGAGCCCCCGGGCACCCGTGTTCCGGGTCATCGCCTCCCGGGCGATCGCCCGGAGGGCGTCGTCGCCGACGAGCAGCTCGACCCCGTCCATCTCGAGGATCTTCTGGTACTGGCGGACGAGCGCGTTGCGCGGCTCGATCAGGATCGTCACCAGGTCCGCCTCGGTGAGCGGCTCGAGCGGGACGACGACCGGCAGCCGTCCGATGAACTCCGGGATCAGCCCGTACCGCAGCAGGTCCTGCGGCATGACGTGGGCGAGCAGCTCCCCGATCCGCCGCTCTCGTTTGGCCTCGATCTTGGCGCCGAACCCGATGCTGGCAACCCGAATCCGGGCCTCGATGATCCGGTCGAGGCCGTCAAAGGCGCCGCCGCAGACGAACAGGATGTTCGTCGTATCGATCTGGATAAACTCCTGGTGCGGATGCTTCCGTCCGCCCTGCGGCGGGACGTTCGCGGTCGTACCCTCGAGGATCTTCAGGAGCGCCTGCTGGACGCCCTCGCCCGAGACGTCGCGCGTGATCGACGGGTTCTCCGACTTGCGGGCGATCTTGTCGACCTCGTCGATGTACACGATCCCTCGCTCGGCCCGCTTCACGTCGTAGTCCGCGGCCTGGATCAGGCGGAGCAGGATGTTCTCGACGTCTTCCCCGACGTACCCCGCCTCCGTGAGCGAGGTCGCGTCGGCGATCGCGAACGGCACGTCCAGGATGCGCGCGAGCGTCTGGGCGAGGAGGGTCTTGCCGCACCCCGTGGGCCCGATCAGCAGGATGTTGCTCTTCTGCAGCTCGACGTCGCTCGACCGCTTCGAGTGGGAGCCGATCCGCTTGTAATGGTTGTAGACCGCGACGGACAGCGCCTTCTTCGCGCGGTCCTGCCCGATCACGTACTGGCAGAGGGTCTGGTAGATCTCGTGCGGCTTGGGGACGGTGCGCGGCTTCGCGGGGCCGTGGGGGCCGGCGAGCTCTTCTTCGATGATCTCGTTGCAGAGCTCGATGCACTCGTCACAGATGTAGACGCCGGGGCCGGCCACGAGCTTGCGCACCTGCTCCTGCGTCTTGCCGCAAAATGAGCACTTCAGGCGGTCTCGTTCGTCTCCGGCCTTAAACATCGGCTGCCCGCTCCTTGTGCGTCTGCCGCGTCAGCGTGGGCGGCCGACTACCGCCTCGGCTGGATCACGTCGTCGATGAGCCCGTACTCCTTGGCCTCCTGCGCGCTCATCCAGAAGTTGCGCTCGGTGTCCTTCTGGACGCGCTCGAGCGGCTGCCCGGTGTGCTTGGACAGAATCTCATCCAGGATTTGCCGGATCGCCAGGAACTCCTTCGTCTGGATGCTGATGTCCGAGACGGAGCCCTGCGCGCCGCCCCACGGCTGGTGGATCATCATGCGCGAGTACGGGAGCGCAAACCGCCGCCCCTTGGTCCCCCCGCCCAGGATGATCGCCCCCGCGCTGGCCGCCAGGCCGATGCAGATCGTCGAGACCGGCGAGTGCAGGTACTGCATCGTGTCGTAGATCGCCAGCCCCGCCGTCGCCGAGCCTCCCGGGCTGTTCACGTAGAGCTGGATCTCCTTCTCCGGATCCTCGTAGTCGAGGTACAGCATCTGCGCGATGATCAGGTTGGCCATCTCATCCTCGATCGTGCCGCCGATGAAGATGAGCCGCTCCCGGAGGAGCCGGGAGTAGATGTCGTACGCCCGCTCTCCGCGGGCCGTCTGCTCGACCACGATCGGCATGTACATCACGTAGCGCCTTCGCCTCCATCCATCTGTGCTTGTGCCCCGCGTCCCGCTCCGGGGAGACGTCTTGGCTCACGCGGTAGACCCCACAGCCGCCCAGGGGCGGCCTGACAGTCGAAACCCCGGGAGTCGTCGGGTCCCCTACGGGGAGGCCCCCGACTCGCCCGGGGTCTGCGCGACCGGGTCCGCGGCCGGTGCCTCCGGCGGGCTTGCCGCCGCCAGGGCACCCGTCACCGCGTCAACCAGGAGCGTCATCGCCTTGCGTCGCAGGATGCTCTCCCGCAGGCCCTCACGCCGTCCACCCTCGGCCAGCCAGGCCTGCACCTTCGGTACGTCTTGCTTGAGCTCGCCTGCCAGTTTCTCGACCTCGGCAGCCATCTCCTCCTCAGCGACCGTGAGCGCCTCCTGCTCGGCCACCGCCTCGAGCAGCAGCCGGCTGCGCACGCGGCGCTCGGCGCCCGGTCGCAGGTCCGCCAGCAGCGCCGCTTCGTCCTTCCCCTGAGATCTCAGATATGACTCCAGACTCAAGCCGCGGGACCGGAGCCGGCCGCTCAGGTCCTCCAGCATGTGCTCGAGCTCGTGCCGGACGAGGCTCTCAGGCAGATCGACGGTGGTCTGGGCCAGCATCGCGTCGAGCACGCGCTCGCGCAGCTCGCGCGCCTCGTCCGCCGCCCGTTCCTGAGCCAGCCTGGTCCGCAGGCCCTCCCGGAGCGCCGCGAGGGTCAGCCGGTCGGACACCGTCCTGGCGAACGCGTCGTCGAGGGGCGGGAGCTCCTTCCGGCGCACGTCCCCGACGTGAACCGTCACCTCACCCGCGCCTTCCACCTGAGCCGTCCGGTCCTCGCCCGCCCGCGCCCCTTCGAGGGCAGCCTCGACCGGGGCCGGCAGGAGGCCGCCGCCGACTTCGACGAGCAACTCTCGTCCCGGCTGCAGCCGCTCGAGGCCGGGAGGCGCCCCGGCGGCCGGCGCACTTAGCGTGGTCACGTTCAGCAGCACAAAATCACCGCGGCGCGCCGCCTCGTCTTTCGTGCTCACGAGGCGCCCGTGCCGCGCCCGGACGTCCTCGAGGGCCCGGTCCACATCCTCGTCCGCCACCGGGCGGCTCTCACGCGGCACGCGCATCGCCCGGTAGTCGGGCAGGATCACCTTGGGATAGACATCGACCGTGGCGGTCAGGTGGAGCCCCTTGCCGTCGGGACCATCCTTTACCTCGATGGACGGTCGGGTGATCGGCGCGATGCCCGCCTGACTGACCGCCTCCGAGTACCGCTCCGGCACGAGACGGCGGAGGGCTTCCTCCCTTAGGGCGTCCATGCCGATGTGCCGCTCGAGGATCGGCCGGGGGGCCTTGCCGCGGCGGAACCCGGGAACCTGCACACGGCGGACCAGGGTAGCGTAGGCCGCGTCCATCGCGCGTGCAACCTCGTCCTCGGGAACCTCGATCTCCAGCACCGCCCGGCTGCCCGGTTCGGTCCGCCACTCCACCTTCATCAAAGAACGCTCCTCCACAGGGGATCGGGAACGTCAGAACGCCTCGACGGGACAACCGCCGAGGCGCTCGCTCACCCAGCGCAGTATACCACGCGAGCGCACGCCGCTGTCAACCGCACCGCGGACAGACGGGACCGGCCTGGACCGCGTGGGATGGTGCGGGCGGAGGGATTTGAACCCCCATGGACCTTGCGGTCCACCAGGTCCTAAGCCTGGTGCGTCTGCCGGATTCCGCCACGCCCGCGCGCCCCTGCGCCTCGATTCTACGTCCCCCCGCGGGGCCCGTCAACGCGAGGCGGCACATCGCGGTTCGAGACTCCATGCGCTGCGGGACGCGCAGGTGCGGCGCCCTTCACACTCTCGCAGACCTCTGCTAAAATGACTGTGGGCCGTTAGCACAACTGGCAGTGCAGGGGACTCTTAATCCCAAGGTTGCAGGTTCGAGTCCTGCACGGCCCACCA
>JAPVSX010000154.1:0-4325 GCA_047519495.1 Armatimonadota bacterium
GGACCATGACCGCAGGGGCGCGCTCCGAGTCCACGTTCGACCCGGCGGCATTTCTGCCCCGCGCCTGGTACGACGCGCTCGTGGAGCTACGTCTGCGGCATCCCGGCGCAGCGCAGGAAGAAGCCGCGGCCCGCGCGCGCCGGCCCGTCCTGGCCCCCGACGGCCGCCTGCTGATCCTCGCCGCCGACCACCCGGCCCGCATGGTGACGCGGGCCGGCGCCGACCCGGTCGCGATGGGGGACCGGTGGGCGCTCCTCAGCCGGGTGCTGCGGGTCCTCACCGCCCCGGGGGTGGACGGGCTGATGGCGACCCCCGACGTGATGGAGGAGGTCCTGATGCTGAGCCACCTGGCCCGCGCGCGCCAGGAGCGGGGGTGGCTCGACGGCAAGCTCCTCGTGGGCTGCATGAACCGCGGGGGGCTGGCGGGCACGGTGTTCGAGGTGGACGACCGCATGACCGCCTTCACGCCTGAGGGGATGCGGCGCCTCGGCTGCGACGGCGCGAAGATGATGGTCCGGATCGATCCCCACGATCCGGCGACGGCGGCGACCCTGGAAGCGTGCGCCCGCGCGGTCGACGCCTGCCACGACCACGGCTTCGAGGTATTCTTGGAATTGTTCCTGGTCGAGCGCACCCCCGCCGGGCTGCACGGCCGCACCGATCCCGAGAGCCTGATCCGGGCGGCCGGGGTGGCGGCCGCGCTTGGGACCTCGACCGCACACACGTGGCTCAAGCTCCCCTACGCTCCCGGGTACGACCGCGTCGCCGCCGCGACGACGCTCCCGATCCTGATGCTGGGCGGCGAGGTCCGCGACGATCCGGCGGCGGTCCTGGCAGAGTTTGCCGCGGGGATGGCGGCGGGTCCGACCGTGCGGGGGGCGCTTGTGGGACGCAACATCTCGTTCGCGCCGGACGAGGATCCCCGCGCGGTGGCGGCCGCCGCCGCGGCGGTGGTGCACGACGGGCGGACGGTGGAGGCCGCGCGCGCGGTGCTCGCCCGCGAACGCGGCCGGGAGATGGATCTCGTGACACGCCTGGGTGCTGCCCCCCACGGCTGACCGCGCTCGTGACGGGCAGTCGCGCCGTGCCGGCGGGCGGGGGCGGCCGGTGGTGCGCCCCCGGCGTCCGGAGTCCGTTTGGCGGAGGTGTCTTGTGGCTCGTCTCGGCGTCATGATCGAAGGCCAGGAAGGCCTGACGTGGGACCGGTGGCGGCGGATCGCGGAGGCGGTGGAGCGTCTGGGGTTTGAGTCCCTGTGGCGGTCCGACCACCTCTTCTCCCTCTTCGGCGTCACCGACCGGCCGGGCCTCGACGCGTGGCCGTCGCTGACAGCGCTCGCGATGTTGACACGCCGCCTGCGGTTCGGCCCGCTCGTGTGCCCGATCACGTTCCGCCATCCGTCGATGCTCGCGCGCGAGGCGGCCGCGGTGGACGTCCTGTCGGGCGGCCGGCTCGAGCTGGGCGTCGGCGCGGGGTGGCACGACCGCGAGCACCAGGCGTTCGGCATCCCGTACCCGCGCGCGGGCGAGCGGATCCGCCGGCTGGACGAGGGGATCCGCGTCATCCGGGCGCTGTGGGGCGACGGACCCGCCGAGTTCGAGGGCAAGTTCTACCGGCTCGACGGCGCCGTGGGATGGCCGAAGCCGGTCCAGCGCCCCCGGATTCCGCTGATCGTCGGTGGGAGGGGGCCGAACCTCCTCGCGGTCGCGGCGAAGCACGCCGACGAGTGGAACTGCGGCGGGAGCCAGCTGCCGGCCGCGGTCCGGGCGCGGACGGAGACGCTCGAGGCCGCCTGCCGGAAGATCGGGCGCGACCCAAGGACGATCCGCCGCTCGTGGATGGGCGCGTTCCTCGTTGGGGAGAACGGCGCCGCGCTCGAGCGGCGGGCGCGCAAGATCCAGGAGTACGTCCCGCCGCGCGCCGCGACGCCCGCGGCGAGGCTCCCCGAGGTGCTGCGCGGCGAGGGCTGGCTCGTCGGGACGCCCGAGGAGATCGTCGGCCAGATGCGCGCGCTCACCGCCGAGGGGATCGAGCGGTTCATGCTGCAGTTCTTCGATCAGGAGGATTTCGACGCGCTCCACCTGATCGCCGAGCAGGTGGTGCCGCGTGTCGCGTAGCCGGCGCCCGGCCGCTGCGGTTGACAGGGGCAGTCCTTCCCCCATACAATCCATTCGGGGGCGTTGCGCGGGGAGGTACCCAAGCGGCCAAAGGGGGCTGACTGTAGATCAGCTGGCGGAATGCCTTCGGAGGTTCGAATCCTTCCCTCCCCACCAGTTCTTCCACCGATCGCACCCGTGGCCAATCCTTCCACCGATCGCACCCGCGGTCGCATCGCGCCACGCGCCTCAGATCCGTAAGTGCATCGTGCATGGCACATGCTCCCGGGAGCCGCCGGCACGTGCGCCTGCAGTCTAGGTCGTTCCTGTTTGGGGCATCATGCCATAAATGGGGCATCATGCCATACGATAGGGAGTCTGCGCGGTCCGGCGCCCGGCAGCCGCTCTTCCGGTGCCGCGGAGGCCGTGCCGGCCGGCGCGGAGGGAGGACGCGGTAAGGCCCCTGTGAGCGTGCAGGCGCGCGAAGCGCACGGAACCCATTGGATGGCGCGGTGCTTCAAGTGCCCCAGGGAGCGCCGCGGGGACGATCCCGGCTGGTACTTCATGGACGTCCCCGACCGCCGCGGGGGCCCGGGCCGCTTCCGGGTCTATGTCTGCCCTCGGGACTTCGTGCAGTTCGCCTTGCCCGAGCGCGTGCGGTGGACCCCGCTCTTCAAGGCAGTGGAGGACGAGCCGCCGGCAGAGGCATCGATGTTCCCGCTCGTGCCGATGGCCGGCCCGAACGAGCTGATCGCGCTCCTGTCCCTGCGCGGGCTGACCGGGTGGGCGCTCCTCGTGCGGGACGTGGCCGAAGGGCGCGTGCGGCGCCTGCACCTCCGCCGGCTGCCGGCCGATCCCGAGATCCGTCAGGCGCTCGTCTCTTACCTGCAGAGCGCCGGCGCGGAGATCACGCTCGCCCGGGATCTCCTCCCGGGCTCGCTGCTCGACGCCTCGACCTCCGGAGGCCCGACGGCGGGCTAGCCAGTCCGGACTCCCCCGGTGTATAGTAGTGGGCGGCCGGCGGGAGTAGCTCAATGGTAGAGTGCCAGCCTTCCAAGCTGGCGATGCGGGTTCGATTCCCGTCTCCCGCTCCAGGCGACCGACCGGTGAGCCTCCCGCGAGCCCAGCGCGCCACCCGTGACGGTGAACGAGCGAACTCCCGCGTGCGCGCCGGCGCAGGAGGCACCTTGGGTACGGCGAAGTAGTGGGGCGCACACTCGCGATCGGGGTGTGCATCTGTTCTGACCGATGGTGGAGGGGGCCGTATGAACAAGGAAGAGCTGGCCGAGCAGGTGGCCACTCATACCGGTCAGACGAAGAAGCAGGCCATGACGATGGTGGACGCGGTGTTCGACAGCATCACGGGCGCCCTCCGGCGGGGCGAGAAGGTGACGATCGTTGGGTTCGGCACGTTCCTGGTGAAGCGCCGGGCGGCCCGCGACGGCCGGAACCCGCGGACCGGCGCCAAGATTCAGATCCCGCCGAAGACCGTGCCGGCGTTCACCGCCGGCAAGGGCCTCAAGGCTGAGGTCGCCTAGCGGCGAGCCCTTTCCCCTGTGACCCGCACGTGAGGCATGCGGGGGTTCCCGGTGTACTGTGCCCTCCACCGCGCAGGAGTGAAGATGGCGGGCCGGGCCCTCCGGCCCGCTCGGTGTTAGTGGGAGAAGCGACGTGGCGGCGAAGATCCTCGACGGAACGGCCCTGGCGCGGGCGCGCCGCGCCCGCCTCGCAGACCAGGTCGCGGCGTTCACCGAGCGCCATGGGATCGCTCCGTGCCTGGCCGCGATCCTGGTCGGGGACAACCCGGCATCGCGGTCGTACGTCGAGAGCAAAGGCCGGGCGGCCGGCCGCGCGGGGATCCGGTCGGAGACGTTTCACCTCGCCGCGGATACCCCCGCCGCGGAGCTGCTCGCGCTCGTCGCCGAGCTGAACGCCCGCGGGGACGTCCACGGCATCCTGCCGCAGCTTCCGCTGCCCCCGCAGATCGATCCCGACGCCGTCTTCGCCCGGCTCAACCCGGACAAGGACGTGGACGGCCTCACCCCGGTCAACGTCGGGCGCCTCGCGCTCGGGCGTCCCCGCCTCGTGCCGTGCACGCCGCTCGGCATCCTTGCCCTGATCGACGAGGCCGGCGTGGACGTGGCGGGCGCCGAGGCCGTCGTCGTCGGCCGCAGCAACATCGTCGGGAAGCCCACGGCGCTTCTCCTGCTGGCGCGGCACGCGACGGTCAC
>JAPVSX010000155.1:0-13452 GCA_047519495.1 Armatimonadota bacterium
ACCGGCAGGTGATGCGCCTCGGAGACGCCCTGCGGCGGATCGAAGGTCCCCGGCCCGCCGGCGTCCCGCGCCAGATCCGGCGCGCGGCCGCGATGTTCAACGCCGGCCTCTTCTTCGAGTGCCACGAGTACCTCGAGGACGCGTGGCGGGCGGCAGAGGAACCCGACCGGACATTCTACCACGGGCTCGTCCAGGCCGCCGCCGGATGCTACCACCTCGAGAAGGGAAACCTGCACGGCGCGCGTACCCTGGCCGGGAAAGCGATCGAGAAGCTGCAGCCGTTCGCGCCGGCGTACCGGGGCGTGGACGTCGCGGGCCTCCTGGCCGGTTTGGCAGGTATGCGCGCCGCGGGCGTCTTGGCTCACGCGCGTCCTGGCTCACGCCGTGGGCTCAGGCCCGGCGCCGTCCCTCCCCTTCCATCGGGCCGCGGCGGCCTGCCGGTGATGCGGCTGAGACCGCGGCGGCCAGCCCGGCGCGCCCGTCCGCAGGAACCCCGTCGCAATCCTGGAATTGTCTTGTAAGTCCCCACATCTTTCCACGCAGACAAGGAGTACGCATGGACCGTGTCTTTCGGTATATCGACGCGCACAAGGACGAGTTCGTCCGGCGGCTGGTGGCCCTCTGCCGCCAGCCCAGCATTGCCGCGCAGGGGATTGGGCTCGAAGAGACCGCCGCGCAGGTCGCGGCGCTGATGCGCGAGGCGGGCATCCAGACGCAGGTGATCCCGGTGCTGGGGGGCGCGCCGGTCGTCTACGGCGAGGTGAAAGGCAAGAGCCCCCGTACGCTCATGCTCTACAACCACTACGACGTACAGCCCCCCGACCCGCTCGACCTGTGGCAGAGCGAGCCGTTCGCCCCGGAGATCCGGGACGGGAAGCTCTACGCGCGCGGCGTCGCCGACAACAAGGGCAATCTCGTCGCCCGCATCTGCGCGGTCGAGGCGATGCTCCGGGAGCAGGGCGAGCTCCCGGTCACCGTGCGCTTCGTCGTCGAGGGCGAGGAAGAGATCGGCAGCGTGACCCTCCCCCGGTTCATCCGCGAGCACCGCGACCTCGTGGTGGCGGACGCCTGCATCTGGGAAGCCGGCTACCGCGACCTTCAGGAGAACGTCATCCTCTCGCTCGGCGTCAAAGGCATCTGCTACGTCGAACTGGAGGCGGTGGGCGCGAACCGCGACCTCCACTCGTCGGTCGCGACGGTCGTGCCGAACCCGGCGTGGCGCCTAGTCTGGGCGCTCTCCACGCTCAAGGATCGGAACGAGAAGATCCTGATCGACGGGTTCTACGAGGACGTGGTCGAGCCGACGGAGGAGGAGATGGCCCAGCTCCGCCGCATCGCGGCGCGGCGGGACGACGACGCCCAGCGCCGGGACTACGGTCTCGACCGGTTCCTGCTCGGGCTCTCCGGCGTCGAATTCCTGAAGCGCAACCTCTTCCAGCCCACGTGCACGATCTGCGGGATCGCCTCCGGCTACAGCGGTCAGGGCAGCAAGACCGTGCTCCCCCACCGCGCCGTCGCGAAGGTGGACTTCCGGCTCGTCCCCAACCAGCGCGCGGACAACATCTTCGAGAAGGTGCAGAGCCACCTGGCGCAGCACGGGTTCGCCGACATCTCGGTGCGCGCGCTCGGGAACGAGAACCCGGCCAAGACCCCGATGGACGCGGAGATCGTCAAGCTCGTCTCTGAGAGCGCGCGCCGGATCTACAACCGTGAGCCCCTCATCTTCCCCTCGATGGCCGGGACCGGCCCGATGCACGTGCTCACGGCGGCGCAGGGGATCCCGACGGTCGGCACCGGGGTCGGGTACGCCCACAGCAACAACCACGCGCCGAACGAGAACATCCGGATCGCCGACTTCGTCGACGGGATGAAGCACATCGCGATGCTCCTTCACCTGTTCGGGGGCGGGCGCTAGTGCCGTTCCAAGTCAATTCGCCGCGTCTCCCCCGACACAGAGCGGGGATCGGGGTCCCCAATAAGTTGCATCTCCGCAGCAATTTGTTGGGGTGGTATTAGGTGCCCGGCGGCAACCAGATCTCACTCCTCCCGCAGGCGGCGCCTTCTCCGATCAGGGGGAAGATCTACGTCGGGACCTGCTCCTGGGCGGAGAAGTCGTTCGTCAAGAGCGACTTCTACCCACGGTCGGTGCGGAGCGCCTCCGACCGCCTCCGCTTCTACGCGACCCGGTTCCCCACGGTGGAGGTCGACGCGTCCTATTTCGCGCTGCTGCCACCCGCCTACAGCCGCAAGTGGGTCGAGGAGACGCCTCCCGGCTTTGTGATGCACGCAAAGGCGTTCGGCCTGTTTACCGGCCACGCCGTCGCCACCGCCCGCCTGCCGCCTGGGTTCACCGATCTGCTGCCAGCCCGGCTCCGGGAGGCCGAGGAGGTCCGGATCGGGGACGTGCCCGAGGAGTTCCTCAACGCCTGCTGGGACCGGTTCCGGGAGTTTCTCGCGCCGCTGGCTGAGGCCCGCCGGCTCGGCTACGTCCTGTTTCAGCTCTCGCCCGGCACCCGCTTCGCGGCGGGCGTGCTCGAGGCGATGCACGGGTGGGCGCGCGAGCTCCGCGGCTGCCGCCTGGCGGTGGAGTTCCGCCACCGCGAGTGGTCGCGCCACCCGGAGGTCCTCGATCACATGAGCCGGGAGGGCCTGACCTACGTCATCGCCGACCTTCCGGATCTCCCGTGGCTGATGCCGCTCGTGGAGGCCGTGACCACCGATTGGGCCGTGGTGCGGTTCCACGGGCGGAACCGCGAGGGGTGGGCCCGTGCCGGCGCCAGCACCGACGAGCGGTACGACTACGAGTACTCGACGGACGAACTGCGGCGGTGGACGCAGATCGTGGGGCAGCTCAGCGAGCGGGTCACCCGCTTCTTCGCGATGTTCAACAACCACGTCCGAGGGAACATGGCGCGGAACGCCCAGGCGCTGCAGGGTCTGCTCGAGGCGCCGCGCGGCGGGCCCCTGGCCTAGACTCGGCGCCGCGCGGCGTAGAAGACCCGGCCGGTCTCCGGCGTAACGTCGCCGAACTCGGGACTGCTCCAGCGCCCCAGGATCTCGAACCCGCCGGATGCGAGCGCGGCGTCGATCGCCGGGACCGGGTAGCCGCGCTCCCGGTGCACCTCCCGCACCCGCTCGTAGAGGTCCCCCTGCCGGTGGAGGAACGCGTTGACCCGCAACGTGGCGACGCCTCTGTCGTAGTCGAACTCGCTCTGGTCCGCCTCGAACGCGTCGTCCGTATCCTGGATGATCCAGGTCCGGTTGCCCCAGCGCGTCGCCAGTCCCCGGAGGGTGTTCATGTCGAACAGGAACAGGCCGCCGGGCCTGAGCGCGGCGCCGACGGCGGCCAGCGTCTTCCGGAGCTCCGCCTCGTCGATGAGGTAGTTCAGGCTGTCGTACAGGCACGTCGCCGCGTCCACGGGCGCGGGCAGGCGGAGCTCACGCATGTCCTGCTCGAGGAACGTCACCGCCACACCGCTCGCCTCCGCGCTGCGGCGTGCCATGGCGAGCATCTCGGGCGACTGATCCACGCCCGTGACCTCGAGGCCGCGGCGGGCCATTGCGACGGCAAACTCCCCGGCCCCGCACGCGACGTCCACGAGGGCCCTCGGCGCCCGCCCGGACCGTTCGAAGACGGCCTCCACCCAGGGCACCAGGCGCAGGCTGAAGCGGCCCTGTCCGGCTTTCGCGTACGCCTCCGCGTACCGGCGGTAGATGCTCATCGTTCCGCCAGAGTTCGTCCGCCCGGCCCCGGGCTCCTGTCCCGCGTGGTTCGACCGCATCCGTGTGGGGGAAAATAGTGTCGTAGTCTCCGAAGTCGGGGGAGGAGGAGGACCGTCAATGGTGCAGACGATCATCGTCATTCTGCTGCTTCTCGGTGACGCGGCCCTCGTCTACTTCAACCTGCCCTCGCTGGCGTCCCGTGTGACGCTTGCCGCGCCGGGGACGCAGGCCCGCGTCAGTCATCTGGCGCTGATGGCCGCGGTCGCTGGAGCGTTCGCGCTGGTGTGGCTCGCGGGCGTGGCCGACCGCGCCGGGCTCGAGCGGCGGGTCCGCCAGCGCGACGCCACGCTGCACGCGATCGGCGAGGAGATGCTTCAGATGAAGTCGGCCGCGTACGATCGGGACTCGCCGCCGCTGCACGACATCCGCGTGCGGCTGGACTCGATGGAGCGGGACCTCGGGGCGATTCGCGCCCGCCTCAGCGAAATCGCGCCCGTGAAGGACCGCGAGCAGGCGCAGGTCCCCGCGGCGGAACAGCGCGGCTGAGCCGCAGAGACGTCCCCAACAAGGATTCCTGCGGCCTGGAGCGGAAAGCGCATCAGAGGCAGATTTTCCCCGGCTGTTCTCAACGGACATGGTGAGAGTGTGCGTCGTCGGCAGCCTCAACATGGATCTTGTCGTCAAGGCGCCTCGTCTTCCCCAGGTCGGCGAGACCGTGTCGGGCGGGACGTTTGCCACATTCCCCGGGGGCAAGGGCGCCAACCAGGCGGTGGCGGCCGCCCGCCTCGGCGCCCAGGTGACGATGGTCGGCAGGGTCGGCCAGGACGCCTTCGGCCGGCAGCTCGTTGACGGCCTCCGGCGGGAAGGCATCGATGTGCGTGGCGCTCGGCGAGGGCACGCCGCTCGCCGGCGCCGTGCGCTTCGCCACGCAGGCCGCCGGGATCAAGGTCACCCGGATGGGCGCCCAGGGCTCGATGCCGACGCGCGCCGAGGTCGAGGAGGCGATGCGGCGGTGAAGCGGCGGGGGATCCTCAACCGCGAGTTGTCTTACCTGATCGCCTCGTTGGGCCATACGGATCTGATCTGCGTCGCCGACGCCGGCCTGCCGATCCCCGAGCGCGTGACCCGGATCGACCTGGCGCTCGAGTGCGGCGTGCCTCCCTTTCTCACGACCGTCCAGGCGATTCTCGCGGAGATTGTGGTGGAACGGGCGATCGTGGCCAGCGAGATGCCCGGCCGCAACGCGGCCTGCTTCGGCGGGCTGCAGGCGATGCTCGCGGGCGTGCCGCTCGAGCAGGTCCCCCACGAGCAGCTCAAGGCCATGCTCCCGCGGGTACGCGCGGTCATCCGGACGGGGGAGTGCACGGCGTTTGCGAACGTCCTGCTGGAGAGCGGCGTGGCGTTCTGATGGCGCAGGCGGCCGCGGCCTCTCAACCGATCCTCCAGATGAAGCGCATCGTCAAGACGTTTCCCGGGGTGCGCGCGCTGGAGGGTGTCGGCCTCGAGGTGCTGCCGGGAGAGGTCCACGCGCTGGTCGGGGAGAACGGGGCGGGGAAGTCGACCCTGATCCGCGTGCTCGGCGGGGTCCACCAGCCGGACAGCGGCGAGATCGTCCTTCGGGGCAAGCCGGTGGACATCCCGACGCCACGCCGCGCGCGAGAGCTCGGCATCGCCATCATTCACCAGGAGCTCAACCAGGTCGGCCCACTGTCCGTGGCCGAGAACCTCTTCATGGGCGACGAGCCGCGGCGGTGGGGCTGGTTCGTCGACTGGGAGGCCCTGCACAGCCGGGCCCGCACGCTGATGGCCGGCCTCGGCGCGGACGTCGACCCCCGGGCCCGGGTCGACCGGTTGGGGGTGGCGCAGCGGCAGGCCGTAGAGATCGCCCGCGCCCTCAGCCTCAAGGCGGAGATCCTCGTGATGGATGAGCCCACCGCCGCTCTGACCCTCGAGGAAGTCGATCGGCTCTTCGGCATCATCGTGGACCTCCGGGCGAGAGGAGTCTCGGTGATCTACGTCTCCCACCGGTTGGAGGAGATCTTCCGCATCGCCGACCGGATCACCGTCCTGCGGGACGGCCACTACATCGGGACGTATCCTGCCGCCGAGATCGATATGGACGGGCTCATCCAGCTCATGGTCGGACGGAAGCTGACCGAGAAGTTCCCGAAGGAGCCTGTCCAGCAGGGGCCGCCGCGGCTCGAGGTCCGCGGCCTGTCCGTCGGCGGCGTGTTCGAGGACGTCTCGTTTGCCGTGCATGCCGGCGAGATCCTCGGCATCGCGGGACTGGTCGGCTCGGGCAAGATCGAGGTCGCCGCCGCCATCTTCGGGATGATCCCGCTCGACCGCGGCGAGGTGTTCGTCGAGGGGAAGCGGGCCACGATCACCGCCCCGGCCGACGCGATCGGGCTGGGGATCGGCCTCGTGCCGGAGGACCGCAAGACCCTCGGGCTGATCCTCGGGATGAGCATCCGCGACAACATCACGCTCGCGTCCGTCGGGCGGATCAGCGCCGGCGGGTTCATCCGGAAGGACGAAGAGCGCGCCCTCGTGGAACAGGCGATGCGCCGCCTGGACATCCGCGCCCGGGGCCGCGACCAGGTGGTCCGCGACCTGTCGGGCGGGAACCAGCAGAAGGTCGTCGTCGCCAAGTGGCTGGAGACCGGGGCCCGGATCCTGCTGCTCTGTGAGCCGACGCGCGGCATCGACGTCGGCGCCAAGGTCGAGATGTACCGGCTGATTGTCGAGCTCGCCGGCGCCGGCGTGGCGGTGGTGATGATCTCGTCTGAGCTGCCGGAAGTGTTGGGGATGTCCGATCGCATCCTCGTGATGCACGAGGGCCGGATTACGGCGGAGCTTGCGCACGAGGAAGCGACCCAGGAGAAGATCATGGCGGGCGCGTCGGGGAGGCCCGGCCGTGCCGGCGCGTGAAGCCAAGGAGGCCGGGGGCGCGCCCGCGCGCCGTGAAGCGCGTCCTGAGCCGCACGTCAACCTGCAGCGGTTCGGCCTCCCCATCGCCTTTGTCCTCCTGGTCGTGGCGCTGGCGCTCTCGTCGCCCGTGTTTCTCACGCCGGCGAACCTGCTGAACGTCGCCCGCCAGGTGTCCATCAACGCGATCAGTGCCGCCGGGATGACGTTCGTGATCCTCACTGCCGGGATCGATCTCTCGGTCGGCTCGGTCCTCGGCCTGGCCGGGGTGCTCATGGCCGGCGTCCTCAAGGGCGGGGCCTCGCTCGCGCCGGGCCTGGCCGCCGGGCTCGCCGTTGGCGCGGGGTTCGGCGTGCTGAACGGCCTCGCAGTGGCCTACGGCCGGATGGCGCCGTTCATCGTCACCCTCGCGACGCTGACGATCGCCCGCGGCGCCACGCTCGTGTACACTCAGGGGCAGCCGATCAGCGACCTCGGCGGCGGCTTCGACTGGCTGGGCCAGGGGGACGTGGCGGGCATCCCCGTGCCGGTGGTCATCTTGGCGCTGGTGTTCGCGGCCTCGTATGTCGTGCTCACCCAGATGGTGATCGGACGCTACGTCTATGCGATCGGCGGGAACGCGGAGGCGGCGCGCCTGTCCGGGATCAACGTCAGGCGACACACGATCCTCGTGTACGCGATCAGCGGGCTGTGCTCGGGGGTCGCCGCGATCATCCTGACGGCGCGGCTGGACTCGGCGCAGCCCACGGCGGGCACAGGCTACGAACTGGACGCGATCGCGGCGGTCGTCCTGGGCGGCACCACGCTCATGGGCGGCGAGGGCGGCATCGGGGGGACACTGCTGGGCGCGTTCCTGATCGGCGTCCTGAACAACGGCCTGAATTTGCTGAACGTCTCGTCGTTCTACCAGCAGATCGTCAAGGGAGTCGTCATTCTCTTCGCCGTGCTGCTGGATCAGCGCCTGCGGCAGAGGCGGTGAACGGATCGCGGGAGCTCCCCGTATCACAGGGGAAGATCACAGTTTGAAGGGAGGACGAAGGACATGGGGCGGACATGGATCTCGGCACTGCTTGTGGTCGGGCTACTCCTCGGGGTGGGGGCCGCCGGGCTCCCGGCGGCCGGCAGGCCCACGGTCGGCCTCGCGATCTCCACGCTCAACAACCCGTTCTTCGTCGATCTCCGCGACGGCGCGCAGGCCGCCGCGGCCAGGCTCGGGGTGACGCTGATCGTGCTCGACGCGCAGAACGATCCGGCCAGGCAGGCCAGCAGCATCGAGGACCTGATCGCCAAGAAGGTCGGCCTGGTGATCATCAATCCCACCGACAGCGACGCGATCGTGCCGACCGTGAAGAAGCTGAACGCGGCCAGGATCCCCGTCATCACCGTGGACCGCAGCGCGAGCGGGGGAACGGTCGCGGCGCACATCGCCAGCGACAACGTGGCGGGCGGACAGATGGCGGCCGCGTACGTCGCCAGGCGGCTGAGTGGCAAGGGGAACGTCGTGATGCTCGAGGGCATCGCCGGCTCGTCGGCGGCCCGCGACCGGGGTAAGGGCTTCCGCCAGGGCCTGGCGAAGTTCCCGGGGATCAAGATCGTCGCCTCGCAGACCGCGGACTTCGACCGTGCCAGAGGCCTGTCGGTGATGGAGAACGTCCTCCAGGCGCAAAAGAAGATCGACGCCGTCTTTGCCCAGAACGATGAGATGGCGCTGGGCGCGATTCAGGCGATCGAGGCGGCGAAGCGGCAGAAGGAGATGTTCGTCGTCGGCTTCGACGCCATCGCGGATGCCCTGAAGGCCGTCCGGGCGGGGAGGGAGGCGGCGACGGTGGCGCAGCAGCCGAAGATCATGGGCCAGCTCGCCGTCGAGGCCGCGGTGAAAGTGCTTAAGGGAGCGGCGGTCCCCAAGTTCACACCGGTACCGCTCCGGCTGATTACGAAGTGACGCTGGCGGAGGGGGTGGGATTCGAACCCACGGGCCCCGGTTAAGGAGCCACGGTTTAGCAAACCGTTGCCTTGGACCACTCGGCCACCCCTCCGGCCGGATGTCCACCTTATCCTAATGCGCTGACTGCCTCTTTGCAAGGCGCGCAAGCGGTGCGACGCCGGTGCGGCCTCGGCCGCGCCGGGCGTCCCCCAAGGCCACGTAGGCCCCGCTTCGGTCGCAGCGGCGTGTCCCGGAGCCATGCCGGCCCCGCGCGCCGTCGGTTGCCACGCCCACCGTGGGTATCTAGAATGGGGAAGAGCGCGCGGCCGGGTCACCGGGCCGCGCCCGCCGGAGGGACGCCGAGATGGGCAAGTGGGTCCTGGTCCTTGGCCTCTGCTGCCTGCTGGCGACCTCACCGTCGGGCCTGGCGGCCGCCGGGCTGCCGCCGGGGACGTTTGTCACCGTCGTCTCCGACAACCCCGACAACTTCAACCCCTACCTGCACAGCCTGCTGGCGAGCAGCCAGGTCTACCGCTACGCCTTCGACAGCCTCTACACCGTGAACTACAAGGGCGAGTGGCAGCCGGCGCTCGCCACCAAGTACACGGTCAGCCCGGACGGCCTCACCTGGACATTCATGCTCAGGCCCGGCGCCCGGTGGTCAGATGGGGAGCCGTTCACGTCGGCGGACGTCAAGTTCACGTGGCAGCTCGCGACCAACAAGGACGTCCACATCACCTACGCCACGGGCTTCGACAAGATCGCCGCGATCGACACGCCCAATCCCACGACCGTCGTCTACCGCCTCAAGGAGCCCTACGGGCCGTTTCGCGATCAGGTCGTGGGGGCGCCCGTCGTCCCCCGCCATGTGCTCGAGCCTCTTGCCGGCGACCAGATCAACCACGCCCCCTTCAACCAGAAGCCGACCGGCACGGGCCCGTTTGCCGTGTCCGAGTTCGTCACAGACGACCACGTCACCCTGACGGCAAACCCGTACTACTGGGGGCCTAAGCCGAAGCTCCAACGGATCATCGTGCGGATCGTCCCTGACCTGAGTACGCAGGTAAACTTGCTGAAGGCCGGCGACCTGAGCCTCCTCGGGAACGTGCCGCCGGCGCGGCTCGACGAGGTTCGGCGCCTTCCCGGCGTGGTCATCACGCGCTACCTGTCTCCTGTGTACGCCCTCGTGCAGCTCGACGAGTACGAGTTCCTGCGCGACGTCACAGTGCGTCAGGCGCTTGATTACGCGACGCCCAAGGCGTCGATCATCAAGAACATTATGAAGGGCCAGGGCGAGCCCGCGGTGAGCGACATGGTCCCGACCGGCCCGTGGGCCAACAAGAGCCTACGTCCCCGCCCCCTCGATTTTGCCCGAGCCCGGAAGATGCTGCTCGACGATGGCTTCAAGCCCGGACCGGGAGGCTTGCTTTTTAAGGGCGGGAAGCGGTTGGAGGTCCCCCTGTGGGCACTTACCTCGAGTCCTTATTTCGCGCAGGCCATGCAGCTCATCGCCCAGTCCTGGCGGTCCATCGGCGTATACACGGAGACCCACGCCGCGAGCGCAGCGGGATTGTTCGGGCAGAACGGGCCGCAGTGGAACGGCAAGGATGCCGCGCTGATCTTTAGCTGGGGCCAGGGCACCTTCCCGGAGAACAAGATCAACTGGCATTCGATGTACATCCCGAAGGACGCCAACGCCCCGGGCGAGAACGACGAGCGGTACAGCAGTCCTGAGATGGACCGCCTCCTCGAGGAGGCCGACCGAACGGTCGACGAGGCCAGACGGCATGCCATCTACAACCGGATCCAGGAGCTTGAGTACCGGGATGTGCCGATCGTCTTCCTTTTTTGGTTCGTGAACAACAGCGCGGGTGCGAGCAGCGTCCGGGGATACGATGTGACGACGTTCGGCACGACGCCACCGGAGGAGTGGAGCACGCGCTAGCGCCTCTCGCGAGTTCGACGAGGGAAGGACGGACACGGGGGTCGGCCTGGGCCTACGGCGTGAGCCAAGACGCCGTAGGCAGCGCACGTTCGAATCCGTCCCTCGACAGAGAGCGGAGGGCACGTCTTGGCTTACGCCGTAGGCCGGCCCCGCAGCCGACCGTTTCGGGAACACCCCTCGCGAGGCTTAGGAGACAGTGCACCAGGAGGGTCCGTGGGGTGCGCCCGGTAGCGCGCGGCAGAGGAAGCTGATGGGCGGCTACATCGTGCGCCGGGGGATCCAGGCGTTTGTCCTGCTGTTCTTGGTGTCGCTCGTCAGCTACGGGATCATGAACGTGGCGCCCGGCGGGCCGCTCGCCGTCTATCTGCACAACCCGCAGGTTGCCCCGGAGAAGATTGCGCTGCTGCGCAGCCAGCTCGGGCTGGACCGGCCGTGGTACGCCCGCTACGCGGCGTGGGTCGGCGGGATCGCGCAGGGGCACTGGGGGTACTCTTACTACACCGGCCGGCCGGTCCTCGCGATGATCGCCGAGCGCCTGCCGGCGACGTTTGCGCTGATGCTCAGCGCGTTTGTGCTCGCGATCGCGCTGGCGTTTCCACTGGGCGTGTTCGCGGCGACGCACAAGTATTCGTGGGGGGACAACCTGCTGTCGTTCGGCTCGTTCTTCGCCTGGGCGATGCCGGCGTTCTGGTTCGGCCTGATGCTCCAGCTGGTCCTGGCGGTGCGCCTCCGCCTCCTGCCGGTGGCCGGGATGCACGAGATCGGCAGCACGTCCGTCCTGGATCTGCTGCGCCACCTCGCGATGCCGGCCATGGTCCTCGGCCTCGGGTCGATCGCGAGCTGGAGCCGGTACCTCCGGAGCAGCGTGCTCGAAGTACTCGGGCAGGACTACGTCCGCACGGCCCGGGCGAAGGGGCTGCCGGGGCGACGCGTGCTCAACCGGCATGTGCTGCGCAACTCGATGATCCCGATCGTCACGCTCATGGGACTGGACCTCCACGTCCTGTTCAGCGGAGCGGTCATCACCGAGTCGATCTTCGGGTGGCCCGGGATGGGGCGGCTGTTCCTGTCGGCGCTCAACAACCGCGACTACCCGCTCCAGATGGCCGGCCTGATGCTCAGCGCCGCGCTGCTCATCGTCGGCAACCTCCTGGCCGACCTGACCTACGCCGCGCTGGACCCGCGCATCAGGTACGAGTGATGTTGGGCCCTGCCGTCCTCTCCGACACCGCCTCTGCTCCGGCGGGCGCCGGGCGCGGGCTGCGGTCGCTCGCCTGGGCCCGCTTCCGGCGGCACCGGATGGCGCTGTTCGGCCTGGCGGCGCTGGCCGTCATCGTGGGCAGCGCCGTTCTCGCGCCGGCGATCACATCCTACAACCCGGCGGCGCTCGATCCCGACCACAGCCTGGCGCCGCCGAGCCGCCAGCACCTGTTTGGGACGGACGACCTGGGGCGCGACGAGTTTGCGCGGGTGCTCTACGGCGGCCGCATCAGCCTCCTGGTCGGCCTGACGGCGATGCTGGTCGGCAGCGTGATCGGGGTCGCGCTGGGGTCGGTCGCCGGCTACGTCGGAGGCTGGGTCGATACACTGGTGATGCGGCTCGTGGATCTGGTCCTGAGCTTCCCGGCGATCTTCCTGCTGCTGATCCTGATCAACTGGACCGGTGGACGGGCGCCGGTGGTGATGATGGTCGGATACCTGGGGCTGTTCGGGTGGACCGGTCTCGCCCGGATCGTTCGCGCCGAGTACCTGTCGCTCCGGACCCGCGAGTTCGTCGAGGGCGCGCGGGCGATGGGGGCGGGCGTGCGGCGCATCATCTTCCGGCACATCCTGCCGAACGCGATGGCGCCGATCCTGGTGCAGGCGGCGTTTGCGGTAGCGGGGGCGATGCTCGCCGAGGCGGCGCTGGATTTCCTGGGCTTCGGCCTGCCGCCGGAGATTCCGACCTGGGGCAACCTGATGACCCAGGCCGAGGACTACATGACCGGCAGCCCGATCCTGGTCATTGCCCCGGGCGCCGTGGTGACCCTGACCGTCGTCGCCGTGTTCTTCATCGGCGACGCGCTCCGGGACACCCTGGACGTGCGGTCTCGCTAATACACCATCATGCGCGCCGCCCCTCCGTGCCGCTGCGCCGCACGCCGAGGCGGCGCCCCGAGGCGATGTAGCGCGGTACGCCGGGCTACTGGTCCTTGAAGATGTCGTGGTAGTGCCCGGCGCCGTACACGAAAATCACGGAAACCCGGCTGCCGAGCGCGCCTGCTTTGTCCACAACGAACGCCACGCCGAGCTTGTCGTAAACCAGCGTCTCGTCGTCCTGGTGAGTCTCTACGGAGTCCTCCGGACCGTAGGCCGTGCGGACCTGTTCCATCTCGCTGCCGGCGGCGACCCCCTTGTCGGTGGCGTACGTATCGTCCAGGGACACGACCAACCCGACAACCCTGTGGGAGGTCTTGTCGACGATCACGCCGATCCGCTTGAGCGGCCAGTAGTAGCCGGTGAGGGTGTTGCCGGGGAGGTCGTCCTCCGAGTGCAGCGGGCCGAGGTTGTCGACGATGCCCGTGACGTCCTGACCGAGCCGGTATCCCGCGATCGACTGGCCCGGGACGATCGGCGTACCCTGCGCGGCGGCCCCGGCGGCGATTGCCCCCACGACGAGCAGAACTGCCAGCCCCGAGCCGATCAGCCGCCGCATAGCCCACGCCTCCCTTTGATTCCGGCGATTGCACCACACGTACCTTCTAACGAGACGCCGCCGGAGCCTATTCCCGGCGGCTTGAACACGTCGCTAGACAGGTGTAATATGCTAGTGTCATTCGAGTACGCTCAGTCTAGCACGCCGCAGGCTCGTCTCGCGCGCCCGTAGCTCAGTGGATAGAGCGCCGGACTACGAATCCGTAGGTCGGGGGTTCAAATCCCTCCGGGCGCGCCA
>JAPVSX010000156.1:0-18229 GCA_047519495.1 Armatimonadota bacterium
CGGGCGGCCCAGAACCGCGCGTCCGAAGAGATCCCCCGCCTCGCCGGCCCCGCCAAGGCCGGCCGGATCGAGGAGATGAAGCAGATCGCCGCGCACCTTCGGGCCGCGGAGCCCGCACTGGACACGGCCGATGCCGCGCTCACCGTCCTGCTGCTGCGCATCCCGAACCCGCCCCACCCGTCCGTCCCGCAGGGCGGCGCCGACGACAGCGTGACCCTGCGCGCCGTGGGCGCTCTGCCGGAGTTCCCGTTCCCGGCGCGCGACCACGTGGAGCTGGGCGGGCTGCTCGACATCCTCGACGTCGAGCGCAGCGCCAGGGTCTCGGGCTCGCGCTTCTTCTACCTGCGGCGGGACGGCGCGCTCCTGCAACTCGCGCTGATCCGCTACGCCGTCGATTTCCTCGCGGCAGAAGGGTTCATCCCGGTCGTTCCGCCGGTGCTGGTCAAGCGCGAGTTCTTTATTGGGACGATGGGCGGAGACGCACTCGACGAGCAGATGGTCTACCGGATCGAGAGGGAGGATCTGGCGCTGGTCGGCACCTCAGAAGTGGCGCTCGCCGCGATGCACGCCGGCGAGGTCTTCGAGGAAGACGCGCTCCCTATCCGGCTGGTCGGGATCTCGCCGTGCTTCCGCCGGGAAGCCGGGGCACACGGCAAGGATACGCGCGGGATCTTCCGGGATCACCAGTTCGACAAGGTGGAGATGTTCTCGTTCTGCCACCCGGACCGGTCGTGGGAGGAGCAGGATTACCTGGTGAGCCTGCAGGAGCGGCTCTGGCGGGCGCTCGGCCTGCCGTACCGGGTCGTGAACATCGCCGGGGGCGACCTCGGCGATCCCGCAGCGCGCAAGTACGACATCGAGACCTGGATGCCGGGCCGCGACGGATACGGCGAGACGCAGTCGTGCAGCAACTGCACGGACTTCCAGGCGCGTCGCCTGAACGTCCGCTTCCGCCCGCGCGACCGCAAGGGGACGGAGCTCGTGCACACGCTCAACGGCACTGCGGTCGCAGTCCCGCGCGCCATCATCGCGATCCTCGAGAACTTCCAGCAGGCCGACGGAAGCGTCCGCCTCCCCGCGCCGCTCATTCCATACATGGGCGGGCGCACCGAAATCCGGCCGCGGCACGCCCCCGCCGGCCGCTGACCCGAGCGCCCAGTAACGCTGCTCAAGACAGAGGTCGTGCAGGCTACTCCAATCCCTTCTCCCGGACGAACGTCCCATGCCAGGTGTGGTACCAGATCTGACCGGTAAACGCGCTGACACTGGCCATCCCAGCCGGCTCGCCGGTGCGCTCGAAATCGAACGTGAAGTAGCCGTAGAAGGGCATCCCCTCATCGGCCTTCGTCCCCGGGAAGTTGCGATCCAGCCAAGCCTGGATGATTTGACGAGCCTGATCCCGGCTCAACTGCTGGCCCGTATAGCCGGGACCGTACATCATGCCCCGTCCACCCCAGCCCGCCATGTGGCCGTACTTCGTGTTCCACATCATGTTGGGGCCTGGCTCGGGATGCACGAAGCCGCTGCGCTCGACAATGAGCTCGAAGGCACCGACCCCCGTACTCTTTTCGGCCACGGCCACGTAGAAGTTCCGGGTGAACTCCATAATCTCGACCGGGGCCAAGTCGCGGTTCCCGAATTCGGCGATGGCCTGATTTGCCAAGGCGACTGCCTGGTCAAGGGTGACCGGGCCAGTGGCCTGCGACGGTCCCCACATGCCTTGGGCCTGCGTCATCAATGGGATGACCGCCACCGCCGCCAGGATGGTCACTCCAGCGAGTATTCCAATGGTTTTCATGGGCGGGGACACCTCCCGATATCACGCCTTGCTGCTGGGCGGACTCTTAGAGCCTACGCGTCCACCAAAGCAACCGGCATCGGGTCAAGGACTGATTTGAAAGAGGGAGGGGACGTGCCAGGCGTGCGGGAGGGGAGGAAATGGACCTTCACGACTCCCCCTGTCCTGTCTCGTGCGGCTTCCGGACGTGGACGCGCTGGCGCATCGGCGCCTTACCCGTCTCCCGGTCCGCGACCTTGCTCGCGCCGTAGCTGTCGGGCTTCGTCACCGCGGCGTAGCCGCTGCCCTGGACCATGCCCACGACCTCGCGGATGATCCGCTTCGTCTCCCCGCGGTCCCCGACGTCGAGGTGAACCTCCACCGGCAGCTCGCTGAAGCCATTCTTCGACAGCTCGGCGCTCATCTGGCTCGCGGTCTCAAGACTCAGGGACGTCTCGAACAGGATGCGCTGGCGCAGGCTCTCGATCTTGCGGTTGCGGAACTTGTGGTAGAAATACCGGCCGCCGCGGCCGACCCGGTGGATGACGACCGCGGTCACAAAGCAGGTATCGTCGCCCAGCAGCGAGTCGGTCCCGATGATCAGATGGTACCGTTGATCGGGCTGGTCCTCCATGTACCCGACGATCTGCTGGAACATCCGCTCGAAGCTGAGTTTACCGTATGTGGGCGAGATGAACTCCATACCGTCACCGTGCCCAGTATAGCGGAGGTACGGAGCCGAGGCAAGGACGTCGGGCAGAAGTGGCAGGAGTCGGTCCTCGTACCCCGTCGCAGAAGTCTGATGATGGTGTGCCCAGCGGCAATCTCCGTCAGACCTGGGAGACGGGGCCTGGTGACGGCCTCCTGTATCCTTGCCGAACTTAGGAAACGCACCACTAGAGGTCGCGGCGGCCCTCCAGCGCGCGTGCAAGGGTGACTTCGTCGGCGTATTCTAAGTCTCCGCCGACCGGCAGCCCGTGCGCAATCCGGGTCACGCGCACGCCGAGCGGCTTCAGCACCTTGGACAGATACAGCGCGGTCGCCTCGCCCTCGACCCGCGGGTTCGTGGCGACGATCACCTCGAGGACGCCGCCCGCCGCGACCCGCTGCAGCAACTCGGCGATCCGGAGGTCGTCCGGCCCGATCCCGTCGAGCGGGGAGATCGCCCCCTGGAGGACGTGGTACACGCCAGTGAACTCCCGGGTGCGCTCCATCGCGGCGATGTCGCGCGGATCCTCCACGACGCAGATCACCGACCGGTCGCGCTGGGAGTTTGTGCAGATGCCGCAGGGGTCGGCCTCGGTGATGTTCCCGCAGACCGAGCAGTTCCGGATGCGGCTCTTGGCGTCCAGGATCGCCGCGGCGAGCGCCTCGGCGTCCTGGGAAGACATCGAGAGCAGGTGGAATGCGAGGCGCTGGGCGGTCTTCGGCCCGACCGTGGGCAGCTTGCTCAACTCTTCGATCAGGCGGGCGAGCGGGGGCGCGTACGAAAACATCGAACGCTCACGCGCCGAGGCCCGGCAGGCCGGGGACCTGCAGCCCTCCGGTGACCGCCTTCATCCGCTCGGCCGCCAGGTCGCGCGCCTTGCGGAGCGCCTCGCCCGCGGCCGCGACGACCAGGTCCTCGAGGAGGGAGATGTCCTTCGGATCCACCACGCTCGGGTCGATCGTGATCGAGACGAGCTCACCCTGGCCGCTCGCGACGGCCTTCACGACGCCGCCGCCGGCGCTGGCCTCGACCCGCTCGCGCGCGAGCTCTTCCTGAACGCGCGCCATCTCCTCCTGCATCTTCTGGACCTGCTTCAGCATCTTCTGCATGTTGAACATCCCGTCACTCCGTGGCGAGGCGTGGTGAGGCCGGCTACATCCGCGAGGATCCGGCAGCCGTCAGTCGAGATACCGGATCTCCTGGACGGGGGCGCCGAACCGGCGGATGGCCTCTTCGACGAGCGCGTCTCCGCGCACCTCGGCCTCACTGCCCGGCTCGGCGGCGCCGGCGTCGGGTGCACCCACAGCGGGGGCATCCGGTAGGATCGCAGGGTGCTCGCTCCGCGCGGGGGCGCTCGGGAGGGCCGCAGGGGCGCCTGGCAGGACGGGGGGCAGTCCCATCGCCTCGTCGAGCATGAGGCGCAGGCGCAGCGGCGTGCCCAGCGCGCGCGTCACCGCGTCCTCCACGATCTTCCGGTTTTTCGTCTCCTGGAGGTTCTCCATGTGGAACTTGTGGCGCACCCCCAGGACCAGATCGGTCCCCGCCACCTCGTTCGGCGCGCTCTCCAGCAGGAACGCGTGGACCGTCCGGGTGCGCTGCTTGACCTCATCCATGATCTGGCTCCACCGGGCGCGCACGAGGTCGAGGCTCACCTGCGCGGCGCCGCCGTCGTCGGGCGCGGATGCCGGCTGGCCCGTCTCCGCAGCCGGACGTCCTGGCTCACGCGCGTTCTGGCTGCGCCGTAGGCCCAGGCCCGGGTCGCCGCCCCGGGCCGGCGCGGATCCCGTGCCCGCGGTGCGTCCGGGCGCGGGCCTGGCAGGCGCGGGCCGGGACGGCCGGGTCCGGTCCTCCCGCTCTGGCTCGACAGGCGCGTCACCCGTGCCGGCCGGCCGGGCCGCCTGGCGCTCCAGCGCCTCGAGGCGGGCCGCGAGCCCCTCGATGGCAGGATCCATCTCCGGCCGCGCGGCCCGAAGGAGGGCCATCTCGAGCACGACCCGGGGCTGGGTGGTGAACCGGGCCTCCGCCTCCGCGGCGGTGAGGATCCGGATCTTCTGGACGATCACGCTGGGAGAGAGCCTGGCGCTCTGAGCCTTCAAGACCTGGAGGTGGCTCTCGGTCGTCTCGACGATGTCCTGCGGCTCGCGGACGATCGCGACGACGAGCAGGTCGCGGAACTGCTCAACGAGGCTGCGCAGAATCTGGCGGACGTCCCGCCCCTCCTCGATCACCTGCCCGGCGAGGACCAGGCACCGCGCCGCATCGCCCGCGATCACGGCGTCGGCGATCTCCTCGGCGACCGCCTCATCGACCACCCCGAGCACGGCCAGCACGTCGGCCTTCGCAATCGCGCCCCCGGTGAACGCGTTCAGCTGGTCGAGCAGGCTCTCGGCGTCGCGCAGCGCGCCGTCCGCGCTGCGCGCGATCAGGTGCAGCGCGTCCTCCTCGACGGTGAACCCCTCGGCCGAAGCGATCATCCGGAGCCGCTCGACGATCGCCGCCTGCGGAATCCGCTTGAAGTCGAACCGCTGCGTGCGCGACGTGATCGTCGTCGGCAGCCGGTGCGGCTCCGTGGTCACCAGAATCAGGATGGCGTGGGCCGGCGGTTCTTCCAGGGTCTTCAGGAGGGCGTTTGCGGCCTCGGTGGTCAGCATGTGCGCTTCGTCGATGATGTAGACCTTGTAGCGCCCCTGGACCGGCACCAGCCGGACCTTCTCGCGCAGGTCGCGGATTTCGTCGATCCCCCGGTTGCTCGCTGCGTCGATCTCGATGACGTCGAGCGACGTCCCCTCGCTGATCGCGGCGCAGGACGGACAGGTGTTGTCCGGCGTCGGCGTCGGGCCCCGCTCACAGTTCAAGGCCTTCGCGAGGATGCGCGCGGTGGTCGTCTTCCCTGTGCCGCGGTGGCCGCAGAACAGGTAGGCGTGCACGATGCGGTTCGTCGCGATCGCGTTCGCCAGCGTCCGGGTGACGCGCTCCTGGCCGAGGATGTCCTCGAACGTCTGGGGGCGCCATTTCCGATAGAAGGACACGTGGGACAACGGGACCGCCACCTCGCGCAGGTCTTGCGACGTATTCGCCGAAGCGTTCTCGCACTCCTGGAGGTGCGGAAATTCCAACCCAACTTCTGCTGCTCGTCTCGGCTGCCGCGGCGATCGGGGTGCTCCTCGACGCCCGCACGCGGCTGCCCCGCGCCGCCGCGCTCGCGTGGGCGCTCGGCACGCTGCTCGCGGTCGGCCTCGCCCTCCCCGCCTACCTGCTGGTCCGCCCCTCCCGTTCCCCGACGTGGGGGCTCGGTGAGATCCTGGCGCTGACGCTCTTCTTTATCATGGCCGTCCCCCTGTTGGGCGTGTGGCTGTTTCACGCACGCCCTGGCGCGCTCCCGCCGCTCGGGGTGATCGCCGCGCTCGGCGCGCTGCAGAACGCAGCGTTCGTCGCGGCCGCGCTGTACGTCGTGCGAGTGAAATACCACCTGCCCCTCTCGAGCCTCGGGCTCGGCGCCGGCCCGTGGCGGCTGCGCCTGCGTCAGGGGGCCGCCGCTGCGGCCGCGGGGGTCGTGGGCAACAGCGTGGGGCAGAACGCGACCGTGTACGGCCTCGCGCTCGTGATGGGACAGAAGGCCGCGACTGAACTCGTGACGCGCGAGGAGCTCCGGACGCCGGTCTACCACCTCCTGCCGCAGCTGCACCAGCGCGCCGAGCTGGTCGTGCTGGCGGCGCTCGTCGGGATCGTCGTGCCCGCGGGAGAGGAAGTGTTCTTCCGGGGGCTGACGTACGGCGCGCTGCGCCGGGTCATGAACCGCCCCGCTGCGGTCGTGCTGAGCGCGCTGTTCTTCGCGGGCGCTCACCTGCAGCCGGTGGAACTGTTGCCGATCGTGCTCCTGGGCCTCGTGCTGGCCTACACGTACGAGCACACGGGCTCGCTGATCCCGGGGATGATCGCGCACGGGGTGAACAACCTGGTGGCCCTGATCATATTCTACCAGAACCCGCCGCCGTAAGGCGCAGCGGCTCACCACGCGCCGGGATGTCGCGCGGAGGCGATGGTGACGCCGTACGCTGTGGCGACGCGGCTACGCGATCGGGCGCGCGACCTTCGAGCCGGGCGACATGACCTCCGGCACTTCCACGATCATGGCGCTACCCTCCGGTCCGCGGCTTCGGCGCTGCGTCAACGCAGAACCGCGGCATGCGCGACACACGCCGCGGTCCCGGAGAGCATAAGTACTGGCCGTGCACCCGCCGTCGACAACCGCCTCCAGGCGGTCCCCGCGTAGCCAGCTCCGATCAGGTGCCCCCGCGGCACACGAGACGCCTTACGTACCGTTGCTTCCTTCCGGACCTGGCGGGGTTGGTAAGATCTCGTTGCGCGGGACCCAATCCTCCTCACCGCTTGCGCGGGCCGGTTCCTCAAGGCCGAGGCCTCGGGCGGGAGTTCAGCCCCGCTGGAGCGGGTTGCGGGTACAGGGAACCGCTAGCTCCCCGCCTAGCACGGCCGCCCCCAGTATAACATCCCGCAGGCCGCCCGTGAGGCGGGACACCGGCGCGGCGTCCGCGCCCCCACAGCCCGGCGGACGTGAGTAGGGTGGGCCCTCCTCCCCAGTTCATCCCTCGCGAGACTCGTAGGATAGCGCACTGGAGTCTGGCGTGGCTAGGGTTTGGTGATCATCAGAAACAGCACGATGAGCGGCAGCAGCGTCGCGATCCCGCCCCACATCGCCCACCGCCGGGAGACGCGGGCGAACTCGGGGGCAAGCGCGCCCGACCGGCGGCCGGCCTCGCTCAGCGTGACGAGGCGGCGCTGGGCCGGAACCAGAATGAACAGCCAGATGAGCCCCGTGAGATAAAACAGGCCCTGGCCCCACTCCAGCCAGGGGAGTCCGTGGAGGGGGAACGGGTGCCGCAGCGCCATCGCATACCCACCCACCAGGATGAGCACGATCGCGGGCAGGGTAAACACCCAGTCCGCGAGGGCCACGGTCCGTTGGGCGAACGCGATCGTGGCCAGATCGCCGGACCGATCGGCGCGCGTCTTCCACAGCGCCGCGGTCATGATGTTGCCCACGAACAGCACGACGCCAAAGACGTGAACGAACTGCAGCACGGCGTACATCCCCTCACCTCCGGAGGCGGTGCTTCCTTCCAGGCGCATCGGGATCCTGCGCCGGCGCCGTCTCGGCTCCGGACGCCACGTAGGGAAGGACTCACTGTGACCGCGTGGAATGGCCGTGCCGCGGAGCACGTAGAGCGCGCATCGCGCGGCCCAGCGGCAGAGAATAGGGCTGCGGCGCCGCATTGCGCAGAAGGCGGAGGTGAAAGGTGGAGGAGCGTCCCTGGCACCGGTTCTACGGTCGCGGGGTTTCCCGAGAGATCGTCGTCCCGGACGTTCCGCTCCACGCGTTCCTCCGGACCAGCGCCGCGCGCTACCCGCACCGGCCCGCGGTCATCCTGGCCGGCCCGAACTTCGTCGGTAGACTCTCCTACCGCTCACTCGACCGGCAGAGCGACCGCTTCGCGCAGGGCCTCATCCGGCTCGGCATCCGGCGGGGCGATCGGGTGGCCGTCGCGCTCCCCAACCTCCCCCAGTACCCGGTCGCGGCGTACGGAATCTTAAAAGCCGGCGCGACCCTCGTGCAGGTGAACCCGCTGTATCGGGGGGACGACCTCGCCCACCTCCTCACAGACGCTCGGGCGAGGGTGCTCGTCACCCTCACGCGCCTGCACCCCAACGTCGCGGCGATCCGGCAGAAGACCCCGCTCGAGCAGGTCGTCCTCACGAAGGTCTCCGACTACTTCCCACCTCTGTGGCGGGCCCTATACGTGCTCGCGCGGGAGCGGCGCGAGGGCGACGCGATGCCCCGGGCGTCCGGGACGCTGCCGTGGGGGCGCCTGATGACCGGCACCCCCGCCGTCCCGCCGGATGTGGCGGTGGCGCCGGACGACCTCGCCGTGCTCCAGTACACGGGCGGCACGACAGGCCTGCCGCGGGGCGCGATGCTCACGCACCGCAATCTGGCGGCCAACGCCGCCCAGGGCCTGGCGTGGTTCGGGGACCTCCGGGAGGGCGCGGAGTGCTTCCTGCTCGTCGTCCCGCTGTTCCACGCGTACGGACTGCTCGTCCTCAACGCCGGCGTGCGGCTGGCCGCCACGCATCTGATGGTGCTGATGCGCCTGTTCGACGCCCGGCTGGTCGCCGAGCAGGTGCCCCGGCACCGGCCGACCGTCTTTCCCGGCGTGCCGGCGATGTACGTAGCGATCAACCACTTGAAGAACGTACAGCGGTACGATCTCCACTCCGTCCGCTACTGCCTGTCCGGCGCCGCCCCGCTGCCGCTCGAGGTGGCCGAGGCGTTCGAGCGTCTCACCGGGGGCCGGCTCGTCGAAGGGTACGGCCTGACCGAGGCCGGGCCGCTCGTCGCGGCCAATCCGATCTGGCCGGGGGGCGTCCGGAAGGCCGGCAGCATCGGCATCCCCATCCCGGACACGGACGCCCGCATCGTAGACTTGGACAGCGGCACCCGGAGCCTGCCGCCGGGCGAGGCCGGCGAGTTCGTGGTCCGCGGCCCCCAGGTGATGCGCGGTTACTGGAACGCGCCCCAGGAAACGGCCGGCGCGCTCAGGAACGGGTGGCTGTTTACCGGCGACGTCGCGATGATGGACGAGGACGGCTTCTTCTTCGTGGTCGACCGCAAGAAAGACATGATCGAGGTCGGGGGGCTCAAGGTCTACCCCCGGGAGGTCGAGGACGTGCTGCTCGGGCACCCGCTCGTGCGCGAGGCCGCGGTTGTCGGCGTCCGGGATTCCGTGCGCGGCGAGATGATCGTGGCACACGTCGCCCTGCGGGCCGGCGCGGAGGACGCCGCACGGGCCCGCACGCAGCTCCGGGAGTACCTTCGCGCCCGCCTGCCGGGCTACAAGGTGCCCCGGCGCATCGAGATCGTGGACGCGATTCCCAAGACCCTCATCGGCAAGCCGCTCCGGCGGCTGGTGCGGGAGGCCGAGGAACGGCAGGAGCGCGCCGGCGAGACGGCGGCCCAGGGAAGCGCGACGGACGCGCACGGGCCTGGGCCTACGGCGTAGCCAAAACGCGCGTGAGCCAGAACGGGCCTACGGCGTGAGCCAGTACGTCCGGCCGGGGTGACGCGTAGGGCGCACGGCACCGGGGCGGGCTCGGTCCGGCGGCCAGCGGCCGGCCGAGCCGGCGGCTTATCGGAGCAGGTGAACCCGCTCGGGGGGCCAGTAGATGAGGATGGCCTCACCGACCAGGTTCCGCATCGGGACGAACCCGAACGCCCGGCTGTCCTCGCTGTTCCCCCGGTTGTCCCCCAGCACGAAGATGTCGTGGACCGGTACGACGGTGGGTCCGTACTCGCCGACGGTCTCGACGTGGAGGTACGGCTCCGGGAGCATGCGGCCGTCGACGAAGACGTGGTCGTCGCGGATCTGCACGGCTTGGCCGGCGACCGCCACGACGCGCTTGATATAGTTCCGGCCGGGATCGTTCGGGGGCCGCAGGACGATGATCTCGCCCGGATGGGGCGGCCGGAAGTGGTAGATGAACTTGTTGACGAGCACCCGGTCCCGCGGCAGCAGGTTCGGTTCCATGGAGTACTGCTCGACCTGGAACGCCTGGGCCACCGACGTCATGATCAGCTGCGCCAGGACGAACGCGATGACGAGCGTTTTGAGAAACTCGACGGCTGCGCGGCGCATCTCTCGTATGGTCATCATGGTCCTCGTACATGTGGGGAATTGGCGGAGGGGGTGGGATTTGAACCCACGAGGCGGTTACCCGCCTACACGCTCTCCAGGCGTGCCGATTCGGCCGGGCTCTCGCACCCCTCCGAGACAAGACCCATTATAGCACAGCCCCCTCGGCGAGGCGGAGGGGGCATGTGCCGCACGCGTATCTTCCGAGTTCAGGCTAACCCGTAATGCCGGAGAGCTCCTCGGATCGGCTGCTGCTTGTTTTGAGCGTTTACTTGGCGCGCGACGCCGCGAGCAGCACGGCCCGCTTCGTGTACACCGACGCCAGGTGGGCGCGGAACTGGCTCGAGGCGTACAGGTCCCCCTGCACGTCCACGCCGTCGGCCGCGTGCGCGGCGGCAGCCGCGACGGTCTTCTCGTCGAGGGCCTGGCCCTGGAGCGCCTTCTCCACTGCCGCGGCCCGGTAGGCCTTTCCCGAGACCCCGTTGATGCCGATCGCCGCCCGTTGAACCTTGCCGCCGCTCAGGGTCAGCACCACCGCGACGCCGACGACCGCGTAGCCACTGGCCGGATGGGGATGCTTCACGTACGCCGTCCCGGTCCCCCTGGCGAGGATGGGCACGTGGATCTCGGTGATGAGCTCCGCCGGCTGGAGCGCCGTCGTGAGCATGTCCACGAAGAAGTCCCTGGCCGGAATCGTCCGGCTCTTCCGGGCACCCGCCGCGACGATCTCGGCGTCGAGCGCGAGGATCGCGCCCGGATAGTCCGCGGCCGGATCGGCGTGCGCCAGGCTGCCGCCGATCGTCCCGCGGTTACGCACCTGCATGTCCCCGATCACCGCCGCGGTCTCCGGCAGGAGCGGGCACTTCTCCTGGAGGACGGCGCTGTGCTCCACCGCATCGTGGGTCGCGAGCGCGCCGATCGTGATCGTGTTCCCCGACGCCGCGATCCCGTCGAGCCCGGGGATCCGGCCGATGTCCACGACGACCTTAGGCTGCGCGAGCCGGAACTTCATGATCGGCAGCAGGCTGTGGCCGCCGGCCAGGACCTTGGCGTCATCGCCGTGCTTTTCCAGGAGGCCGATCGCCTCCTTGACGCTCGCCGGCGCAAAGTACTCGAACGCTGCAGGGATCATCGCGTCGTCACCTCCGGGTCTTGCCGTGAATGGCGGTCCAGATCCGCTCCGGCGTGAGCGGCATGTCCAGGTGCGTGATGCCGAACGACCGCAGGGCGTCCACCACCGCGTTCACAATCGCCGGCGTCGAGGCGATCGTGCCGGTTTCCCCGACGCCCTTGACGCCGAGCGGGTTGTGCGGAGACGGGGTCTCGGTGCGGCCCGTCACGAACGTCGGAAACATGCGCGCCCGCGGCACGGCGTAGTCGGCCATCGAGCCGGTGAGCAGCTGGCCCTCGGGGCTGTACACCGCGCCTTCCCACAGCGCCTGGGCGATCCCCTGGACGAGGCCGCCGTGCACCTGCCCGTCCACAATGAGGGGGTTGATGACCCGGCCGCAGTCGTCCACGGCGACGTAGCGCCGCAGCTCGACCTCGCCCGTGTCGGCGTTCACTTTGACGACCGCGACGTGGGCGCCGAACGGGAACGTGAAGTTCGCCGGATCGTAGTACGCCGATGCCTCGAGCGACGGCTCCACCCCAGGCGGGAGGCTCCACGCCAGGTAGGCCTGGAGGGTCACCTCCTGGATCGTCTTCGCCCGGTCCGGGCTGCCGCGGACGAAGAAGCGGCCCTGCTCGAACACGAGGTCACCCTCGCCGGCCTCCAGCATGTGCGCCGCGATCTTCGCCGCCTTCTCCTTGACCCGGCGGGCGGCCAGCACGATCGCGGCGCCGCCGACCACGGTGGTGCGGCTGCCGTAGGTCCCCCAGCCCATCGAGATCGCCCCGGTGTCGCCGTGCACGACCTCGATGTCATCGAGCGGCAGTCCCAGCTCCTCGGCGACGATCTGCGCAAACGTCGTCTCCTCCCCCTGGCCGTGCGGGGAGGTCCCGGTGAACACGGTCGCCTTCCCGGTCGGGTGCAAACGGACGGTCGCGCTTTCCCAGAGGCCGCCCTGGAACCCGACCGCGCCGGCCACCGCCGACGGCCCGAGCCCGCAGATCTCGACGTAGGTGCTCAGCCCGATGCCCAGATACCGGGTGTCTTTGGGGCCCTGCTTCTGCACGTCGCGGAGGCGCCCGTACTCGATCAGCTCGAGCGCCTTCTCGAGCGCGGGCCGGTAGTTTCCGCTGTCGTAGACGAGGCCCTCGGCCGTGGTGTACGGGAACTTGTCGGGGGAGATAAAGTTCTTCCGGCGGACGTCGGCGGGATCGAGCCCGAGGCGCGCGGCGACCAGGTCCATCATCCGCTCGACCAGGTAGGTCGCCTCCGGCCGGCCCGCGCCCCGGTAGGCGTCCACGGGCGCGGTGTTGGTGAATGCCCCCAGGACCTCGTACGAGATGTTGGGAATCGTGTAGCAGCCGGTCAGGATCAGCCCGTGGAGGATCGTCGGGATCCCGGGCGCCGCGGTCGAGAGGTAGGCGCCGAGGTTGGCCCACGTCTTGCCGCGAATCGCGGTGACCGTCCCATCCTTGCGGGCGGCGACCTCGAGGTCGGTGACGTGGTCGCGGCCGTGGATCGTCACGAGGTAGTTCTCCCGCCGGTCCTCGGTCCACTTGACCGGCCGCCCCGTCTCGCGGGCGCAGAACGCGACGATCGCCTCGTCGGGATAGAACGGGATCTTGCTCCCGAACCCGCCGCCCACCTCGGGCGCGATCACCCGGATCTTGTGCTCGGGGATCCCGGTCACCACCGACATCAGGAACCGGGCGATGTGGGGGTTCTGCGTCGTGTACCAGACGGTCAGCTCGCCCGAGCCGCTCTGGTACCGGGCGACCACGCCCCGCGTCTCCATCGCGTTGGGGATCAGGCGCTGATTGACGAAGCGCTGCGCGATGACGACCCCGTCCCGCTTCGCCTCCGCGAACGCGGCGTCGGCGTCGCCGCCCTTGACGGCCCACGTGAACGCGACGTTTGCGGGCACGTCGGCGTGGATCTGGGGGGCGCCGGGCTCGACCGCCTTCACCTGATCGACGACCGCCTGAAGCGGCGCGTACTCGACGCGCACGAGCGCGGCGGCGTCCCGCGCGGTGTAGCGGTCCTCCGCGACGACCACGGCGACCCCGTCGCCCTCGTACCGCACCGTGTCCACCGCGAGCGCGGGATGCGGGGGCGTCTTGAGGTCCGAGTTGGGGATCAGCCACGCAGTCGGGATCGGGTTGAGCTTGCCCGCGACGTCGCGCCCGGTGAAGACGGCGACGACCCCCGGATGCCGCCGGGCGGCGTCGACGTCCAACCGCGTGATGCGGGCGTGGGCATGCGGGCTGCGGACGATCTGCGCGTACACCATCCCCGGAAGCTGCAGGTCGTCGGTGTACGTCGCCTGGCCCCTGATGAGCCGGGGGTCCTCGCGGCGCTTGATCTTGGCTCCGAAGAGCTTGGTGACGGCCATCCCCCGTCCTCCTTACCGCGCGCTCTTGTGGGGAGCGCCGCCCCGCATCTTCCTGGCGGCGGTCTGGATCGAATTCACGATGTGCTGATAGCCGGTGCAGCGGCAGAGGTTGCCCTCGATCCCCCAGCGGATCTGTTCCTCCGTCGGCTCGGGAATCCGCGTGAGCAGGTCGAGGGCGGTCAGCATCATCCCGGGGGTGCAGAACCCGCACTGGAGGCCGTGCTCCTCCCAGAACCCTTCCTGGATCGGATGGAGCTGGCCGTCCTGGGCGAGCCCTTCGACGGTCTGGAGGGCGGCGCCGTCGGCCTGTACGGCCAGGAGGGTGCAGGCCTTGACCGCTCTGCCGTTCATCAACACGGTGCAGGCGCCGCAGTTGCTGGTGTCGCAGCCGATGTGGGTGCCGGTCAGGCCGAGGACGTCCCGGATGTAGTGCACGAGCAGGAGCCGCGGCTCTACCTCATGCGTGTGAGCGATGCCGTTGATCGTCACGCTGACCTTCCGTTTCACCGTCCGTCCCCCCTTCGCCCGTGATGCCGCATCACAAACGCGCGTGCCGGCCCCCGCCTAACGCGGGGGCCGGCACGGACGTCACAACGGATCCCCGATTTTCCCTCGACGAGACGCTCGCCTTCGTCAGCCGCGGTGCGTGCACCGTCATCCGCTCCCGAGGGGTAGTATCGCAGACGGAGCGACGGGGGCCCGACGGATCGCTTACACGAGACTCCTTCGGCAGCGGCTTCGGCGGGAAGGGGCCGGCGTCGTCTGCGCTCATTATAGCCAGGGCGATCGCGGCGAAGCAAGGGTTCGAGCCGCGACGGGCTCCGCTCCGGGACCGAGCGTACGTTCGCCGTGGCGTACGCGGCCTCCCCTCACGGCGTCGCGAGGATCCGGTCCTCGCCGCGACGGGCGAGCGCCCGGGTGTCCCGGATTCTGCCTTCTGCCGCCGTCTCGGGCAGAGGCGGAGGAAGCCCTGCGTGCGCGCCCCGGCGCAGACGGCCGGCTGCGGGCCCCGGCGCGGACCGCGCCGGGGCCCTCGTGAGCGGCGCCCCCATTATGCTATTGTAGGGAATGCCGTGGCGCTGCGCGTTCCATGCCCGCATGGGTTTGACTTCCCCGCGACCGTCGGCGTGATCCGCCGGGGCCCCAACGATCCGCTGAATCGGTGGGATGGGGTGCGGTGGCGGCGTCTGTTTGCCGTGGACGGATCAACGGTTCTCCTCGAAGCAGAGGTGGACCGGAGGGCACGGGGGCAGACGGACGCCGTCCCCCCCGTGCGCGCTCGCCTGCCAGCTGCAGTTCCATACAGATCGGACCGCGCAGACGCACGGGGGCAGGCGTGCGGCCTGGTCGTCCGCCGGCGCGAGGGCTGGGCCCCGCCGCCGTTGGTCAGGCGCCTCGTCGGCCGGATCTTCGGCCTCGACGATCCCGGGCCGGCGTTCGGGCGCCGCATCCCTGCGCGCTTCAGGCGCCTGATCCGCGGCCACGCGGGGATGCTGCTGCCGGGCTACCCGAGCCTGTTCGAGGCGCTGGTGCACACCGTGCTGGGCCAGCAGCTCCACGTCCTCGTGGCGAACCGCCACCGGGAGGCGTTCGTCCACGCGTTCGGCGCAAGCCGCAAGTTTTCCGGCGAGATCTACTGGACGTTTCCCGAGCCGCGGCACGTCGCGCAGGCGCGGATGGGGCCGATCCGGAGGATCGGCGCGAGCCGGGTCAAGGCGGGCGCGATCCTCGCCATCGCCCGGAGCCTGGAGTCTGGCCGGCTCTCGGAGGACCGTCTCGCCGCGCTGCCGGCCGCCGAGGCAATCGCCGAGCTCAGCACGCTCCCCGGCGTCGGCCGGTGGACGAGCGAGTGGGTCCTGCTGCGCGCGCTGCGGCGCTTCGAGATCGTCCCTGCCGGAGACCTCGCGGTGCGCAAGGCCGTGACGTGGGCGCTCGGCACCTCGGAGGTCCTGACGGAACAGCAGGTTCGCGATGCGGCCGTCGCCTGGTCGCCCTACGGCGGCCTCGTCGCATACCGCCTGCTGGCCGCGTACCGCCGGACGATCGGCTAGAGGAGGGCGCGCACGAGATGCCGTCGACCCCCCGGGATGAACTCCTGCGCCGCACCGGCGCGCTCCAGCGCCGCCTCGCGGCCGATGGCGTGGACGCCGCGCTCATCGTGCAGAACGTCGACCTGCTGTACTTCACCGGCAGCATGCAGAGCGGCGTGCTGATCGTGCCGGCCGGCGGTCGTCCAGTGTACGCCGTCAGACGCGTGCTCGAGCGGGCCCGGCGGGAGAGCGCGCTCGAGCAGGTCGTCCCGCTCGAGAGTTTCCGCAATCTGCCCGGCCTCGTCCGCGACGCTGCGGGCGAGCCTCCCCGCCGGGTGGGGATGGAGCTCGACGTCCTGCCCGTCCTGGTCCGGGACCGGTATGCCGCGGCGCTGAGCAGTGTCGAGATCGCGGACGTCTCGGCGTCGATCCGCCTCGCACGGTCGGTGAAGTCGGCGTTTGAGCTCGAGAAGATGCGGGCCGCGGCGCGCCTCTCGGAAGCGATGCTCAAGGTAGGACTGGATAGCCTCCGTGAAGGCCTGACGGAGCTCGAGCTGTCCGCTCGCGTGGAGGCCGCCGCCCGACGCCAAGGGCACCAGGGCCAGGTGCGCCTGCGTGGATGGAATCAGGAGATATACTGGGGCATCCTGCTCTCCGGTGAGGCGGGAGCGGTGCCGAGCTTTCCCGACCTGCCGCTCGCCGGTGAAGGACTGGGGGCCGCGCTGCCCTACGGGGCGGGGCGCCGGCGGATCGTGGCCGGCGAGCCGGTGATCTTCGACGTCCCGGCGGTCCTGGACGGCTACATCTGCGACCAGACCCGCACTCTCGTGATCGGCGTCCTGCCCGAGAAGCTCGCCCGGGCGCACGACGCCACCGTGGAGATCCTCAAAGGCGTGGAGGCCGCGATCCGGCCGGGCATCGCGCCCCAGGACCTCTACCGCCTCGCGCTCGACCGCGCCCGCGACCTGGGGTACGCCGAGTGGTTCATGGGCTACGGCCCCCTGCGGGCCCGGTACGTCGGGCACGGCGTCGGGCTGGAGGTGGACGAGTGGCCGGTCCTGGCCGACGGCTTCACGGACCTGCTCGAGCCCGGGCAGGTCTTCTGCGTCGAGCCGAAGATGGTCTTCCCCGGGGAGGGCGCCGTCGGCATCGAGGACGAGTTTGCCGTCACGGCGGCCGGCGCCGAGCGTCTGACCCTCCCCGAGCAGCGCCTGTTTTCAATATGATTATGGAATGAGTATGGAGGGATGCCCGAGCACCGAAAAGAAGCAGAGTCGCCGGAGCGCGGATCTCTCCGGAGGCGCCACGGCGCACGAACGCGTGAAGCGTCTCGCCCGAAGGAGGCTCGTCCCATGGCCGACGCCCCAGAGAAACAGGCGGTGACCGAGGTCAGTGAAGCGGAGATCGCCGTCCACTGGAAGGAAGAGGCCTACTACTATCCTCCCGCCAGGTTCATCGGCCAGGCCAACCTGACCGACCCGGCGGCAGTGGAGCGGTTCAGCCTCGAGCACTTCCCGGAGTGCTTCAGGGAGTACGCCGACCTGCTGTCCTGGGATCGGTACTGGCACACGACGCTCGACGCGAACGACCCGCCGTTCTGGAAGTGGTTTGTCGGCGGGAAGCTCAACGCGTGCTACAACTGCGTGGACCGGCACCTCGCGCAGCACCAGAACAAGGCCGCGCTGATCTTTGTCCCGGAGCCGGAGGAGGAGCCGCACGTCGCCGTCACCTACCAGGCGCTGTACGTGCGCGTCAACGAGGTGGCCGCCCTGCTGCGCGAGTTCTGCGGCCTGCGGGCGGGCGACCGCGTCACGCTCCACCTGCCGATGACGCCGGAGCTGCCCGTGACGATGCTGGCGTGCGCCCGGCTGGGCGTCGTCCATTCCGTGGTCTTCGGCGGCTTCAGCGGCGAGGCGTGCGGGATCCGGATCGCGGACTCCGGCAGCCGCGTCCTGATCACGATGGACGGCTATTACCGGAACGGGAAGCTGATCGACCACAAGGCAAACGCCGACATCGCCGTCGCCACGGCCGAGAAGGAAGGCCAGCAGGTGGACAAGGTCCTGATCTGGCGGCGGTCCCGGGACAAGTCCGCGACATCCAGCCCTCTCGTCCAGGGCCGGGACTACGTCATGGACGACGTGCTCCGGCAGTACGCGGGGAGGCGCGTCGAGCCCGTCTCGATGGACGCAGAGGCGCCGCTCTTTCTCATGTACACCAGCGGGACGACGGGCCGGCCCAAGGGCTGCCAGCACCGCACGGGCGGCTACCTCGCCTACGTGGCCGGGACGTCCAGGTGGATCCAGGACATTCATCCCACGGACGTATACTGGTGCTTCGCCGACATCGGGTGGATCACGGGCCACTCCTACATCGTGTACGGTCCCCTGGCGCTCGCCGCCACGAGCGTCGTGTACGAGGGGGTGCCCACGTATCCGGACGCGGGGCGCCCGTGGCGGATCGCCGAGCGCCTCGACGTCAACATCTTCCATACGTCGCCCACG
>JAPVSX010000157.1:0-4554 GCA_047519495.1 Armatimonadota bacterium
AGCCGCGACGTCCGCCACGTCTGGGTGGACGGGCGGCGGGGCGTCCGGGGCGGGCGGCCGACCCACCTCGCCCGGGCGGCGATCCGCGAGCCGGTGGGGCGGCTCTGGCGCCGGCGCACGTCACCGGCGCCGTAGCCGCGGCCTCCCGCCGTCCCGCGCCGGGACGGCCTACCACTTCGGCGTCTTGGCCAGCTCTACGATCTCGTTCGTCATCACTTCTGACGCCGGGACCTGCCTCGGGATCTGCTTGAGGCCGTAGTACGTGCCGCTGATCGCATTCCACACGTTCGCATCCATGTACCCCCAGCCGTACTGCTTGGTGGTGGGGGACGTCATGTAGGGGATCTCGTTCTTCCACGTCTGCAGCTCGAGCGGACGGCTGAGGCCCGACGCGCGACTGAGGACCATGTCGACGGCCTCCTCGGGATGCTGCGCCGCGTAGATCCAGCCGCGGGCGCTCGCCGCGAGGAACCGGGCCAGCACCTCCTTGCGCTCGCCGAGCACCCGGTCCGTCGTGAAGTACGTGTAGGCGTACAGCTTGATCCCGAGGTCCCAGAGCTTGAAGTAGCCGTAGCTGCCGGCCTGCTCCACGGCCGCGATCTGCGGGGCGTCGATGATCCACCCGGTGATCACGTCCACCTGCCCGGTGACGAGCGGGCGGGTGTCGCCGCCCACGAACAGGACCTTGACCTTGTCCCGGGGGATGTCGTACTTGGCGAGCACGGCCTCGAGGAGCGGGCGGGCGGTCGCCTGGATGCCGATCGTCTTCCCCTCGAAGTCCTTGGGGGTGCGGATCCCCGATTTCCTGAGAAAGATGAACGCGAACGGGTGCTTCTGGAGCACGGCGCCGAACGCCTTGACGGGCAGGCCGCGGCTGCGCGCGTTCACGAGCACCGCGACAGAGGACACGTTGCCGAAGGGGACCCCGCCGCCGGCGACGATCTGGACCGCATCGATGTTTGGGCCCCCCGGCTGAATCTGGAGGTCGATGCCGGCCTCCTTGAAGTACCCCTTGCCGAGCGAGACGAAATCGCCGGCCATCTGGGCGTTGGCGAGCCAGCCCAGTTGTTCCGAGAGGCCGATCATGCCCTGCGCCCGGGCGGCCGGTGCGAGCCCAGGAAGCTGCCCGCTCGCCAGCCCCAACCCGAGCGCGGCGCTCCCCCTCAAGAGATCCCGCCGGCTCACCCGCCCCGTGAACAGCGCTACCGTATCCCGCCTCATGCGGTCACCTCCACGTCCGTCTCTCCCCACGCGCCCTTCGTCTCCCGGGCACGCCTTCGCGGGGGCGTCCCTTCCCTCCCGTCTACACGACTCCCTCCTGCACGAACCGGGCGATCTCATCCTGACTGTAGCCCGCCTCGGCGAGAATTTCCCGCGTGTGCTCGCCGGGATCCGGCGGATGCCGCCGGACCTGTCCGGGCGTCTCCGAGAGCTTGACGGGAATCCCGACGGTTTGGAACGCCCCCAACCGCGGATGCGGCACGTCGATCACCATCTCGTTGCGCCGCACCTGGGGGTCGGCCAGGGCCTCCTTGAGCGAGCGCACAGGCGCGCACAGGATGTCCTCGCGCTCGAGCCGCGCGAGCGCCTCCTCCTGGGTCAGCTCGGCGAACCGGCGCCGGAAGATCGCCTGGAGCGCGGCGCGGTGCGCCTGCTGGGCGTCCTCGGTCGCAAACCGCGGATCGAGGCCGAGCGGCTCGAGATCCAGCGCCCGGCAGATGTCGCCGAGGGGATCCTGCTTGAACGCTCCGACCATGACGATCCACTTGCCGTCTCTGGTCTGGAAGGCGCCGTTCCGGGGCAAGGCGATCCAGTTGACGACCTGGTCCGCGTTGAGCAGCGCCGTGGCTTCCTGCTGCTGCATATAGATCATGCCGTCCAAGAGCGACGTCGTCACGAGCTGGCCCACCCCCGTCTGCTCGCGCGCCAGGAGGGCCAGGAGGATCCCCTGGACGAGCAGCATTCCCGCCGCGCAGTCGCACACCGCCGTACTGAACGGCTCGGGCGGGGCGTCGGGCTCCGCCCGGCGGAGGAGCGCGCCCCCGAGCGCCTGCGCGAGCACGTCCTGCCCGCCCTTGGACCGGTAGGGTCCGTCCGGGCCGTACCCGGTGCCGACGGCGTAGATCAGCCGGGAGTTCACCTCGCGCAGCGCCTCGTAGCCCAATCCGAGGCGCTCCATCGTCCCCGGGCGGAAGTTGTGGGCGAGCACGTCCGCCGCGCGCGCGAGCCGGACCGCGATCTCCCGGCCGGCCGGCTTCCGGAGGTCGAGGGCGAGGGCGCGCTTGTTGCGGTTGCTCGCCAGGAACACAAAGCTCGTGCCGTTCGGGTCCGGCAGCGTCGTCCGCAGGTAATCGCCGCCGCCGGGGCGCTCGATCTTGATCACGTCGGCGCCGAAGTCGCCGAGCATCTGGGTCGCGATCGGCCCGAGCGTGATCTGGGTGAAGTCCAGGACGCGCACGCCGCCGAGCGGAAGACGCCCTCCGCCGGCCATCACCGGCCCCTCCAGCGCGGGGCCCGCTTCTCCCGGAAGGCCCGGACGCCCTCCTGGGCATCCTCGGAGGCGAGCGCGTCGAGGGCGCGGCGCGGGAACCACCGCGCCGCGGCCCACGGCGGCAGGTCCTGCGCCGTGAGCGCCAGCTGCTTCGTCGCCTCCACCGAGAGCGGGGCGCACGCGATCACGTCGGCCGCCCAGCGGTCCGCGGCCGTCCGAAGCCCGGGCGCCGGCACGACCTCGTTCACGATGCCCGCGGCCTGCGCGGCCGCGGCGCTCAGCCGCCGGCCGGTGAGCAGGAGTCCCATCGCAAGCTTGAGCGGGATCTGGCGCGCGAGCATCGCGATGCCGCCGTCCATTGCCATCCGGCCCACGCGCGGCTCCGGAAAGCCGAACTCCGCGTGCTCGGCCGCGACGATCAGGTCACACGCGAGCGCCAGCTCGAACCCGCCCCCGAGGGCCAGGCCGTTGACGGCGGCAATCACCGGCTTCAGCAGGTCCCGCCGCAGGGAGAGCCCCCCGGCGCCCAGCGGGAGCGCCTGCGCGAGGTAGTCGATGCCGCTTGCCTCCCCGGTATCCTTCATGTCGGCGCCGGCGCAGAACGCCCGGGACCCGGCGCCCGTCAGGATCGCCACGCGCACCTCCGGATCGTCCCGGACCTGATCCCAGGCGCGGCTCAGCGCATCGTGGGCGGCCCGGTTGAGCGCGTTGAGCACGTGCGGCCGGTCGATCGTCACGCGGGCGATCGGCCCGTCCTTCTCGTACCGGATGCCTGCGTCGCTCGTCTCGTCCGCGGCCACCTACGCCCCTCCCCGGCCGGGCGCCCCGGCCGCGTCCGGCTGAGCCGGAAGCCCGAGGTCGGCCCCCTGCGCGAGCAGGCGCCGCTGGAGGGACGCGACGTCCACGGCCCTGGGCTCGATCCCGGCCTCGACGGCCATCGCCGCCGCGGTCCCCGCCGCCTCGCCCATCACCATGCAGGGCGGGATCTCGCGGCTCAGCTTCTGCGCCTCGGGCGTCGCCGAGAAGCAGCGGCCGGCCACGAGCAGTCCGCGCACCCCGACCGGCAGGAGGCAGCGGTAGGGCATGAAGTAGTCCCGCCCGCGGCCGATGACGTCGGGGAACCGCCGGCCCTGCACGACGTCCTCTTTGGTCAGCACATACTCGCCCTTAAGGAGCCGCGTCTGGCGCACGCCGGCCTGGGGCGCCGCGTCCAGGATGTAGGCGTGCTCGAACCCCGGCATGTGCGCGCGCAGCCACGCGGCGGCGCGCACGAACCGCGCGCGCGCTTCCGCCTCGAGATGCGTCAGGTCCTCCACGGACAAGCCGTCCAGGCCGTGGAGGTGGGGACAGTTGCACCAGACGACACCCTCCCGCGGGGTGCGCAGCCACCAGAAGTCCCAGGAGCCGCCGATGATGCGCTTCACCTCCGAGTTGAGCGTCCGGGCCTCCTCGGGGTGCTCGCGCTCGAACCGGATGACGCGTTCGACGTCCACCGCGGCGAGGCGGTGGACAAGGCTCAGCATGTACCGGCCGTGGACGAAGGGGGCCCCGGCGCCGGCAAACACGTCGCCGTCGCCGGTCGTGTCGATGACGATCCGGCCGAGGACCGCCTGCCGGCCGGCCTTGGTCTCGACGATCACCCCGTGGATGCGGCCGTCCTCGGCCACGGCCCGGGAAAACCACGAGTGCATCCGCAGCGTGACCCCGGCCTCACGCGCCATCTCGAGCGAGATCTGCTTCCAGGCCTCGGGATCGAACGACGCGGCGTACGTCGTCGGGTGGGGGTGGGTCCGGGCGTAGAAGTCTTCAAATCCCCACCGCGCCCAGCGCCACCACAGCTCGAGATCCTGCTTGAAGCACTCGTCCAGCGGCGGCACGACCGCCCCGCCGGCCCGGACGAGGCGCTCGACGATTTCGTGGGCGATCCCGGCCACCGTCCGGCCGTGCCGGTCGCACATGTCGTCGAGGAGGAGCACCATGCCCCCGGAGGCGAGGCCGCCCAGGTACCCGTAGCGCTCGAGCAAGAGCGGGCGCACGCCGTTGCGGGCGGCCGCGACGGCCGC
>JAPVSX010000158.1:0-11359 GCA_047519495.1 Armatimonadota bacterium
AATTACAAGAAGCAGGCGGCCCGCGACCGTCAGGACGCGGTCGAGCGGACCCGCCGGCAGATGCTGAGCCTGGTGCTCGGCGTGCTGGACACCCTCGAGCGCGCGCTTGCCTTCGGCGGGGCGCCGGACGCCGCGGGCGGATCCGCGGCGGCGCTCGTGGACGGCCTGCGGATGACGCACCGCCAGATCCTCGACCAGCTGGCGGTGGTGGGGGTGCGGCCGATCGATGCGGTCGGGAAGCCGTTCGACCCGCGGCTCCACGAGGCCGTGAGCATCGTCGAGCCCGAGACGGCCGCGCCGGACGCCGGCACGGTGGCGCGCGAGGTGCTGAAGGGGTACCTGCTCAACGACGACGTGCTCCGGCCGGCCAAGGTCACGGTCGTGGCCGACCGGCGGTCGAGCGGCAAGACGGCAGGAGGCGGCGTGTAGGGGCGGTCGAGCGCGCGCTGCGCACAGGCGATGGAGTTCAAGGACTACTACAAGATCCTCGGAGTCGAGCGGACGGCCGACGCCAAGACAATCAGCCAGGCGTTCCGGAAACTCGCGCGCCAGCATCACCCGGACGTCAACCCGGGCAGCAAGCAGGCCGAGCAGCGCTTCAAAGAGATCAACGAAGCCCACCAGGTGCTGCATGACCCCGAGAAGCGGGCCAGGTACGACGAGCTCCTCGAGCTCCGGCAACGCGGCGGCGGCTGGGAAGAGCTGCTGCGCCGCGGCGCGGGACGGCCGGGGGACGGCGGGACGTACACGGTCTACGAATCGCCTGAAGGGCTCGGGCAGTTCAGCGAATTCTTCGACCAGCTGTTTGGCGGCCTCGGCGGAACTGGGTCCGGGGGCCCGTTCGGCCGAGGGGCGCGCGGGGGCCGTGGCAGCAGGCGCGGGTTCGGCGCCATAGACCTGGAAGATCTGCTGGGCCAAGCCGGAGCGCAGCCGGGTGCTGGCGAACGGGCCGCCGGCCAGGACGTCGAAGGCACGGTCGAGATCTCCCTCGAAGAAGCCTACCACGGCACGCGCCGGACGGTGAGTGTCCCGGCCGGCGGCGGCAGGCCGGAGCACACGATCGAGGTGACGATCCCGCGAGGCGTGCGCAGCGGCCAGCGCATTCGCGCGGCCGGCCAGGGCCAGGGCGGAGACCTCTACCTGACCGTGCAGATCCGCCCGCACCCGGTGTTCACCCGGCAGGAGGACGACCTGGCGTGTGAGGTTGCCGTCCCGGTCTGGACCGCCGCCCTCGGCGGCGAGGCCCGGGTCCCCACGCTCCAGGGATCTGTGACGATGAAGATCCCGGCGGGCACCCAGAGCGGGCGGACGCTCCGCCTGCGCGGCCAGGGAATGCCGCACGTGCGCGGCGGGGGAGCCGGCGATGAACTCGTCAAGGTCCGGCTCGCGCTGCCGGAGCCGCTTACGCCACGCGACCGGGAACTGCTCGAGGAAATGCGGCGGCTGCACGACGCCCGGGCCGCGAAATCGTAAGGTCCGGAGGCTTCAAGAGGCGAGACCAATGGCGATGAAGTTTGACCAGTTTACGGAGAAGGCCCAGGAGGCCCTGCTCACGGCGCAGTCGCTGGCGCGGGACGCGAACCACTCGGAGGTCGACGCCGAGCACCTGCTCCTCGCGCTCTTGGCGCAGCCAGACGGCATCCCGGTGGCCGTGCTTACCCGGATCGGCGCCGATCCGGGAGGCCTGCGCACCGGCCTCGAGCGGGATCTCGCGCGGCGGCCAAAGATCCACGGCGGGCAGGATCCGACGATCGCCCCCGACCTCCGGCGCGCGCTCGAGACCGCCCAGGCCGAGGCGGAGCGCTTCAAGGACGAATACGTGAGCACCGAGCACCTGCTGCTCGGCGCCGCATCCGACCGGAATACGCCCGCCGGCCGCCGCCTGGTCGAGGCGGGCGTGGACCGCGAGAAGATCTACGCCGCCCTCCAGGCGATCCGCGGGGGCCAGCGCGTCACCGACCCGACGCCGGAGTCCAAGTACCAGGCGCTCGAGCGGTACGGCCGCGACCTCACCCAGATGGCCCGCGAGGGCAAGCTGGATCCCGTGATCGGCCGGGACGACGAGATCCGCCGCGTCGTCCAGGTGCTGGCCCGCCGGACCAAGAACAATCCCGTCCTGATCGGCGACCCCGGGGTCGGTAAGACCGCGATCGTCGAGGGGCTGGCCCAGCGGATCGTGCGCGGCGACGTCCCCGAAGGGCTCCGCCGCAAGCGCGTCGTCCAGCTCGACCTCGGCGCCCTCATCGCCGGCACGAAGTATCGAGGCGAGTTCGAGGACCGGCTCAAGGCGGTGCTCCGCGAGATCACGGAGGCGGCCGGCGAGATCATCCTCTTCATCGACGAGCTGCACACGGTCGTCGGCGCGGGCGCGGCCGAGGGCGCGATGGACGCCAGCAACATGCTGAAGCCGATGCTGGCCCGCGGCGAGCTGCACACGGTCGGCGCGACGACGCTCGACGACTATCGCAAGCACATCGAGAAGGATGCGGCGCTCGAGCGCCGCTTCCAGCCGGTGCTTGTGGGCGAGCCGACCGTTGAGGAGACGATCTCGATCCTCCGCGGCCTCAAGGAGAAGTATGAGGTCCATCACGGCGTCCGGATCACCGACAGCGCGGTGATCGCGGCGGCGACGCTCTCGGACCGCTACATCAGCGAGCGGTTCCTGCCGGACAAGGCGATCGACCTGATCGACGAGGCCGCCAGCCGCCTGCGGATGGAGATCGACAGCAAGCCGGCCCCGCTGGACGAGGCCGACCGCCGCGTCATGCAGCTCGAGATCGAGCGCGAGGCGCTCCGCAAGGAGAGCGACGCGGCCTCAAAGGAGCGCCTGGCGAAGATCGAGCGCGAGATCGCGGAGCTGCGCGAGCAGAGCGGGGCGCTGCGCGCCCGCTGGGAGCAGGAGAAGGCGGTGATCGGAGAGCTCCGCGCCACCCGGGCCAGGATCGACGAGACCCGGGTCGCGATCGAGCAGGCCGAGCGCGCCGCCAACCTCGAGCAGGCCGCACGGCTCCGGTACGGCACGCTCCGGGAGTTGGAGGGGCAGCTCCGCGCCCAGGAGGCGCGCCTGACCGCCCTGGGGGAGGGGCGCCTCCTCAAGGAGGAGGTCGGCGCCGAGGACGTCGCCGAGGTCGTAAGCCGGTGGACCGGGATCCCGGTGACGCGGCTCATGGAAGGCGAGATGGCGAAGCTCCTCACGCTGGAAGACCGGCTCCACGAGCGCGTCGTGGGGCAGGACGACGCGGTGCGCGCGGTCGCGGACGCGATCCGCCGCTCCCGGGCCGGCCTCGCCGACCCCAAGCGGCCGGTCGGCTCGTTCATGTTCCTCGGGCCGACGGGCGTCGGCAAGACCGAGCTGGCGCGGGCGCTGGCGGCGCTCCTGTTCGACGACGAGGACGCGATGGTGCGCATCGACATGTCCGAGTACATGGAGAGGCACACCGTGAGCCGCCTGATCGGCGCGCCGCCCGGTTACGTCGGGTACGACGAAGGGGGCCAGCTCACCGAGGCCGTGCGCCGCCGGCCGTACCGGGTGATCCTGTTCGACGAGGTCGAGAAGGCCCACCAGGACGTCTTCAACATCCTGCTGCAGATCCTCGAGGACGGGCGCCTGACGGACGGGCACGGCCGCACCGTGGACTTCCGGCACGCGATCATCATCATGACGAGCAACCTCGGGAGCCAGTACCTCCGGAACCTCGATCCCGACGACCGGCCGGCGTTCGAGCTCGTCCGCGTCCAGATCACGGAGGAGCTGCGCCGGACGCTCCGGCCGGAGTTCCTCAACCGGATCGACGAGATCATCATCTTCCATCCGCTGTCGAAGCGGGACCTCGAGCAGATCGTGGACCTCCAGATGGCGACGCTCGTCCACCGCCTGCGGGGCCTCCGCATCGGCCTCGAGGTCACGCCCGAGGCGAAGGCGTACCTCGCGCGCGAGGGCTACAACCCCGACTTCGGCGCCCGCCCGCTCAGGCGCCTGATCCAGCGCGCCGTGGAGAACCCCCTGAGCCGCCGGCTGCTGGCCGGCGAGTTCCGGGAGGGCGCGACGGTCGTCGTCGACGCGAAGGCCGGCGAGATCGTGCTGCGCAGAGGCGCGCCGGCGCCCGTCTAGCGCATCAGCGATACGCAGCATCTGGCCGACGGTTTCGCTCCGGAGACGGACACCGGGCAATGCCCGGAGGGAGACCATGCTCTGTAGGCTCCGGCGAGTGAGGCGCGGGCCATTCTTGAACTGATCGTCTTTGTGAGCGGCGGGGTGCTCCTCGCGCTCGAGATCGTCGCGAGCCGCGTCGTGGCCCCCTACTTCGGCAACTCCGTCTACGTCTGGGGAAGCCTGATCGGCGTCTTCCTGGCGGCGTTGAGCCTGGGGTACTTCCTCGGCGGGCGCGCCGCCACGCGGTGGCCGGCGTGGGGCCCGTTCCTCGCGCTTGTGTTCGTCGCCGGCGCGTGCATCTACCCGATCCCCCACGCGGCCGGCGAGATCCTGGGCCGGATCGCGCTGGCCGACTACGGCCCGCGCGCCGACCCCCTGATCGGCAGCGCCGCGCTGTTCTTCCTCCCCAGCGTGCTCCTGGGGACCGTCTCCCCGTACGCGGTGCGCCTCCGCGCCCGGTCGGTGGAGGGCGTCGGCGACGTCGCCGGGATGCTGTACGCGCTGAGCACGCTCGGAAGCATCGCCGGAACGCTCCTCGCCGCGTTCGTGCTGATCTCCGCCGTGGGGGTGCGCGCGATCATCCAGATCCTCGGCGTGACGGAGATGGGCCTGGCCGTGCTCGGGTTCCTGTGGGCCCGCCGCGCGCGGGCGGCGGCCGGCGCCGCGGTGCTCACGGCGGCCGTGCTGGCGCTCGGGAGCGCCGTGCCGCCGGACGGCCCCGAGGTCGTCTATGCGCACGACACGATCTACCACCGGATCACGGTCAGCGACGAGGGAACCCTGCGCTACCTCAGGCTGGACCGCTACTGGCAGAGCGGACGGGATGTCGGGGCGCCGCTGCGGACGGTCTTCCCGTACACCGACTACCTCCACCTCCCGCTCCTGTTTCACCCGGACCCGCGCCGCGTGCTCTTCGTCGGGATGGGCGGCGGGACCGCGCCGGGCCGCTTCTACCATGACTACCCGGACGCGCAGATCGAGGTGGTCGAGATCGACCCGGGCGTCGTCGAGACGGCGCGCCGGTTCTTCGGCCTCCCCACGGGTCCGCGTCTTGTGGTGCACGTTCAGGACGGGCGCCTGTGGCTGCGGCGCACGCCCGAGCGGTACGACCTGATCGTCCTCGACGCCTATCTGATCGACACGATCCCGTTTCACCTGGCGACGCGCGAGTTCTACGCGGAGGCCGCCGCCCGGCTCACACCCGGCGGGGTCGTAGCGAGCAATGTGATCGGGGCCATCCAGGGGCCCCAGAGCCGCCTGTTCCGCGCGATCTACAAGACGTACCGCGCGGTGTTCCCCGAGGTCTACGTGTTCCCGGTCGGCGGCGCGTCGGAGGCCCTCCAGAACATCATCGTCGTCGGGACCTCGGGCCCGCACCTGCGCCGGGACGAGATCCTGGCCCGCGCCGCCCGCGCGGCGGCCGCCGGGGAGGTGCGCATCGCCGGCTTCGCCCGTGACGCCGGCGATCTGTTCGACGGCGCGGTCGAGACGCAAGACGTCCCGCTCCTGACCGACGACTACGCGCCCACCGACATCCTCCTCTCCCACCGGTAACCCGATGCCGGTCCTCAAGCTCCTGATCGGCGACGTCGTCCGGACCCGCAAGACCCATCCGTGCGGCAGCGACCAGTGGGAGATCGTCCGCCTGGGGGCGGACATCGGCATCCGCTGCCTCGGGTGCGGCCGCCTGGTCCTCATGCCGAGAGTCAAGCTGGAACGGCGGATCAAGGAGTTCGTCCGCCGCGGCTCGGACGGCGGGACCGACACCACTTCGACAGGAGGAGCTCCCGCCGCGCAGGTCTAAACCAGCCGTGCGTCTGGGCAGTATACTACGATATGGCAGTCTACGGCTGTGGATGCGTAATGGCTCGTGCACGCGTGCCCTGACCATGTCCCGCGAGACTCCGTTGAGAGATACCCGGGCCGTGGCGCGGAGCTGGTCTTGCGCAAACGCACGTCCATTGACTGGACCGGACTGATCATTTGGGGCTCCCCGATCGCCGGGGGCCTCGCGCTGCTGTTGACCGGATATGGGGTCCTCTTTCCCCCGGTGCAGCGGCTAGCGCTGTTCATTGTGCTCGCGATCATCGCTGAGTGGGTCGCGATCCCCCTGACGCACGGCTACGAGACGCTCGGTCCGCTGATCACGCTGCCGGCGATCGCGATGCTGGGGCCGGTCCCGGCCGCCGTGGTCGCCGCCCTGGGCGTCGCGGTCGGGAACGGAATCTTAAGACGGCGGCCCCGCGCGACGACCGCGTTCAACGTGGGACAGCGGACGCTCTCGATCCTCCTCGCCGGGTACGCCTGGACGGCGCTGCTCCGCGGTCCCGCCTCGTTCGGCCGCCCGGTGACGCCGCTCCCAGACGACATGGTCCTGCCGGCGCTGCTCGGCACCATCCTCGCCTACGCGCTGGCCACATCCGTGCAGGCGAGCGCCCGGGTGGCCTCAACGCGCCGGCAGCCGATCTGGTCCGTCCTGCGGGCGAACGCGGTCTGGCAGATTCCCATCAGCGCGGTGCTCGGCGCCTCCGGGCTTGCGATCTCGCTCCTCTTCTCCGGGGAGCTGAGCCAGGCGGACATCGACTCGCTGATCCCGATCCTGATCGGCAGCCTCGTCGGCCTGCTCGCCACAGCCCGCCGGCAGGTGATCCGGCAGTTCGCGGACGTCCACAGCGCGGTGAGCGACATCCTCCGCACGCTCGAGGTCGACGAGCTCCTCAACCTCCTCGCGGACAAGGTCGAGCAGCTCGTCGATCCCGATACCGTGTGGGTCATCCTTCATGGTCCGGATGAGGCGCACCGCATCGCCCTGGCCAGGGGAATCGATCCCGCCGCCCTCCGCGTGCCGCCGCCCGCGGCCGAGCAGAGCGCGTCGGGCTGGGTGGCCGCCAACCGGCGGCCGCTCCGCATCGACGACTATGCCCGGGACCCACAGCGGCGCCCGGAGAGCGAGGACGCGCTCGGCTCCGGGCGCGTCCGCGCGCTCATGATCGTGCCGCTGCTGGCCGGCGACGAGCTGCTCGGCACGCTGGTCCTGACGAAGGAGATTCCCGGCTACTTCACGGCGTACCACGAGCAGATGATCGTGACCCTGGCGGCGCAGGCGGCCCTCGCGTTCAACAACGCCCGGCTCTACGAGACGTCCCGGCGGAACCTCGCCCGGGTCGAGGCCCTTCAGCAGGTGGCGCGGACGGCGGCGGCAGGGGCAGATCTCGGCACGATCGAGCAGAAGATTCTCAGCCTCGCGGTCGCAACGCTCGGCGCCCACCGCGGCATCCTGGCGCTCTATGACGAGCGCGAGCGCGTCTTGACGGGCGTCGCGTTCCACAACGTCCCCCCGGACAAGGTCGCCTCATGGCGGACCTCGATGCGGGAAGAAGACTGGCGGTTCTACGCCTCCGTCCAGGCGATTCGGGAGCTGCAGCCGATCTCGATCACCGACCGGCTCGAGCTGCCCGACGCGCCGGCCACCCTCCCGGAGGGCTGGGCCCGCGCGCTGCTCGCGGTGCCGATGACCGTGCAGGACCGGCCGGTCGGCACGATCTCGATCGGGCGGCGCGAGCCCCACACGTGGACCTCGGAGGAGATCGACCTGCTGCAGGCGCTGGCCAGCGAAGGCGCGGTGGCGATCGAGAACGCCCGGCTCTCCAGGTCGACGACGGAGCAGCTCCAGCGGATGAAGGCGCTCGAGCTGATCTCCGAGCGCATCAACTCCCAGCATGACCTCAACGCGATCTTCGAGCTGATCGCGGAGAGCACGCGGGAGGTTCTCGGCGCCGACCGCTGCGGCATCTTCCTCGGCGGGCCGGGCGCGGCGCCGACGCACATCTTCGCCCGGGGCGTCCCGGACGAGAACGTCCGCGTCGCAACGGAGAACTTGAAAAGCGGCATCGGCCCGTCCAGCCTGGCGATGCGGCTCAGGGAGCCGATCGTGATCACCGACGTCCTGGCCGACCCCCGGGCGGCGGCGCTCCGCGACGCCGCGTCGAAGGCCGGGTTCCGCACGCTGGCGACCTTCCCGCTGATCTACCGCAACAAGGTGGTCGGCGCGCTGCGGCTCTACCACGACACGATCCGCCCGTACGAGCCCTCCGACATCACGCTCGGCGCGGCGTTCGCCAACCAGGCGGCGATCGCCGTGCAGAACACGCGCCTCCTGCAGGAAGCGGAGCACCGGGCGCACCAGCTCGGCCTCCTGACCCGCACCGTAACGCGCGTGGCGAGCTCGCTGCGGCCGGAAGACCTGTTCGAGACCCTCGTCGAGGAGCTGCACACGACCCTGAACTACCCGTTCGTCTCGATCCTTCTCGTGCGGGGGCACCGCCTGCACGTGATGGCCGTCCGGGGCTACGAGAACTTCCAGACGGAGTTTGAGTTCACGCAGGGCGTGATCGGGAGGACGGCGCGCACGCGACAGGCGGTGCTCGTCGAGGACGTCTCGCGCGATCCCGATTACCTCACCGTGGATCCGAGAGTCACCCAGGAAGCGTGCGTGCCGATCTTCCAGGACGGGCGGTTTGCCGGCCTGATCAACGTCGAGGTCATCGAGCCGACGCTCACCCACGCCGACCTCGACCTCCTCACCACGCTCGCGGGCGAGGTCACGACGGCAATGCGGAACGCCGGCCTGTTCGCCGAGGTCCGGCAGGCGCGGGACGAGCTGCAGGCGCTGTACGAGTCCGCCCAGGCGCTGAGCTCGTCGCTCGAGCTCTCGACGATCCTCGAACAGATGGTCTCCGTGACGTGCCGGCAGTTCGGATACGACCGCGGCGCGATCCTCCTGGTGGACGCCTCCGGCGACCTCGTGGTGCAGGCGACCCACGGCGACCCCGCCTCCGTGGGGCGCGTCCAGATCGGCCAGGGGGCCGAGGGCCGGGCCGCGCACGAGGCGAGGCCGGTGCTGGTCGCCGACGTCTCCCGCGACCCGCCGCAGGCCGGCCCGTCGCTCATGGTCGGGGCGACGCTGGCCGTGCCGCTGCTCCGCGAAGGGCGGGTGATCGGGGTGTTCAGTGTCGGCACGGCCCGGCCGGGGGCGCTCGGCGAGCGGGATCAGCGCACGCTGACGACGCTCGCCGGATACGCGGCGGTCGCGATCGAGAACGCCAGGCTGTACGAGCAGGCGCGCCACCTCGCCGTCACCGACGGCCTGACCGGCCTGCTGAACCACCGGGCGTTCCGGCAGACGCTCGACCAGGAGCTGGAGCGGTCCAAGCGCTACGGGCTGCCGCTCTCGCTGATCATGATCGAGATCGACAAGTTCAAGCGGTACAACGACAGCTACGGCCACCTGCGGGGAGACGACGTCCTCCGCCTGGTCGCCCGGATCCTCGAGAAGGAGCACCGCAAGCAGGTGGACATCGTCGCCCGGTACGGCGGCGACGAGTTCATGATCCTCCTCCCGCACACCAGCAAGGACGCCGCAGCCGAGGTCGCGGAGCGGGTCCGCCGGGCCGTCGAGGTCACGCCGTTCATCGTGGGTTCGGAGATCACGTCGGTGACCCTGAGCCTGGGCGTCGCCGCCTATCCTGACGACGCCGACACCACGGACGCCCTCATCGATACCGCGGACCGCAGGATGTACGCGGCCAAGGTGTCCGGCGGCAACTCGGTCGCGCTGACGACCACGTCCTGAAGGGGCCCACCCCGGGCGAACGCGCTTTCCTTTCAGGGGGGGCACGCCTCTCAGGGGGGCACGCCTCGCCCCCCGGCGAAACAGCCTCTCGTGCCTCTCACGTGCGGCCTCGTCGGCCTGCCCAACGCGGGCAAGTCCACCCTGTTCCGCGCGATCACCGCCGCCCACGCCGAGATCGCCCCGTACCCGTTCACGACGATCGCGCCAAACGTCGGGGTCGTGCGCATCCCGGACCCCCGCCTGGAGGCGATCGCGAAGATCACGCGGGCGGAGCGGATCGTCCCGGCCACGCTCGAGCTGGTGGACATCGCCGGCCTCGTCCGGAACGCGCACCGGGGGGAAGGGCTCGGTAACCAGTTCCTCGCCCGCATCCGCGAGGTGGACGCGGTCGTCCATGTCGTCCGGTGCTTCGGCGGGCCGGTGGCCCACGTCGAGGGCGGCGTGGATCCCGTCCGCGACATCGGCATCGTCGAGACCGAGCTCCTGCTGGCCGACCTCGCCACGGTCGAGCGGGCCCGCGCCCAGGTGACGCCGAGGGCCCGCACCGGCGACCGTGCGGCCCGGGAAGAGGATACAGTCCTGGCGGCCCTCGAGGCGCATCTGGCTGGCGGGCGGGCGGCGCGCGCGTTCGCGCCCGGATCGTCTCCGGCGGAGGCGGCGGCCCAGACGGTCGCGCGCCTGCATCTGCTCACCGCGCGGCCCGTGCTGTACGTGGCCAACCAGGACGAGGCCGACGCGGCGGGCGACAGCCTGTGCCTTGGCGCGGTCGAGCGGCACGCCGCCGCGGTCGGCGCCCAGGCGCTGGGCATCTGCGCCAAACTCGAACTGGAGCTGTCCGAGCTGCCCGACGATGAGGCGGCGCAGTTTCTCGCCGCGCTCGGCCTGGCCGAGCGCGGTCTCCCCCGCTTCGCGCGCGCCTGTCAGGCCGTCCTCAACCTCCGCACGTTCTTCTCGTTCGCCGCCGGCGAGGCCCGGGCGTGGCCGGTGCCGGGAGGCACGCGCGCCCCCCAGGCGGCGGGGCGGATCCACAGCGACATGGAGCGCGGGTTCATCCGGGCCGAGGCGATCGCCTACGAGGATCTCGTCGCATGCGGGTCCGTCGCCGCGGCCCGCGAGCGGGGCCTGATCCGGCTCGAGGGGAAGGAGTACGAGGTCCAGGACGGAGATGTGATCACGTTCCGGTTTGCCGCCTAGTGTTGCGTCTCACCGGCCCGGCACGGGAGCACGCCACAGCTTCCGCGGCGGCCGGCCCGCCTGCCGCCGGCATGAGCCAGAACGTGCTCGACGCAGCCTGCCCGCCCATGCCTTGTGGCTGCTCCCGCGGCCGTGGTATAATCCGCGTTGCGGTGCAATCAATCTTCACAGAAGGATACAGGACGGCCGCGCGCCCTGCCGGTCCGCCGCGCCGCACGCCGCGATGCCGGGACGAAGGGCTGTAGCGCGGTAAGCTGTGGCCTTCCTGCCCTGCCCGTTCCCGCAGCCCGCAGGCCCAGGGAACGTGGTGCCAGGGCCGCCGGGATCGTGACCCGACCCCGATCAGTCCAGAGGAAGGAGGGTGCCGAGTGAGCACCTAT
>JAPVSX010000159.1:0-7112 GCA_047519495.1 Armatimonadota bacterium
AGCAAAAGTCCTCCATCCCCCCCTCGACCTCGTTCCATCCGCGGACCGGGGGAGACGGAGTCGCCCGCCTAAATGCCCTCCACGAGGACCATATCGCCCCGGGCGTGCTGGAGCCGGAGGGGCTTGATCCTCCGGTACTCCTCGGATCCGTACCACTGTCTGGATGCGCGTCGGACCAGCCTGCAGCGGGCCTCACGATTTCCGCTCCCGATCCTGGCCTGCGGGGTAGTCGGCGCCCAGGCTCGTGGTCCTCCAGGCGTCGAGTTCCTCGAGCGTGTCCGTGAGCTGCTTGCGCACGGTCTCGAACCCGAGGGCTCCGAGCACGAGGTGCCGTGGCGGTTGCGCCGCCTGCACCGCCGCGATGATAGCTGCGGCCGCCCGCACCGGGTCCCCGGGCTGGCTACCGCTCCGGGCGGCCAGCGCCCGCAGCCGGGCATTCACCGTGGCCTCGTAGTCGGCGAACCGGCTCAGCGTCTGCCGGATCGACCGCCCCGCAAAGTCCGTGCGGAACGGGCCGGGCTCGACAGAGAGCACCCGGATCCCGAGCGGGCCCAGCTCTTTCGTCAGGGCATCCGACAGGCCCTCCACGGCGTGCTTCGTGGCGGCATAGTAGCCCGAGCCCGGAAAGCCGACGAACCCGCCGACCGACGAGATGTTGACGATTGTCCCGTGCCGGCGCTCGCGCATCTTCGGGAGCACCGCGCGGATCAGCGCAAAGAGCCCGAAGACATTGGTCTCGAACAGGGCCCGGATCGCCCGGTCGTCCCCCTCTTCGACCGAGGTCTGGTAGCCGTACCCGGCGTTGTTCACGAGAACGTCGAGGGCCCCGAAGTGGGCCTCCGCCGCCCGGACGGCCCCGGTGATCTGCGCGGGTTGGGTGACGTCGAGCGCGAGACCGCGCTCGCCATGGTCAGCCGCGAGCAGGGCGACCCGGCTCGGGTCGCGCGCCGTCACCACCGCGCGCCCCCCGCCCTCGAGCACGAGTGTCGCCAACGCCCGCCCGAAGCCACTCGAACAGCCGGTGATGAACCAAACGGGATCTTGAGCTGCTGCCATCGGGATCTCTCCTCTTGGATGCGCCGCTCACAGGCATCGGGGCTCAACAGCGGAGCGGCAGATTGGGAACGAGACTTACCGATTCGGAATCATCCATCCCGCTTGGGTGCACGCCGCTCTGGCCGCCTCCTCAAGCGGTAGCGCAGGGTCCCAGAGGTTGGCGACCATCCGCGCACCGGTCACGCTGTCGGCCGCGGGCGAGATCAACCACAGGAGGGGGGGAACCATGATCGCCGGATCGAGCAGGCCCCGGCGGATCTCAGGCGCGAGGTCGTCCGGCATCATGCCCGTGGCCCTCGCCCCGCCCGGCAGCAAGGCGTTCACCGTCACCCCGGTGCCAGCCAGATCCTGCGCCCAGATGATGGTCGCGGATTCAAGGGCGGCCTTCGAGGGCCCGTAGGGCGAGAAGCCGGCCCGGCGCATGGTCTGGTGATTCATCGAGATGTTGATGATGCGGCCCCAACGCTGAGCGAGCATTCGGGAAACCACTGCCCGGGCCATCAGGAACGGCCCCGTGACGTTGGTGTCGATGATCATCCGCCACACCGCCGGGTCGGTCTCCCAGAACTTGGTCGGCGTGTCGAAGAAGCGCTCGCTGGCCCTGCGAAGGCGGAGCGTGGCATATTTTGCGGAGAGCAGGTGCCGGTCAGGGGGGAATACAGAAACGGCCGGGTCCCCTGTCGCAGCCATCCGGGCCTTGGATCGAAGGCGATCAAAGAATGCGATTGAACCAGAGAAGCGACAGGAGCGCGGAAAGCAGGATTAGAGCGGCCGCCGCCGCGGAGAAGAGGGCGGTGACCTCGGTCTGCCGCTTCTCGAACACCAGTCGCGCGCTCAGGCCCCGGTAGATCTTCTTCAGGTCCGTCGCGGTGCCCGCCCGGGCATACTCGCCGCGGGTCAAATCCGCGATCGCCTTGAGCGTGTCCTCGTCGAGGCGCGCGTGGAAGGACCAGCCCTCGAAGCCGATCACCGCGCCCTTCGGCGTGCCGACGCCGACGGTGAAGACGCGCACGCCGCGGTCGGCGGCCATCCTGGCGGCCTCGACGGAATCGGGCCCGGTCGTCCGCTGGCCGTCCGTCAGCAGGACGATGGCGGCCGAGGTGTACGAGCCGGGCGGGACGGGCGTGAACTCTTTCTTCTCCGGCGTGCGCCCCGGTTCGAGCGGGAGCGAGCGCGGCGCGTTGCGCCCGTAGATCGCATCGCTCACGTCGATGCCGGCCTCGGGGAAAATGGTGGCGAGCGAGAGGATGATCCCGCTGCCGATGGCGGTGCCGCGCTGGGCCTGGAACCTGTCGATGGCCGCCAGGATATCCTCGCGACTGTGCGTGGGCGGCTGCACGACCGCGGCCGTTCCTGCGAAGGACACCACGCCCACGCGCACACTGCGCGGCAGGTCGGCCACGAACGCCTTGGCCGCCTGCTGCGCCGCCACCAGCCGGTTCGGCTCCACGTCCGTGGCCCGCATGCTGCCCGACACGTCCATGGCCAGAATGATGGTCTGCTGCTGCGTCGGGAGGGTGACGATCGCAGCCGGACGGGCCACCGCGGCGATCAGCGTGGTGAGCCCCAGCAGGAAGAGGAGCGGCGGCACGTGGCGCCGGAACCGCTGACCCGCGCCCATCGCCTCCTTCAGCAGGCTCAGGCTCGCGTACCGCAGCGCCGCCTTCTTCTTCCGCCGGAGCAGCAGAACGTAGAGGCCAACGAGCGGCGGCACCACCATCAGCAGCCAGAGCATGCCGGGCCACAGGAACGTCATGACGGGCTCCGCTCCAGGTACGTGGGCAGCGTCCAGCCGCCCGCCAGTTGGCTGCGCCGCCTGCGCAGGTCGGCAAACCGCAGGATCGTGTCCACGAGGTCATCCTCCGTGGACAGCTCGAGCGCGTCCACGCCCGCGTCGCGGAACGCCGCGCGCAGCGCCTTCTCGCGCCGCTCGGCCGCCGCGGCGAAGCCCTTCCTGAACGCGCGGTCGTGGGTGTCGACGAACACCTGCTCGCCCGTCTCGGCGTCCTGGACGACCAGCAGCCCGAGGTCGGGCAGCTCCCTCTCCAGCGGGTCGTAGAGTCGCACCGCCAGGATCTCGTGCCGCTCCGCGAGGTGGGCGAGCGGCTCCCACCAGCCGGGCGCGCTGATGAAATCCGAGACGACGAACACCAGCGACCGTCTCGGGATGACCTGAAAGGCGGCCCGCAGGAAATCGCGCAGATTCGTGGCCCCCGAGCAAGACCGCTCGGGCCGGGACAGCATCCGGTGGAGGAGGTGCAGTACGTGGCGCCGCCCGGCTCGGGCCGCGATGACCGTGTCGAGACTGTCGCCGTAGAACAGCGCCCCCACGCGGTTGCCGTGGCGGGTGAGGAGTCGCGCCAACACGGTGACAAACTCGGTCGAGACCGACCGCTTCTTCATCTCCCGGGAGCCGAAGTCCATGGATGGGCTCAGGTCCAGCAGGAACCACCCGGTGATTTCGCGATCCTCGTTGAAGACCCGCACGTAGGGCGTCTGGAGGCGCGCGGTGACGTTCCAGTCGATGTGTCGGACGTCGTCGTGATACTGGTACTCGCGCAGATCGGCGAGATCCAGGCCGAAGCCGCGGAACAGCGTCCGGTAGTCGCCGTGCACCGCCCCGTCGAGGCGGCGGATCACCGTCCACTCGAGCCGGCGGAGGGTGTGCTCAGGATCCCGCGGCGACTCTGACATGGGCTTCGAGCGGCTTCTCGGGCGCCGGGATGCGCTGCATGATCCGGCGGATCAGCTCGTCGGCGGTCATCCCCTCGGCGAGCGCCTCGTAGGTGAGGACGAGGCGGTGCCGGAAGACATCCGGCACGAGGTCCGTCACATCTTCGGGCAGGGCGTAGGTGCGTCCGCGCAGACAGGCGAGCGCCCGTGCGCCCTCGGTGAGATGGATGGGCGCGCGGGGGCTCGCGCCGAAGGAGAGGTACTTCGCCAGCTCCGCCAGGCCATAGCGCTCCGGGTTGCGCGTCGCCGCGGCGAGCCGCACCGCGTAGTGCATGAGCGACGGCTCGACGTACACGCTGCGGCACTCGCGTTGCAGCGCGCCGAGCTGCTCGGTCGTCGCCACGGCGGCGACGCCGGGCTCGGCCACGCCCGTGACCCGGTCGACGATGACAAACTCCTCTTCCTCGCTCGGGTAGCCCACCAGGACTTTCATCATGAAGCGATCCACCTGCGCCTCGGGCAGCGGGTACGTGCCCTCGGTCTCGATGGGGTTCTGCGTCGCCATCACGAGGAACGGCTCCGGGACCTTGTGGGTCTGTCCGGCGATCGTGACCTGGCGCTCCTGCATCACCTCGAGCAGCGCGCTCTGGACCTTGGCCGGCGCGCGGTTGATCTCGTCGGCCAGAAGGAGGTTGGTGAAGACGGGCCCGAGCGAGGTGGCGAAGTCGCCGGTCTTCTGGTTGTAGATGCGGGTCCCCACGATGTCCGCGGGGACGAGGTCCGGCGTGAACTGAATCCGCTTGAACGAGCCGCGAATGGTTCGGGCGAGCGTCTTGACGGTCAAGGTCTTGGCGAGCCCCGGCACGCCCTCCACCAGCAGGTGCTCCTGCGCCATGGTGACCACGAGCACGCGCTCGAGAAAGCGATCCTGGCCGACGACGACCTTCTTCACCTCGTAAAGGATGCGCTCCATGAGGGAGGAGAGGGCGCCGCGCCCTGTTTCGACGGTGTCCATACGTCCTTTCCGGTGCCGATGCCCTGCTAGAACGGGTGGATTCCCACGGCGGATGCCGCATTCTCGATGGGCACCGCGAAGCCGATGCCGACGAACACGCGCTGCGCGCTCGGGTTCAGGATCGCGGTGACGATGCCGACCACCGCGCCGTCCGTGGTCACCAGCGGCCCGCCGGAGCTGCCGGGATTCGCCGCTGCGTCAAACTGGATGAGGTTCGTCAGCAGCCGCTTCCCTTCTGGCGACTGGAACGTGCGCCGCAGGCCGGATACCACCCCCGCCGACGCCGACGGCCCGATGCCGAACGGGAAACCCACGGCAATCACCTCGTCGCCCGGCACGAGGTCCGCGGTGGAGCGCAGGGTGGCCGGGACGAGATCGTCCGGAATCGTCGCCGCCTGGAGGACCGCAAGATCGTTCTCCGGCTGCAATGCAACGATCGTGGCGTCGGACTCGAGCCCGTCGGCGAACACCACCTTCACCCGCCCGGCGCCGGCGACGACGTGCAGGTTGGTGAGGATGATGCCCTTGTCGACGATGACGACCCCGCTGCCGACGGCCGTTTCACTGTCTTCATCCTTCTGGCTGCCGGGGTGTCCGAACCCGCGCACGCACACGACGGAGGGTCGAATCACCTCGTACGCCCGCGCCGCAACCGAAGGCAGGGGCGCGGTCTCGAGCGTGTGCCGCACGGCGGCGTCGATGTCTCGCTGGCTGATCTGGCGCGGCGGCGGCTGCAGCGCCGCATGGAGAGATACAAGGAGCAGGACGAGGAGCCCGCCGGCTGCGACCAGGAGCGGCCGCTCATACCGCTGGAAACGCTTCGGCCCCGAGCGAGCGGAATCCCGACTCTTCGCTTGAGCGGAAGGGCTACCGCCTGGCTGGCGGGCGCTGTCGGGGGGTGGAGCCACGCGCTCGGCCGAGCGGCTCGTCGGGGATGGCCGGTCGACCGGCCGCGGCCGGCCGGAACTGCTGTAGAGCGCTTCCCTTCTCATGTGAGGCCCATTCAGCTCACCCGCCGCGGCAGACGCGGATCATCGGCGGAGGAGTGTCCGACCGGAAGTGTTGCGCCGAATCGCTGCCGAGCAGCATGCCCGACACGCTCGACACCGCGCCCTGTGGACGGTAGCGCGGGACTGACGCGGCCCGTCGGCGCCATCATGGTGATGCCCGTTTCCGTGGAATGATCCTCTCCTTCCGGGTTGAGGGGCATGCCGCAGGGCCACGCGGCGTGAGCGCAATCCGTCCGCATCGACATCATCCGCCGAATCGTCGAGCCCGTCGGTCATGGCTCCGGATTGGTGGGGGTGGGGCGATAGGATTTTGCTTTTCGGGGGCGCGCGACGATCCGGCCGCGAGCCTGCCGGGACCACACCGGTTGACGACCTCGGGTGACCAGGGCCCCTGGCTCGTGTCCTCAGTGAGCGCGAGTATCCGGCGCTGCGCCGGCGGCTGTCAAGGGGAAACATGGACGTCCGTAAATCTCACGCCAGCCGAGAGCCGGGACGAACCGTGGACGGCAGAGGCGATGAGGGCACCGGCACGTCATCCTCTGCCCCGGTCCTGCCCCCGTGCCGGACCCCACCGTGCCGCCGTCAAGGACGGAGTGCGCGGAGGGCAGTTAATGAAACGGGGATCACCGTTCGGAGGTTGACCTGGAGGCCGGGACCAGTGACGGCTCGGTTGGCAAGCCTCTCGGGACGGGAGCGATTCCCCATTGCTCGATCATCGGTCCGCTCCCCCGGACCCCTAATGGAGACATGGTCCCTTGCCTCCAGCCGGAGCATGGTCCCCTCCATCCGGAACAGTCTGGTAGAGTCGCAGCCTGGCGCGATGCGCCATGCGGGCAGACTGGCAGACTGTCTGGCTGTAGGTCCTCTTGACAGGCCGAGGCGGTCAGGCGTAACCTCCGGTCCGTTGCCCCTCCCGGTGACGAAGGACGGAGGCGGCTCCATGGGATCGGCCAGGGACAGCTCCCCGGACGCGAGTCAAGCCAGCGGCGCGGCCCGTCCGCCATTGCCAGAACAGGCGCTGCCCCTCCCCCCGCCGCCAGCGCCCTGAGGTCCGACGGCGGGAGAGCGGCTCAGAGCTTGAGGACGCGAGCGAAACGCAGAGCTCCCGGGCGAACCCGTCAAGCGCCGGCAGGTCATCAGCGGGGAGGGCAGAATCTGTCGAGAAGAACTCTCGAGCGCCCCCGGGTTGGGGAAGCCATGACCCGTGAGGGGAGGGAACGCTCTGGGTGCGGACTGCGATGGCCGCTGGGCCTTCTGCTGCTGACCCCCGTCTCGTGGGTCTGGCCGACCGCCAGTGCTGCGGCGGTGATTCTCTTCCTCCAGAATGGCCGGACGATCCAGGCGGAGAGGATGGAAAT
>JAPVSX010000160.1:0-7162 GCA_047519495.1 Armatimonadota bacterium
GGGCGCAGAATAGGGACGTCGCTCGGTAACATGATTTTTGACGCGACGATTGGATCCCCGGTAACAGTTTAGGTGATTCGATTCGGAACCTTGACGATGGCCGTCGCGGGGTGCTACGCTCGAGTACGGAAGTGAGAATTGTTCTCAGCAGCGTTCGGGCGCGCCCCGGATCTTTCCGGCCGGCCGCCCGGGCCTGAGGAGGCTGTCGATGTCCGCCTACCAGGTGGCCGTCACAAAAGAGCAGGTGCTGGCAGCCCTGCGCGACGTGATGGACCCCGAGCTCCACCGGAGCATCGTGGAGCTCAACATGGTGAAAGATGTCGTCATTCGTGACGGGGCGGTTCGGGTGGACGCCCTCCTCACGATCAGCGGCTGTCCCCTGCGCGAGACGATCATCGACTCGATCAAGCACAAGGTCCAGGCGCTCCCGGGGGTCGAGCGCGTGGAGGTCCAGTTGGGCGTCATGACCCAGGAGCAGCGGCAGGCGGTCGTCGCGCAGCTGCGGCCGGGCCCCCAGCGCCAGTCTCCGCTCCTCTCGCCCACCTCGACGACCCGGGTCATCGCCGTCGCGAGCGGCAAGGGCGGCGTCGGCAAGTCCACGGTGACGGCCAACCTGGCCGTAGCGCTGGCGCGCCGCGGCCGGGCCGTCGGGGTCGTGGACGCCGACGTGTACGGGTTCAGCATCCCCAAGATGATGGGGGCGGCGGGGAAGCCGACGATCATCGACCAGATGATCATCCCGCTCGAGAAGTGGGGCGTCCGCCTGATGTCGATCGGATTCATGGTCGACGAGGGCGAGGCGGTGATCTGGCGAGGGCCGATGCTCCACAAGGCCCTCACCACATTTTTGACGGAAGTGCACTGGGGCGACATCACCGACCTGCTGATCGATCTCCCGCCCGGCACGGGCGACGTCTCGCTCTCGATCGCGCAGACGCTGCCGCGGGCCGAGATGCTGATCGTCACGACGCCGCAGGCCACCGCGACGGGCGTCGCTTACCGGGCCGGCAAGATGGCCGAGAAGGTCAACATGCCCGTGATCGGCGTCATCGAGAACATGTCCTACTACCTCCCTGCGCCCGGGGCTGAGCGCGTGTACATCTTCGGCCGGGGCGGCGGCGAGCGGCTCGCGGAGATGGTGGGCGCGCCGCTCCTGGGCCAGATCCCGCTCGACCCGGCGATCCGGGAGGGAAGCGACCGGGGGGAACCGGTGACGCTCGCCGCGCCGGACGCGCCGTCCGCGCAGGTCTTCTACCGGATCGCGGACGCGGTGCTCGAGGGCCGCGCGAGATAGCGGGCGGCGAGGCGTGGCACCGGCGGTCCGGGCGAGATGCGGAACGGGCGCCGGGAAGGGCCGGGCGGCGCTGACGCCGTAGTGAGAAAGGATTGGACAGGCACAGACCGGTAGCGGATGTGGCCACGACCCGGCGAGGCGCCCCATGAGGGCGCTGCGATCCGGGCCGGGAGGCCCGACCTCAAGCGGGGGTGAGCGACCGTGGCACGACGCGTAAACGATATGACGATCCGGCTCGCGGGCGAAGCGGGGCAGGGGGTGGAATCCGGCGGCGCCGGGTTTGCCCAGGCCCTCAGCCACGGCGGGCTCTGGCTGCATACGTACACCGAGTACATGTCGCGGATCCGGGGCGGGCTCAACTTCTTCACGATCCGCGTCTCCGACCACCCGCTCTGGAGCCATACGGAAGCCGTCCACATCCTGGTCGCGTTCTCGCCCGAGGCGGTGAGCGATTACGGCCCCCACATCAGTGCGGGCGGGGCCCTGCTGTACGACGAGGGGCTCAAGTTCGACCATGACGCGGTCACCCGCCGCGGGACGCGGCTCTTCCCGATGCCCCTCACGAAGATCGCCCAGGACACCGGCGGCAACAAGATCATGATGAACACGGCCGGCCTGGGGGCCCTCGGCGGCATCATCGAGTACCCCTTCGAGTTCGTCGCCGACGTCATCAAGAAGAACTTCGCGCGGAAGGGCGACGCCGTCGTCCAGGGCAACCTCAAGGTCGCCGAGGAAGGCTACCGGGTCGCCCGGGAGAAGTACGCGGCGTCCTTCGAGTGGAAGGTGACCCCGCTCGACGCGCGCCCGGACCGCATGCTGCTCAACGGGAACCAGGCGATCGGCGTGGGCGCGGTCGCGGCCGGCTGCCGCTTCATGTCCGGGTATCCCATGACCCCCGCGAGCTCGATCCTCGAGTTCATGGCGGCGCACGCCCGGAAGTACGACATCGTGGTGAAGCAGACCGAGGACGAGATCGCCGCGATCTGCTTCGCGATCGGCGCCGGAAACGCCGGCGCCCGCGCGATGACCGCGACGAGCGGCGGCGGGTTCTCGCTCATGGTGGAGGCGCTCGGCCTCGCGGGGATGGCCGAGGTCCCGGTCGTGATCGTCGAGGCGCAGCGGCCGGGCCCCTCGACCGGCATGCCGACGAAGACGGAGCAGGGGGACCTGCTCTTCGCGCTGTTCGCAAGCCAGGGCGAGTTCCCGCGGGTCGTGCTTGCGCCGGGGACCCAGGAGGAGTGCTTCCACACCATGGCCCGGGCGTTCAACCTGGCGGAGAAGTGGCAGTGCCCCGTGATCGTGATGACCGACTTCTACCTCACGACGAGCATGCGAACGCTCCTCCCGTCTGAATTTCCGATCGAGAAGGTCACGATCGACCGGGGCGAGCTCCTCACGCCCGAGCAGCTCGACCGCCTCGCCGGGCCGTACCTCCGGTACATGGACACCCCGAGCGGTATCTCGCCGCGCGCGCTGCCGGGCCACCCGAAGGCCGTGCACCAGGTCTGCAGCGACGAACACGACGAGTACGGCCACTTCGAGGACGAGGACGCGGCCAACCGCCTCCGGATGGCCGGCAAGCGGATGCGGAAGTTCAAGAACATCGTCGAGGACCTGCGCGGGCCGACGATCTACGGACCGGAGCGGGCGGAGTTGACCTTGATGGGGTGGGGCAGCTCGTACGGGGCGATGCGCGAAGCGGTGGACCTGCTGAACGCCCACGGGACGCGCGCCAACCTGCTCCACTTCGTGGACATCTGGCCGTTCCCCGAGGCGAAGGCGGCGCCGCTGATCGAGGCCGCCCGGCTGCTGGTGGCCGTCGAGGGCAACCAGACCGGGCAGTTCGCCCACCTCATGCGGGCGGTGACCGGCCGCCGCGCGGACCGGATGGTGTTGCGGTGGGACGGCCGGCCGCTCTCGCCGGAGTACATCCTGGCCAAGGTCGAGGAGGCGAAAGTCCATGCTTGACGTCAAGACCTTTAACAACCCGATCAAGGTGACGTGGTGCCCCGGGTGCGGGGACTACGGGATCCTGAACGCCGTGAAGAGCGCGCTCGCCCAACTGGAGATCCACCCGCACGAGGTGGTGTTCTTCTCCGGCATCGGGTGCGGCAGCAAGCTCCCGGACTACATGAACGCGAACGCGTTCACGACGATCCACGGGCGGTCGATCCCGGTCGCGATGGGCGCCAAGCTCGCCAACCACGACCTGCACGTGATCGCCGTCACGGGAGACGGGGACGGCTACGGGATCGGCGGGAACCATTTTATGAACATCCTGCGCCGGAACCCCGACATCGTCCACATCGCCGAGAACAACATGGTCTACGGCCTGACGAAGGGGCAGTACGCGCCGACGAGCCAGCGCGGGATGGTGACCAGCACGACCCCCGAGGGGAGCATCGAGGTGGCGTTCAACCCGCTGACGACGGCGATCAACGGCGGCGCGACGTTCGTCGCCCGCGGCTTCTCCGGCGACCCCAAGCACCTGGCGAAGCTGATCATGGCCGCGATCCAGCACAAGGGGTACGCGCTCGTCGACGTCCTCCAGCCGTGCGTGATCTACAACAAGGTCAACACGTACGATTTCTACCGCGAGCGCGTGTACAAGCTCGAGGAGGCCGGGCACAACCCGGCCGACCACCAGGCCGCGATGGCCCGGGCGCAGGAGTGGGGGGAGAAGATCCCGATCGGCATCTTCTACCAGGTCACCAGCGAGCCGACCTACGAGGACCAGGTCACTGAGCTCAAAGCCGGCCCGATCGCAAAGCGCACGCTCGCGCCGCTCAGCTCCCAGCAGGCGGAGGCGCTGCGCCGGGAGTTCTTCTAGGCGGTGGGGGACCCGTGCCGGCCGCCTCGGGGAGGATCGGGGACCGTCCGGCGCCGGGGCGCTCAATGCCCGGCGCCCTGACCGACCGGCTGAGCGCGCTCGAACGCGAGGGCTACCGCGCGACGCCGCAGCGCCGGGCGATCCTGGCCGGGATGCTGAACACCGGGCGGGCGAACGTGCCGGCGGAGGAGATCTGCCGCCGGGCCAGGACCCTGTGTCCCACGGTCAACCTCGCCACGACCTACCGCACCCTCGACCTCCTGGGGCGGCTGGGACTGGTCCGCCGCCTCACCTGCGGGGACGGCCGGAGCGTCTTCTGCGCCAACCCCCAGCCCCACTACCACGGCACCTGCCTGCGGTGCGGGGCGGTCGTGGATCTCCCGCGGGGGCGCATGGCGGCGGCCGTCGAGCGGGAGCAGTCCGAGCTCACCGGCGGGGCGTTTGCCGTCGTCGGCCACCGCATCGAGTTCTACGGCTACTGCGACCGCTGTGCGGCGAGCGTCCCCGGGCCCCTGCGGGGCAATAAATGCACCCTGAGCGTCTGAGATGTCCCGCCCGCTGCTCGCCGCCGTCCTGACCGTGGGGATGGCATTCGGCGTGCTGGACGCCTCGGCCCGCCTCGGCGCCCTGGGTGTCGGCTCCCCCGCAGCCGCCGCGCCGAAGGGGCCGCTCGGCCCCTTCAACCTCGAACAGCCCCTGAACCTGATCGCCGACCAGGTCACCGTGGACAACACCGGGGCGGGGCTCGTCGCCCGGGGGCACGTCGTCGTGACGTACGGGCCGGATCGGGCGACGGCCGACCTCATGCGCCTCGACCGGGCGGCCCGGACGGCCGCGCTGAGCGGCCACGTGCAGATCACCGACCCCAGGGGGCGCGCCTCGGGGGACTCGGTGCTCCTCTACCTGACGCCCGATAACCGGGTCAGGAGAGTCGTCACCGCGGGCAACGCCGCATTTGAGAGCCCCGAGTATGCGCTCTCGGCCGACCGGATCGACGCCGACCGTGCAGCCGACCGGATCGCCGCCGAGGGCCACGTGAACGCGTTCTGGGCACCCGACCTGATCGTGACCGGGCAGCGCGCCACCTACGACCAGCGCACGCAGTACGCGGTGGTCACGGGGCACCCCGTCGCGTCGAACAAAGCCGGTCGTGTGCAGGGGGATTGGTTCGAGCTGTTCCAGGCTGCCAACCGCGCGGTCGTCCATGGACCGGTCGAGGCCGAGGTGTACGGGGCTACGATCACGGGCGCGGGGGCCACGATCGACTTCAAGGCGTCCACGGCCGTCTTTACCGGCCACGTGGTCGTGACACGCCGCCAGGGGACGCTCTGGGCCGACCGGGTCGCGATCTACTACGATGCCCAGCGGATCGTCGCCCAGGGGACGACGCACGCGAGGTTCAACGATCTCGAGGACGAAACGGCGCCCTGAGCGCGGGTGGTGCGCCCGCGTCTCCCCCGCGGGGCGTCAGCCTGCGGCGGGAGCGGGTTGAGGAGGTGCGGCGATGGTCGTCCAGCGCGTCAAGCGGCCGACACTTGATGAGATGGATCTGCCGGTCGGCAAGAAGGCCCGGCTCCACCGGATTCTCTACGAGCACGGCCCCGGCCGCGGGGTCGCGCTGATCCTGCCGATCGACCAGGGGATCGAGCATGGCCCGGTCGATTTCTTCGCCAACCCGGACAGCGCCGATCCGGAGTTCCAGCTCCGCCTCTGCGTGGAGGGGGGATACTCGGCGGTCGCGTTCCACTACGGGCCGGCCAGCAAGTATCTGCGCCCCTACGCCGGTCGGGTGCCGCTGATCCTCAAGATCAACGGCAAGACCAACATCCCCCCGGACACACAGCCGCTGAGCGGCCTCACGGGCACGGTGGAGGACGCCGTCCGCCTCGGGGCCGACGCGGTCGGCTACACGCTCTATGTCGGCTCGCCGCGCCAGGACGAGGACATCCGGCAGCTCATGGAGGTCCGGCGGGCCTGCGACGCGTTCGGGATGCCGCTGATCGTGTGGTCGTATCCCCGGGGGGAGGCGATCGACAAGAAAGGCGGCCGCGACAGCCTCTACGCCGTGGACTACGCGGCCCGCGTAGGGTGCGAGCTCGGGGCCGACGTCGTCAAGCTGAACGTCCCCGAGGTCGACGAGAAGGCCGCCGCGGCCCCGAAGCCCTACAACACGCTCCGGCTGGACTACCGGGAGGCCGTGGAGAAGGTCGTCAAGAGCGCCGGCCGGACGCTCGTGCTCTTCAGCGGCGGGAGCAAACTGGGCGATGCAGACCTGCTGGAGAAGGCGCGCCACTGCATGGAGGCGGGCGCGACGGGGCTGATCTTCGGCCGGAACATGTGGCAGCGGCCGATGGCCGAGGCGCTGCGGATCACCGCCGAGATCAAGCGAATCATGCTGGACACTGCCTGATTGGTGCGCCCGACACCTACGCCACCGGTTCGTCCCGTCGTGCCACACGCCAGGACGTCGCACTGAGGCGATGAGCCCGTCGGCCGGCCTCCGGCGGCTTGCCGGGATCGTCGCGGGCGTTGTGGTGTTTGAGGGGTTGGACCTGATCGGGTCCAGCCCCGCTGTGAGCGGCCGGCTCCCTTTTGCCGCTGCGCTGCCGGCGATCTCCCCGTTCGTCGCAGGGGCCGCGGCCGGCTGGGTGGCTGCGCCGGAGGGTGTGTGGCCGCTCCTGGCTGCGGCCGCCGCCGTGTGGGCCCGGATCGGTGTGGACCGCGTGATCGGCGCGCTGGAGGGCGCGCATCCCCCCGCCGAGGCGGGAATCTTCCTCGTTCTGGTGTTCGGGATCCCGTGGACGCTGCAGGCGCTGGCCGGCGGCGGCGCCGCGCTGCTCGGGCGGTGGGTACTCCGGCGGCGCTCCAGCCGGGGGAGGAGCGCCGCTACGGCTCCTCGCCGCGGGTGATGTAGTTGTAGAGGGTCCGGTCGCTGTAGGCCAGCTTGAACTGCGCGGCGGCGTCTCGCGTGCGGCCCGTCCGGTAGTAGGCTGACCCGAGCATGTAATGGAGCACGCTGTTGATCGGGTCGAGCCTGA
>JAPVSX010000161.1:0-7681 GCA_047519495.1 Armatimonadota bacterium
GCGCCGGAGATCTCGACGGCGCGAAACCGCCTGAGGGCGTGAGGGACGCCGAGTTGATCCGAGATTCCGACGGCTTCGGTTCGCATCCGGCCTCAGCCTAGCACCGGCCTGGACCGGGCACAACGGGGCACACCGGGCACAACGGGGCGCGTGTTGCCTCAGAATTCCTGGTTACCGAAGTAAGGGGTGGTGCCTCAGAATGGGTGTTACCCAGAGGCTGTCCTTTCTGTTCTTGTCTGTGTCGCGGCCGCCGCGCGTGCGTGCGTCGTCGGTTGGTCCTCAGGTTACGTGCCATGGTCGCTTCCTCCCTATCGATCTGCGAGTTTCCAGAGCGCCTCAAGGCGTGCCTCGAGGTCGGCGCGCAGCTGGCGAGGATTGAGCCGTTGATACTCGGCGGCGAGCGCTTCGCGTCGCTCTGGGATGAGGACCCCACTGGCGAGCAGGCGACGGTAGGACGTTTGCGCGCGATCGTACCGCTTGATGACCCGGGCGCCATGGCGTTCTTTGGAGACCAGTTTGCGAATGGGCTGAAAGAAGTTCACGTAGGGCCGCAGGAGCTCGTGCACGGCCTTGAGCGCGAGGAACGCCGCGCGAGAACAATAGCGATCATAGCCGATGAGGCGTCGGAGCACCGACCAGTTTTTCTGCTCGACATACGCCTGGTCGTTCTTGCGATAGGGCCGGCCGCGGGTGAAGCCGACGTGCTCGCGGCGACACCACGGCACGAGGATGTGGTTGAGGAACTCCCCGCCATTATCGGTATGCACACTCTCCAGCGGCATGGGCAGGGCGTGGCGAATGGCGTGGACGGCGCTGCCGACGCGTTGCTGGCCCTTGCCCCACACGGCTCGCGACTCCGTCCACCCCGTCGCGACGTCGACGGCGAGGAGCGAGGTGAGGAAAAAGCCGTGCGCACTTTCCCCGCAGTGGGCCAGCAAATCCGCTTGCACGGCGCCCGGCTGCACGCCCGCCCACTCCCCGAAGGTGCGCAGCGGCACCTGCGCCCGCAAGGCGGCGAGACTCCGACTCGTCGTGGCGACGCCGTGCCGACGATGCAAGCGGCGGATGGGGCGCAGCAGCCGATCGATCGTGGCGGGGCTGATCTGCGTCAAGGCGGCACGCTGCTCGGCCGAGAGCGTCACCTCATCGTGCCGCTCGAGCGCCTCCACCAGTTCGGGCAGAAACGGCGCCAGGCGTTTGGAGCAGAGGTAGTCGCTGGCCTCCCACACCTGCTCCAGCGCAGGTCGCAGCATGTTCACGTACACACGCGGACGCCCCGCCCGGCGTCGCGCACGTTTCGGCGGGCGCCGCAGGAGCCGAATGGCCGCCTTGCGATGGCGGTCGGTGAGCCGACAGAACTCATTCAAGAGACGACTCTTGTCGCGACGTGAGGCCAGGCGATAGCGAGGACGAAGGGATGCGGCGTATTCGCGAACACTGTGGGGACCCATGTCGCCTCCTTGCCGTCGGTAACCGGCATTTTGAGGCAACACTTCGCCGTTCGGTAACCATAATTTTGAGGCAATTCGACTTCTTGACAAAGCCGGGAGTATTTGCTAAAGTCATTTGACAAGTCCAGGGTTTCGTATCTAAATCGTCGCAGTTTCGTTTTCTCCGTTGCGCGAAACCGAGGATGGCGGCCCGGACACCGAGCTGGGCCGTGTGATAGGGGCGATGAGGAGAATGGCCCGCAGCGCCCCGGATCCGAGAGAGCTGGAGCAGGTGGGAACCAGCATCCGGAGCTGCGGATTCTCGTCTCCGAGCCGCGGGAACCAAAGGCCGCCGCAGGGCGCCGAGTAGCACCCGCCGGACCCTTCCGATACAGGGACGAGGGCCACCCGAGCCCAAACGCCCGGGTGGAACTAAGGTGGTACCGCGGGGAGTCCCGTCCTTAGAGGACTCTCCGCGGTTTGTGTTTTTCTGGGGGGATCCCGCACGTCGCGGACGTGCACGATAGGGGGAGATGCCATGGCGCGGCAGACATCGTCCGTTCCGAGACCGGCGCCGGCCTCGACGGCGAAGCGGATGTCCGGGGCGCAGGCGCTCATCGAGTGCTTCCACCGGGCCGGCGTCGAAGTCATCTTCGGCCACCCCGGCGGGGCGGCCCTCCCCCTCTACGACGCGCTCTACGATGCCCGCGAGATCCGGCACGTCCTCGTCCGCCACGAGCAGGTCGCGGCGCATGCCGCCACCGGCTACCATCGGGTGACCGGGAAGGTCGGGGTCTGCATGGCGACCTCCGGCCCGGGCGCGACGAACCTGATCACCGGGATCACGGACGCGATGATGGACTCGGCCGGCATCGTGGCGGTCACGGGCCAGGTGAGCACGCTCGCGATCGGGCGCGACGCGTTCCAGGAGGCCGACGTGACCGGGATCACGATGCCGATCACGAAGCACAACTGTCTGGTGCAGACGCCGGCCGACCTGCCCCGCATGGTGTTGCAGGCGTTCCTCATCGCGAGCAGCGGGCGCCCGGGCCCCGTGCTCGTCGACATCCCGCGCGACATCGCCGCGGCGGCGCACGAGTTCGAGTTTCCCGAGCAGGTGACGCTGCGGAGCGGCAAGATCCCGCCGGCGGTGCCGAGTCCCAATCAGATTTCCGCGGCCGCCCAGCTCCTCGGCCAGGCCTCGCGGCCGATCATCTACGCGGGCGGCGGCGTGATCAGTAGCAACGCGGCGGCGGAACTGATGACCCTGGCGCGCAAGACCCGGATCCCCGTGACGACGACGCTGATGGGGAAAGGCGGGTTCCCGGAGACCGACCCGCTCTCCCTCGGCATGCTGGGGATGCACGGGACCGCGTACGCCAACTACGCGATCAACGAGGCGGACGTGATCCTCGCGGTCGGCGTGCGCTTCGACGACCGGGTCACCGGACGCCTTACAGATTTCGCCCCCCGCGCCCGCTTCATCCACATCGACATCGACCCGGCGGAGATCGGCAAGAACAAGCCGGCCCACGTGCCGATCGTCGGAGACGCCCGGGAGGCGCTGCGCGTGCTGGCGGCCCAGATGACGCCCCCGGCGTGCGAGGCGTGGCACGCGCAGATCGCCGAGTGGAAGCGGCGGTACCCGCTCCGCTACCAGCAGAACGGCGAGGTGGTCAAACCGCAGTTCGCGATCGAGGAGATCTACAAGATCACCGAGGGCAAGGCGGTCGTGACGACCGACGTGGGCCAGCACCAGATGTGGGCCGCGCAGTTCTACCTGACGACCGAGCCGCGGATGTGGGTGACCTCGGGCGGCCTCGGGACGATGGGGTTCGGCTTCCCGTCCGCGCTCGGCGCGCAGATCGGGCGCCCCGACGCCCTCGTCTGCGCGATCGTCGGCGACGGCGGCTACCAGATGACGATGCAGGACCTGGCGACGGCGGTGGAGTGGCGGCTGCCGATCAAGATCTACGTCATCAACAACAAGTCGCTCGGCATGGTCCGGCAGTGGCAGCAGCTGTTCTACCGGGAGCGGTACTCCCACGTCTGGCTCCAGAACCCGGACTTCGCGAAGGTGGCGGAGGCGTTCGGCGCCGTGGGCATGACCGTGCGCCGGCCCGACGAGGTGCGGCCGGCGCTCCGGCGCTCGCTCGAGGTGACCGACCGCCCGTGCGTCGTGGACATCCTCTGCGATCCGAACGAGAACTGCTACCCGATGATCCCGTCGGGCCAGTCGATCAAGGAGATGATCGTCGAAGATGACCGCCTCCGTGATTGAGCTCGCGGCCAGCTCACCAGCGGCGGGCCGGCGGGGGCCCATGAAGCACACGATCTCGGTGCTGGTCGACAACGCCCCCGGCGTGCTCATGAAGGTGGCCGGGCTGTTCCGGCGACGGGGCTACAACATCCACAGCCTGGCGGTCGGCGTGACCGAGCAGCCGACCGTCTCCCGGATGATCATCGTCGTCGAGGGCGAGCCCGAGGTCCTCGAGCAGATCATCAAGCAGCTCAACAAGCTGATCGAGGTCATCAAGGTCAACGACGTCACCAGCTTCAACACGGTGAACCGCGAGCTGGCGCTGATCAAGATCAACGCCACGCCGACGACCCGGATGGAGATCATGGAGATCAGCAACGTCTTCCGGGCGAACGTCGTGGACCTGACCGAGAAGACGATGACGCTCGAGGTGACGGGGCGCTCGGACAAGATCGATGCGATCCTCTCGCTCGTGCAGAAGTACGGGATCCGCGAGATGGTGCGGACCGGCCAGGTCACGCTCGTCCGCGGCACCCAGCCCACATGAGTGGATCCGTTGACGCTGATGGCGAAGGGGCGCAGCCCCCGCATCCTCTCCGGAGCCCCCGCCGGGTCCCGCTGAGAAGCCGCCCTGAAGTGGCTCGCTAGCGGCTCGCTAAAGGAGGTCTCGAATGCCCGTCAAGGTGTACTACGAGCAGGACGCCAACCTGAACGTGCTCCGCGGGAAGCAGGTGGCGGTGATCGGGTACGGCAGCCAGGGCCACGCCCAGGCGCAGAACCTCAGGGACAGCGGCGTCTCGGTCGTGGTGGGCCTCTACAAGGGCAGCCGGTCCTGGGAGCAGGCCGCCGCCGACGGCCTCGAGGTAGCGACGGTCGCACAGGCCGCGGACGCGGCGGACATCATCCAGATCCTCATCCCCGACGAGATCCAGGCCCGCATCTACCGGGAGGAGATCCAGCCGCACCTCGGCCAGGGCAAGGCGCTCGGGGTCTCCCACGGGTTCAGCATCCACTTCCATCAGATCGTGCCGCCGGCCGACGCGGATGTGTTCATGATCGCGCCGAAGAGTCCGGGCCACCTCCTCCGGCGGATGTACCTGGAGGGGAAGGGCGTGCCCTCGCTCCTGGCGATCCACCAGGACTTCACCGGCAAGGCCAAGGCGCTCGCGCTCGCGTACGCCCACGGGATCGGCAGCCTGCGGGCCGGGGTGATCGAGACGACGTTCCGTGAGGAGACCGAGAGCGACCTGTTCGGGGAGCAGACGGTCCTCTGCGGCGGGATCACGGAGCTGATCAAGGCCGGGTACGAGACGCTGGTCGAGGCCGGGTACGCCCCGGAGATCGCGTACTTCGAGTGTCTCCACGAGATGAAGCTGATCGTGGACCTGATCTACGAGGGCGGCCTCGGGCTGATGCGCTACTCGGTCAGCAACACGGCGAAGTTCGGCGACTTCACGCGGAGCAAGCGCATCATCACCGCCGAGACGCGGAAGGAGATGCGGCGGATCCTTGGCGAGATCCAGAGCGGGGCGTTCGCGAAGGAGTGGATCCTCGAGAACCAGGCCGGCCGGCCGGTCTTCAACGCCCGGTACCGCCAGGAGGCGGATCACCCGATCGAGGAGGTCGGGCGCCAGCTGCGGGCGATGATGCCGTGGCTGCAGCGGGACGCGGGCCCCTTGAAGCCCGCCGCCGGCAAGAAGCCCGAGGCCAGGGCGAGGCGCTAGTCGTTCAGGGGCGCCTGATCGAGATCCGGCGGAAGACGTGGACGATGCGGCACTAGAGCCAGTGGAGGAGACGAGGATGGCAGAGAGGATCCGGATCTTCGACACCACGCTGCGGGACGGGGAGCAGTCCCCCGGCTTCACGATGAACACGCAGGAGAAACTCGAGGTCGCCCGGGCCCTCGCAGCGATGCGGGTCGACGTGATCGAGGCGGGCTTCCCGATCAGCAGCCCGGGTGACCTGGAGGGCGTGCAGTTGATCGCCCGCGAGGTGCGCGGGCCGGTCATCGCCGGGCTGGCGCGGGCCAACCACGCGGACATCGACGCGGTGGTGGAGGCCGTCCGGCACGCGGAGCGGCCCCGGATCCACACGTTCATCGCGACGTCGCCGATCCACATGGCGCACAAGCTGCGGATGACGCCCGACCAGGTGTACGAGGCGTCGGTCGAGGCCGTCCGCTACGCCCGGCGCTTCGTCGATGACGTCGAGTTCTCGGCGGAGGATGCCAGCCGCTCCGACCCGGAGTTCCTGTGCCGGGTCTTCGAGGGCGCGATCGCCGCCGGCGCGACCACGATCAACGTGCCCGACACCGTCGGGTACGCCACGCCCGAGGAGTACGCGGCGCTGTTGCGCCTCTTGATGGAGCGGGTCCCCGGCAGCGCCAACGTGCTCTGGAGCGTCCACTGCCACAACGACCTGGGCTTAGCCGTCGCCAACTCCCTCGCGGCGGTGCAGGTCGGCGTCCGGCAGGTCGAGTGCACGATCAACGGAATCGGCGAGCGGGCCGGCAACGCCTCGCTCGAGGAGATCGTGATGGCCCTGCATACGCGCCGGAACTACTACAGGCACGAGACGGGCGTCGATACGACGAAGATCTACCGGACGAGCCGGCTCATCAGCGCGATCTCGGGCGTGCTGGTGCAGCCCAACAAGGCAGTCGTCGGGGACAACGCCTTCGCACACGAGGCCGGCATCCACCAGCACGGCGTCCTGATGAACCGCGAGACCTACGAGATCATGACGCCCGAGACGATCGGGATCCCCAGCAACAAGCTCGTGCTCGGCAAGCACTCCGGCCGCCACGCATTCAAGAAGGTCCTCGAGGACAACGGCCTGCGCCTTCCGGAGGACGAGGTGCATCGGGCGTTCCAGGAGTTCAAGGCGCTCTGCGACAAGAAGAAGCAGGTCGCGATCGAGGACATCCTGTCGCTCGTCGAAAGCCAGGTCCGGGCTGCGCCCCAGACGTACAGCCTCCGCGCCTTCCACGTCTCCACGAGCAGCACGCTGCCCCCGATGGCGTCGGTCACCCTCGCGCGGGGGCAGGAGCAGTTCACTCAGGAGGCGTCCGGCGACGGCCCCGTGGACGCGATGTACAACGCGATCAACAAGATCGTCGGCCTCTCACCCTCGCTGGCCGACTACGCGATCAAGGCCGTCACCGGCGGGACCGACGCGATCGGCGAGGCGACGGTCAAGGTGCGGGACGGGGACGGCCTCTTCGTCGGCCGCGGTACGAGCACGGACGTGCTCGAGGCGAGCGCCCGGGCGTACCTGTCCGCGGTCAACAAGATCATCCACGAACGCCAGCACTGGATGACCAACATCTACGGGTAGCGGCCAAGTTCAGCAGCAGTGCGGGAGGGTGCGCAGCGAAGGGCAGCCCACGCGCGATCGGCTATCTGGGCGGCTCCAGCAGGGAGGACGGGGACATGACACAGCCCACTCGCATCGCCCTGTACGACACGACGCTCCGGGACGGTACGCAGGGGGCCGGTATCACCCTCTCGGCCGACGACAAGCTGCGGATCGCCGAACGGCTGGACGAGTTCGGCATCGATTACATCGAAGGCGGCTGGCCGGGCAGCAACCCCAAGGACATGGAGTTCTTCGAGCGTGCGCGCGGGTGGACGTGGCGGCACGCGCGCCTCACCGCGTTCGGCAGCACGCGGCGGGCCGGAATCGCGCCGGAGCAGGACGAGAACCTCCGGCTGCTCGTCGCGGCCGGGACGCCGGCGGCGGCCGTGTTCGGCAAATCGTGGGACCTGCACGTCCGGGAGGCGCTGCGCACGACCCTCGACGAGAACCTCCGGATGATCGAGGACTCTGTGCGCTTCCTGCGGGAGCGGGGGATCGAGGTCGTCTACGACGCCGAGCACTTCTTCGACGGCTGGAAGGCCAACCCCGAGTACGCGCTGGCCACGCTCCAGGCCGCCCGGCGCGGCGGCGCCGACGTCGTCGTGCTGTGCGACACCAACGGCGGGTGCCTGCC
>JAPVSX010000162.1:0-22897 GCA_047519495.1 Armatimonadota bacterium
ATCACTATCCGCGGCTGCAACGCCTCGGGCTGCCCCGGGTCCGGCCGCATGATCTCCGACACACGCATGCCACGTACCTGATCGCTGCCGGTGTGGATCCCAGGACGGTTGCGGATCGGTTAGGACACAGCAGCCCGGCGTTCACCCTGTCGGTGTATGCCCACGCCGTACCATGGGCGCAAGAACGGGCGGCAGAGACTGCTAACAGATTGCTAACAAAATCTGCCCGGTTTGGGATCGCGCAGTAGGCGAGGAACGGCCCGCCAGCCCTAGTAAAATATGGTGGGCCGTGAGGGACTCGAACCCCCGACGCCCGGGTTAAAAGCCCGGCGCTCTACCCGCTGAGCTAACGGCCCCAATACGCATTCTAGCAGAGCTTCGAGCCTCCGGCAAAATGCCGGCACAAGGCTACGGGGCCCGGTGCATCCTGAGCCGAGGGGATCATCTGACCCGGAACGAATCCCCTTCGGAGCCCATGCCGCGGGGCATGCCCGTGGCGGTCGGAGGACGCGATGAGCAACCAGAAACCCTGGGCCCTGATCCTGGGGGCGAGCAGCGGGTTCGGCGAGGCGACGAGCCTGGAACTGGCCCGCTCGGGCTACGATATCATCGGCGTGCACCTGGACCGGAAGGCGACGCTGCCGCACGTGGAAGAGGTGATCGCGGGCATCCGCGCCGCCGGCCGGCAGGCGGTGTTCTTCAACGTGAACGCGGCGGACCCTGAGCGCCGGGTGGAGGTGCTGGCCCGCGCTCAGGAGGAGGCCAGAAAGGGCGGCACGGTAGGGGTGCTGCTGCACTCGCTGGCGTTCGGGAACCTGCGCCCCTACATCGCGGAGAACCCCCAGGACGCGATCACGGAAGCGCAGATGGACATGACGCTCGCGGTGATGGCGCACAGCCTGGTCTACTGGGTGCAAGACCTGGTGCACACGGGCCTGATGCGGCGAGGCGGGAAGATCTTCGCGATGACGAGCGCGGGCGGGACGCGGGTGCTCCCGAACTACGGAGCGGTCTCGGCGGCGAAAGCGGCGCTCGAGTCGCATATCCGGCAGCTCGCGATGGAGCTGGCCCCGCGGGGGATCGCGGTGAACGCGATCCGGGCCGGGGTGACCGATACGCCGGCGCTCCGGAAGATCCCGGGCCACGAACTGATCGCGGAGAACGCCATGAACCGCAACCCCTCCGGCAGGCTCACGACACCCGAAGACGTGGCGCGGGCGATCGCGGCGCTGTGTCTGCCCGGGACGGAGTGGATCACCGGGAACGTGATCGGGGTGGATGGGGGCGAGGACATCGTCGGCTGAGACCGGCACGGCGAGAAGAGATCGTAAAGATGTCCAAGGCCTCCTACCGGCGCTTGTCGATCGGCACGTAGGTCCGGTTGCGCGGCCCCACGTACTCCGCCCGCGGCCGGATGAGCCGGTTGTCGGCCAGCTGCTCGAGAACGTGGGCGCTCCACCCGGAAATCCGGCTGACGGCGAACACCGGCGTGAACAGGTCGAGTGGGATCCCGAGCGCGTAGTAGCAGGTGGCCGAGTAGAAGTCGACGTTGCAGTGCAGGTGCTTCTCATCGAGCATGTATCGCTCGATCGCCCGCGACATCTCGAACCACTTGAGCTCGCCCTTTTGACGCAGGAGCGCCTCCGACATCTTCCGGAGGTGCGTGGCGCGGGGGTCCTCGGTCTTGTAGACGCGGTGGCCAAACCCCGGGATCTTCTGCCCGGCCGCGATGATCTCTTTGATCGCCGGGACCGCCTTGGACACCTCGCCGATCTGGAGGAGCAGCCGCATCACCTGCTCGTTGGCGCCGCCGTGGAGCGGGCCCTTGAGCGTCCCGATGCCCGACGTGATCGCGGAGTGCATGTCCGCGAGCGTGGCGGCTGTGACCCGCGCGGCGAAGGTGCTCGCGTTGAGCTCGTGGTCGGCGTGTAGGATCAGGGCGATGTCCACAGCCCGCGTGCTCGTCTCGTCGGGCCGCCTGCCCCAGAGCAGGTACAGGAAGTTGGCCGCGTGGCCGAGCGCGGGATCGGGCGCGACCGGCGGGGTCCCTTTCCGGAACCGGTCGATCGCGGCGACGATCGTCGCCATCTGGGCGGTGAGGCGGGTCGCCTTCCGGAGGTTTGCCGGCTGCGAGTTGTCCCTGGCCTCGGGATCGTCGATCCCGAGGGCGGAGACCGCGGTGCGCAGGACGTCCATCGGGAGCGCGTCCCTGGGCACCGCCTTCATGATCGCCAGCACCGGCTCCGGCAGCGCCCGGGCGGCGGCGAGATCCCTGTTCAGGGCATCGAGCTGGGCCCGGGTCGGCAGGTCGCCGTGCCAGAGGAGGTACGCGACTTCCTCGAAGCTGGCGTGCGCGACGAGATCGTGGATGTCGTACCCTTGATAGAGCAGCCGCCCCTCGAGCCCGTCGACGAAGCAGATGCGGCTCGTCGCTGCGACGATCCCCTCCAACCCCTCAACGACGTGCGCAGGGCCGCCCGGCGCCGACGCCATTCGATTCCGCCTCCCTACTCGACACTCGTGTGAACTATTCGACCGCTGGAATCGCTCCCCCCGCCATCTATCAACGTACGAGCCGGACAGAGCGGTTGTCAATGAACGCGCGCAGGCCTCTATGCCCACAGGCGCGCCGGCGTGGGGGTGATCACCTCCGGCGCGCCCTCGGTGATGATCACTTCCTGCTCGATGCTGGCCCCACCCCAGCCCGGGATGAACGCGCCGGGCTCGACGCAGATCACCATGCCGGGCTCGAGCCGCGTCGTGACTTCGGGGGTCAGGTACGGCTCCTCGACGGTCTCGAGGCCGATGCCGTGGCCCATGAACCCCCGGACGTAGTTACCGTAGCCGTCCTGCTCCAGGAGCCCGTTCGCCAGGCGCACCAGATCCCCACACTCCGCACCGAGGCGGGCCGCGGCCGTGGCGGCCTCGGCGGCCCTGGCGACCGAGTCCAACAACCGGAGGTGCTCGGTGTCCGGCCCACCCACACTCGTCGTACGCAGCACGTCGAACTGGTAGCCCTGCGCGGCGCCGATGATGTCCAGCGCGACGAGATCGCCGCGCTCCATCACGCGGTCCATCGCCTGAGGCCACCGGGAGCCGAACGCGCTGTACGGCCCTGAGTGCACGCGGAGGTAGCGGACGAAGTCGGCGCCCGCCTCCATCGCCGCGGCGATGCCGGCCGCGCACACCGCCGTCTCTGGAACGCCCTCGCGGATGCGGCCGAGGGCAGCGCGCAGGCCCAGGTCGGAGATCCCGGCGGCGCGGCGCAGGAGCGCCTGCTCGGCCGGGCTCTTGATCGCGCGCTCGCGCCGGACGATCTCGTCGGCCGGCTCGATCACAAGCGCCGGCAGCGCCCCGGCGATCGCACGATACATCGCGAGCGGGATGATGTCCTCGCCGACGAGCCCGATCCGCCCGCTCGCCAGGCCGCGCTCCCGCAGCGCGCCCACGACGCCGCGCGCGAGGTCGGTGTCGGCCCGGATCTCTTCGACGACGACCATGTCCCTGCGGCAGGCGCGGCCGTCGATGACCAACACCGGCGCCCCGGACGCGGGAAGGACCAGCAGGCCGTGGCCGAGGCCCTTCTGCGTCTCGCTGAACACCGTCGCCGGAAACGGCGGGAAGTGATTCGTCAGGTAGGCGAGGTCGCCGGTCCGGTCGTAGAATGAGCGGCCGATGACGAGGAGGCCGCCGAGGCCGCGCTCCGCGGTGCGGCGGCGCGCGCGCTCCAGCCGGCCGAGAAACTCGTCGCGCGCGATGTGCGCTGCCATCCCCGGTGCCGCGCTACTCCCCGCCCACCGCGGCCCGCAGGTCGCGCACGAACGCGCCGATCCGCTCGAGGTCCTCGGGCTGCTCTTCGAGCATCTGGACAAGCGCGCTCCCAACGATCACGCCGTCGGCGACCTTCGCGACCTCGCGCGCCTGGCTGGGCCGGCTGATCCCGAAGCCGACGCAGACGGGGGTCGCGGTCTGCGCCTTGATCCGCGCCACGAGCTCCGCGAGCCCCTCCGGGAGGGCGTCCCGGACGCCGGTGACGCCGGTCCGGGAGACGCAGTAGATGAAGCCGGTGGACGCGGCCGCGACGGCGCGGATCCGCTCCTCGGTGCTCGTCGGCGCCAAAAGGAAGATCGTGGCGAGCCCGGCCGCGCGGGCGGACGTAGTAAGCTCAGCGCCTTCCTCGGGCGGCAGGTCGGCGATGATGATGCCGTCGAGGCCGGCCCCCACGGCGTCCCGGCAGAATGCGCTCACACCGTACCGGAGGAGCAGGTTGTAGTAGGTCATGAACGCGAGCGGCGCCTGGGTCGTCTTTCGGAGGCGGGAGACCAGGTCGAGGGCCGGGCGCAGCCCCATGCCGTGCGCGAGCGCCCGCAGGCCGGCGCGCTGGTTCACCGGCCCGTCGGCGATCGGGTCGCTGAACGGCACCCCCAGCTCGACCGCGTCCGCGCCCGCGTCCACGAGGATCTTGACCAGCCGCTCGGTGGCTCCGGGATCGGGATCGCCCGCCATGATGTAGGGGATGAGCGCCCGGCGGCCGCGGGCCCCAAGCGCGGCAACCGTGCGGGTCAGGCGGTTCTCGGCTACCGGCGCGGGGGACGGGCGGATCACTTGCGCCTGCGCCTGCATCACCGGGGGCCTCCCAGGCCCTCGCCCATCGCTCTCGCGACCGTGTCGACGTCCTTGTCGCCGCGGCCGCTCAGGCCGAGGACGATCACCTTATTGCGGCCGAGCGCAGGGGCGAGAGTCCGGAGGTACGCCACCGCGTGGGCCGGCTCCAGAGCGGGGATGATCCCCTCGACGCGCGAGAGGAGGTCGAACCCCTCGAGCGCCTCCGCATCCGTCACGGAGACGTACCGGGCGCGGCCCGTATCCTTGAAGTAGGCGTGCTCCGGGCCCACACCGGGGTAGTCCAGGCCGGCCGAGACGGAGTGGGTGGGAAGCACCTGGCCGTCCGGGCTTTGAAGAAGATAGCTCATCGCGCCGTGCAGCACGCCGGGCGTACCGGCGCAGAGGGTTGCGGCGTGCTTCCCGCTCGCCAGACCCGACCCGCCGGCCTCGACGCCCACGAGCGCGACCTCGGGATCATTCCTGAATGGATGGAACAGGCCCATCGCGTTGCTGCCGCCTCCCACGCACGCCAGGCAGCAGTCGGGGAGCCGTCCCTCGGCCGCCCGGATCTGCTCCCGGACCTCCCGGCCGATCACGGACTGGAAGTCGCGAACGAGGGCGGGATAGGGGTGCGGGCCCACGACCGACCCGATCACGTAGAACGTGTCGCGGACGCTGGTGACCCAGTCCCGCAGCGCCTCGTTGATCGCATCCTTGAGCGTCCGGCTGCCGCCGTCTACCGGCACGACCCGCGTGCCGAGGAGCCGCATGCGGAAGACGTTGAGGGCCTGCCGTTCCATGTCTTCCGTGCCCATGTACACGTCGCACGGGAGGCCGAACGCCGCGGCCGTCGCCGCGGTGGCGACGCCGTGCTGGCCCGCCCCGGTCTCGGCGATGATCCGCCGCTTCCCCATGCGCACGGCCAGCAGGACCTGGCCGACCGTGTTGTTGATCTTGTGGGCGCCGGTGTGGAGGAGGTCCTCGCGCTTGAGGTAGACGCGGGCGCCGCCGAGCGTCTCGGTGAGGCGCCGCGCGAAGTACAGCGGCGTCGGCCGGCCGCAGAGGGACCCGAGGTAACCGTCCACCTCGGCGGCGAACGCCGGATCCCGGCGCGCGGCCTCGTACGCGGCCTCGAGCTCCTCGAGCGCAGGGATCAGCGTCTCCGGCACGTACCGGCCGCCGTAGACGCCGAAGCGCCCCCGGGGCCGCGTGCCCGCCTGATCCTGGACCTTCATCGCCGCACCTCCGCGGAGTTCCACTCCTCTACCCGCGCGACGAACGCGCGGATCTTCTGGGGATCCTTCTCGCCCCCGGTCTCGACGCCGGACGCGACGTCCACGGCGTACGGCGCTGCTGCGCGGATCGCCTCCGTGACGTTCTCCGGCGTGAGGCCCCCGGACAGGATCACCGGCCCGGCCTCCTTCGCGCGCGCGGCCATCGCCCAGTCGAACGACTGCCCGGTGCCCCCCATCTCGCCGGACACGTGCGTGTCGAGGAGGAACGCCGCGACGCGGTACCGCTCGAGCCCCCGGAGGCTCTCGGGCCCCCGCACCTTGATGCTCTTGATCACCGGCCGGTCGAACTGCCGGCAGAACTCGGGGCTCTCCGCGCCGTGGAGCTGCAGCGCGTCCAGGCCGCACAGGCCGGCGATCTCCCGGATCGTCGCGGGGTCCTCGTCCACGAACACCCCGACCCGGGCGACGAACGGCGGGAGCGCCCGGGCGATCGCCCGGGCCGTCGCGGGCGCGACGTAGCGCCGGCCGGGCCGCCAGAAGTTGAGCCCGATCGCATCCGCGCCGGCCTCGACCGCGGCGAGGGCGTGCTCGAGGCGCCGGATCCCGCAGATCTTGACACGGACCATCGCCGCCCTAGGCCGTCTCCCGCCTCGACGCCGCGCCTTCGCGCGCGGCCCGGAAGTAGTCCATCCCCATCTTCTCGAGGCAGAGGGTGAGGGTCTCCTGCGCCTCGCGGCGCGCGACCCGGCTGCCCTCGACGACGATCTCCTCGAGCCGGCGGGGATCGGCCGCAAATCGGGCCCGGCGCTCGCGGATCGGGTCGAGAAACTCGTTGAGCGCCCGGGCGAGGCGCGTCTTCACCTCGACGTCGCCGACGGTGCCCTTCCGGTACCGGTGCTTCAGCTCCTCGACCTCGGCCGTGTTCTTGTTGAACGCGTCGTGGTAGATGAACACCGGGTTGCCCTCGACGTGCCCGGGGTCGGTGGGGTGGATCCGCGTCGGGTCCGTGAACATCCCGCTGACTTTCCTGGTCACGGTCGGCGCGTCGTCCGACAGATAGATCGCGTTGTCGAGCGACTTGCTCATCTTCGCCTGGCCGTCCGTGCCGACGAGCGTGCCGACGCGGCCCATCATCGTCTCGGGCTCCGGGAAGACGGGGCCGTACAGCTCGTTGAACCGCCGGGCGATCTCGCGGGTCACCTCGAGGTGGCTCGCCTGATCCCTGCCGACCGGCACGACGTCCGCGCGCACCATCAGGATGTCCGCGGCCTGCAGCACCGGATAGGAGAGGAGCCCGAGCGTCGCGGTCTCGAGCTTGAGGTCCCGCATCACCTCCTTGAGCGTGGGGACGCGCTGGAGGCGCGGCACCGTCGTCAGCATCGAGAAGATCAGGTGCAGTACCGCCACCTCGGGTACGAGCGACTGCAGGTAGATCGTGCTCCGCCCGGGGTCGATGCCGACGCTCAGGTAGTCGAGGACCAGGTCGTGGATGTTCTGGCCGATCTCGCGGCTCCGGTCGGCGCCGGTCGTGAGCACGTGGTAGTCGGCGACGAGGAAGAAGCACTCGTACTCTTCCTGCAGCCGGAGACGGTTCTCCAGCGAGCCGACGTAGTGCCCGAGGTGGAGCCTGCCGGTCGGGCGGTCGCCGGTCAGCAGCCGCCCCTTCTTGCCCGGGACGGCCCGGCGGGCGGGCGTCGGTGCGGTCTGGGTCTGTGCCATCGCGGCCTCCTCGTCTATCCGGTCTGTCCGAGCAACTCCCGCACGCGGGCGGCCGGATCGCCGGCCCGCATGAGCGCGGTCCCCACCAGGACCGCGTCCACGCCGAGCCGCGCCATCTCCTCGACGTGTGCGCGCTCCTCGATCCCGCTCTCCCCGACCACGACGACGCCGGGCGGGATGCGGGGCCTGAGGCGCCGCGTGACCTCGAGCGACGTTTCGAGCGTGTCCAGGTTGCGGTTGTTGATGCCGACGAGCGGCGCGCGCGCGGCGAGCGCCTGCTCCAGCTCGGGCCCGGCGTGTACCTCGACGAGGGCGGCCATGCCCAGCTCCGCGGCAAGCCCCTGGAGGTCCTCGACCGCGGACCGGGGCAGGATCGCCACGATCAGGAGGACCGCATCGGCGCCGAGCGCCCGCGCCTCGTAGACCTGGTACGGGTCGAGCACGAAGTCCTTGCGCAGCACGGGCACATCTACCGTCTGCCGGACCGCGGCCAGGTGCTCGTCCCCGCCGGAGAAGAACCGGGCGTCGGTGAGCACCGAGATCGCGGCCGCGCCGGCCGCCGCGTATCCGCTGGCGATCTGGGCCGGGTCGAACGCCGCCCGGATCGTGCCCGCCGAGGGGGAGGCGCCTTTGACCTCGGCGATCAGCCGGACCGCCGGGCGACCGGGGTCGCCGGCGCATCGCGCCCCGGCAGGCGGCTGGGGTGGCCGCAGGGCCAGGAGGAACGGCCGCGGCCGGGGCGCGTCGGCCGCACGGGCGCGGACCTCCTCCAGTGGGACCCGGCGCCGGCGGCCGGCCAGCTCCTCGCGCTTGTGCGCGACGATCTGCTCGAGCATCCCCATCAGGCGAACTTGGTCCTGAGGCGGAGCGCCTCGAGCTTCTCGTAGGCGCGCCCGCTGTCGATGCTCTCGGCGGCGCGGGCGACGCCGTCCTTCATGGTCTCGGCGAGCCCGGCCGCGACGAGGGCGGTGCCGGCGTTCATGAGCACGACGTCCCGCCGGGGCGAGGGCTCGCCCCGGAGGATGCGCACGCAGATCTGCGCGTTCTCGTCCGGGGTGCCGCCGCGCAGCGCCTCGAGCGGCGCACGCGCAAACCCCAGCTCCTCCGGGGTCAGCGTGTAGGTGCGGACGCGGCCGTCCGCGAGCTCGGAGACCTGGGTCGGCGCGCACACCGAGATCTCATCCATGCCGTCCTGGCCGTGCACGACGAACGCCCGCTCGGCGCCGAGCCCGGCGAGCACGCAGGCCATCGGCTCCGTGTACGTGGGAGCAGGGACGCCCTGCAGGTAGCGGCGGGCCCGCGCGGGATTGGTCAGCGGCCCCAGGATGTTGAAGACGGTGCGGATGCCGATCTCGCGCCGCGGGACGACCGCGTGCTTGAACGCCGGGTGGAAGCGCGGCGCGAACAGGAAGCCGAACCCGACCTCCTCAATGCACGCCTGGACGACCTCCGGCGGGGCCTCGAGGTTGATCCCGAGCGCCTCCAGCACATCGGCGCTCCCGCTCTTGCTGCTCGCGGCCCGGTTGCCGTGCTTGGCGACGTGGCCGCCGGCGCCGGCGATGACGAACGCCGAGGTCGTCGAGATGTTGAACGTGTTGAGCCGGTCCCCGCCGGTCCCGACGATGTCCACCAGGCGATCGGTCTGCGGGGTGATCGTCACGGCGCGCTCCCGGATCGCCCGCGCGAACCCGGTGATCTCCTCGACCGTCTCGCCGCGCATCGCCAGCGCGGTGATGAACGACGCGATCTGCGCCGGCGTCGCCTCGCCGTCCATGATCAGGCCCATCGCGTCGTGGGCTTCGGCTTCGGTGAGGCTCTGCCTGGAGACGGCCTTGGCGATCGCGGCCCGAAGCGGCATCGGCCTACCTCCCCACGACCCGGTAGTCGGCGCTGCCGGAGGCCGCGGGCCGCTCCAGTGCGGGACCGGCCGCGGTCGAGGCGGGCCCGGCGGTCCCGGGACGCCCGGACCGGGCCAGCGCCAGAAAGTTCCGGAGCAGCGCGCGACCGTGCTCCGTGAGCACCGACTCGGGGTGAAACTGGACGCCCTCAAGGAGCGCCGTCCGGTGGCGCACACCCATGATCACCCCGTCCTCCGTCCGGGCGGACACCTCCAGCGACGCGGGCAGCCCGGCCTCGTCGATGATGAGCGAGTGGTAGCGCGTGCCCACGATCGGGCTCGGCAGCCCGCGGAAGATCGTCCGGCCGTCGTGATGGATCGTGGATGTCTTCCCGTGGACGGGCGCGCGGCCGCGGACGACGGGCGCGCCGCACGCCGCCCCGATGCACTGGTGGCCCAGGCACACGCCGAGGATCGGGACCCGGCCCATGAGCGAGGCGATGGCGGGCATGCTGACCCCGGCCTCGTTGGGCGTGCACGGCCCGGGCGAGATCACGATCGCGTCCGGCCGGAGGGCGGCGATCTCCTCGACCGCGACCGCGTCGTTCCGGAACACGCGCGGCTCCTCGCCGAGCTCGCCCAGGTACTGGACGAGGTTGTAGGTGAACGAGTCGTAGTTATCGATCACGAGGATCATGCGTCACCCCGACACAACTGCCAGTGTTGCCACCAAACCCCGGCAATGCTGCACCAGGACCTCCCGATTGCTATAAGCCGCGGCCGGCCAGCTCGATCGCCCGGATCAGCGCCTTGGCCTTGTTGATCGTCTCGTCGTATTCGCTCGCGGGCACGGAGTCGGCGACGATGCCGCCGCCCGCCTGGGCGTACGCCACGCCGTCCTTGATCACGAGCGTCCGGATCGCGATGCACGTGTCGAGCACGCCGCCGAACCCCACGTACCCGACGGCCCCCGCGTACGGGCCCCGGGCGGTCGGCTCGAGCTCGTCCAGGATCTCCATCGCCCGCACCTTGGGCGCCCCGCTCACGGTGCCGTGGGGGAACACCGCCCGCAGGACGTCGAACGCGTCGCGCTCCGGGACGAGGCGCCCCTGGACGGTGCTGACGATGTGCATCACGTGGGAGTAGCGCTCGACCGTCATCAGGTCCGGCACCCGCACCGTGCCGTACCGCGCGACCCGCCCGACGTCGTTCCGGGTGAGGTCCACCAGCATGACATGCTCGGCCCGCTCCTTCTCGTCGGCGAGCATCTCCTCGGCCAGACGGCGGTCCTCGTCCTCGGTCAGGCCGCGCCGCCGCGTCCCGGCGATCGGCCGCATCTCGACGAGGTCGCCCTCGAGCCGCACCAGCAGCTCGGGGGAGGCGCCGACGAGCGTCGCGTCCGGGCCGGCCAGATAGAACATGAACGGGGACGGGTTGACCATCCGCAGCGCCCGGTAGATCGCGAGCGGATCCAGGCCGCCGGTCTCCACGGCGAAGCGTTGGGAGAGGACGATCTGGAAGGCGTCTCCCGCGTGGATGTACTCGCGGCAGCGCGCCACCGCGGCCAGGTACTGCTCCCGGGTCATGTTGGACCTGAGGTTCAGGCGGAGCGGAGACGCCGGGGCCGGCGCGGGGGCCGGGAGCGGTCGCCGCAGCAGGTCCAGCCACTCCTCGATCCGCGCCTGCGCCGCCCGGTAGGCGCGCTCGGCGCCGTCGTCGACGACCGCGCTCGCGATGATCCGGATCCGGTGGCGCAGGTGGTCGAACACCATCACGGTGTCGGCGAGGGTGAGGTTGAGAATCGGGAGGCCGCGGTCGTCTGGGGGCTGGTGCGGGAGGCGCTCGATCGTGCGGATCAGGTCGTACGAGAAGTACCCGACCAGGCCGCCATAAAATCGCGGCAGGGCCGGGTCCTGGGCCGGGCGATATCGCCGCAGGATCTCGCGCGCCGCGGTGAGCGGATCCTGGGCGAGCGTCCGGGTCGTCCCGTCCTCGGTCACCTCCACCCGGCCGAGCGAGGCCCGGAGGGTGAGGCGGGGCTGGGCACCCAGGAACGAGTAGCGCGCGACCTTCTCGCTGCCCTCGGCGCTCTCCAGCAGGAACGCGTAGGGGAGATGGCGCAGGCGCATGAACGCCGAGATCGGCGTGTCGAGGTCTGCGAGCACCTCACACGAGACCGGCACGAGGTTCCCCTCGTGCGCGCGGCGGTCGAACTCCGCCACTCCCGGTTCCAGCACCAGCGCTTTCGCCATATCGGCTCCTAGGCGGTCTCCCGAGGCCGCGTCCCACGGCCGCCGGCCGCAGACGTGTCCGGCGCGGGGGGCGACGCCGCCTCCGCGTCGGCCAGGCGCAGCCGGGCCCGCCGGGCGCTCTCGAGCAGCGCGTCGAACCGCCCACCGGCCGCGCCGCCGTCCGCGAGCGCGGCCTCGAGGCGGGAGAGCTCCTCGCGGAACGTCCCCAGCGCGCTCAGGATCGAGTCGCGGTTGAGGCGGCAGATCTGCGCCCACAGCGCGACCGGGCTCCCCGCGACCCGCGTCGCCCCGAGAAACGCCGGCCCCGCGGCGCTGGCCGCCGGCGTCCCCGGCCCGGCCGCGCCCATCAGCGCGGCGGCGACCAGGTACGGCAGGTGGCTTGTGAGCGCGACGGCCCGGTCGTGCGCGTCGGGCTCCAGCAGCACCGGCGCCGCCCCCAGAGCGCGCGCGAGGCCGCTCATGCGCTCGACCGCGTCGCGCGGCGTCTTCGCCGTCGGCGTCAGCAGATACGCGGTGCCCTCGAACAGCGCGGCCGAGGCCGCGCCGATCCCGCGCCCCTCGTTGCCGGCCATCGGATGACCGCCCAGGAACGCCGCCCCGCCGGGCCGCGCGAGCGCCTCCACGGACCGGACGATCTCCGCCTTCACGCTCGCCACGTCCGTCAGGAGCGCGCCGGGATGCAGGCGGGGCAGCACGCGCCGTGCCATCGGGACGACCAGGTCGGGCGGCGTCGCCAGGGCCACGAGGTCGGCCCCCTCCGCGCCGGAGGCGGGATCCACCGTGCCGCGGTCGATCGCGCCCCGGTCCCGCGCCGCGGCGATCGTCTCCGGGACGCGTGTGACCCCCACGACCTCGCGCGCAAGGCCGCGGGCGCGCAGCGCCATTCCGAGCGAGCCGCCGATCAGGCCCACCCCGACGATCGTGACACGCTCGAACAGGGGCATCGTGACCCTAGACCCGCCGCCCGACCGCGAGGGCGATCGCGTCCAGTTCCTGCATCAGGACCGTGAAGTTCTCCGGGGTGAGCTGCTGCTGGCCATCGCTGAGCGCGCGGTCGGGCTCAGGGTGCACCTCCACCAGCAGGCCGTCCGCCCCCGCGGCCACGGCCGCGCGCGCCATCGGGATCACGAACCTCCACTTCCCGGGGCCGTGGCAGGGATCGACGAGCACCGGCAGATGGCTCAGGTGCTTGAGCACCGGCACTGCGGTCAGATCCAGCGTGTATCGCGTGTAGTCCTCGAACGTCCGGATGCCGCGCTCGCACAGCGCGACGCCGGGGTTGCCCTCGGACATGATGTATTCGGCGGCGAGCAGCAGCTCCTCGATCGTCGCGCCCGGCCCGCGCTTGAGGAGCACCGGGTGGCTCGTCCGGCCCGCCTCTCGGAGGAGGGTGTAGTTCTGCATGTTGCGGGCGCCGATCTGCACCATGTCCGCGTACTTGACGACCAGCTCGAGCTGCCGGGCGTCCATCGCCTCGGTGACGACCGGCAGCCCCGTCGCCTCACGCACCTCGGCAAGGATCTTGAGCGCTTCCTCCTCCAGGCCCTGGAACGAATACGGCGACGTGCGTGGCTTGAATGCCCCGCCGCGCAGGAGCTGGGCCCCGGCCAGCTTCACCGCCTTGGCAGTCTCCATCGCCTGCTTCGGGCTCTCCACCGAGCACGGCCCGGCAATCACAACGACGCGCCCGCCGCCGATCGCGACGTCCCGCACCCACACGGTCGAGTCGCGCCCGCCGTGAAACTCCCGGTTCACGAGCTTGTACGGTTGCAGGATGCGGACGACGCTCTCGACCCCCGCCATCGCCTCGAGACTCTGCTTCAGCAGCTCCTTCGTGTGGCTGTCGCCCACGACGCCGATCACGGTGCGCTCCACACCTTCCACGACCGACTGCACGCGGAGACCCGCCTCCTCGATCTTGCGGACGACGCCCTCGCGATCCGCTCGTGTGTGCCCGGCACCCATGACCACGATCATCGCGCTGCCTCCTTAAGCCCGGTCAAACCATGGCCAAAACACAAAACCCCCCGTCCCTTCGGGACGGGAGGCCGGAAACACCACCCGCGGTACCACCCCACTTCCCCGGCGTCTCGGCCGGAGCGCTCGGTCAGGGACCATCGCGTGCCGCCCGGCACGACTTCGGTCCCCGCCTCCAGGTCACGGTGGAGGATGCCGGCGGCGACTACTCGGCGACCCACCCCGGGAACACATCGCCTTTCGGTCCGCCCCTCGCGGGTCCATTCCGCCCGGGGCGCCTCCCACGCTCGCACCCTTCACGCGGGTCTCTCGGAGGCGTCCCCCGGCGTACTCGTCCCGGTCGTCGGGTTTGGTAACGTATACTATAGCACACCGTGTCAAGAAACGTATGCTGCAGCACGCGGCGTCCCGCGGCGTCAAGCGCGTGCCGTGATAAGATAGGGTCGAGATGCGACGCGGGCGCCGGCAGCGGGCAGGGGTGTGGGGTCGTGCGAGCGCGCCGTCCGGCCTCCCGGACCGGATCCTCAGGCTGCGTTTCGACCGCGGCTCCCTGCGGCTGGACGCGCCTCCTACGATAAGAGTCCCATCGTACTTGATGTGGGATGAGCGTGTTTCCGCCTGGCGGACCGAGGCGCTCAACCACCTCCGCCTCATGGAGGACGCCGCCACGTACCGCCTCGAGCTCCGCGACGACGCGGCGCAGTTCTTCGACTGTCCGACGCTCCGCCCCGACCTTCCTCTTCTCCGGCCGGACCAGGAGGCGGCGGTCGCGGCCTGGGAGCGGGCGGGCCGGCGCGGCGTCATCGTGAAGCCCACGGGCACGGGGAAGACCGAGATCGCGCTTGCGGCCATCGTCCGCCACCGCGTCTCCGCGCTCATCGTCACCCCCCTGCGTGACCTCATGTATCAGTGGCAGCGGCGGATCACGCAGGGCCTCGGGGTGGACGCGGGCGTGCTCGGCGACGGGCGGCGGGAGATCTGGCCGATTACGGTGACGACCTACGACAGCGCATGGATCCACATGAAGGAGATCGGGAACCGCTACCGCCTGATCGTCTACGACGAGGCCCACCACCTGCCGGGACAGACGGTCCACGAGAGCGCGCTCGACTGTCTGGCGCCGATGCGGCTCGGCCTCACCGCGACGCCCGAGCGCGCCGACGGACGGGACCGGCTGCTCACCGAGCTCATCGGGCCGTTCGTCTACGAGGAGCGGGTCCCGCAGGCCCGCGGCCGGACGCTCGCCCACTACGCGATCGTCCGCGTGCCGATCTACCTCACCGAGGCGGAGCAGGCGGAGTTCGACCGGCTCTCCCGGCGGATCCGGGCCTACGTCGCCCGGCGGCGGCGCGAGGACGGCGGGTTCGACTGGAAGGAGGATCTGGCGAGACGCTCCCGCACCGATCCCGAGGCGAAGGAGATTCTCCGGAGCTACCACCGGAAGCTGGCCCTGGTCCACCGGTCGGCCGAGAAGCTCCGGGTCGTCGAGGACGTCCTGCGCCTCCACCCCACGGACCAGTGCGTCATCTTCACGGCGTCGAACCGGATGGCGCTCGACGTCTCCGCGCGGTTCCTGATCCCGGCACTGACGTCGCACTCGGACAAGCGGGAACGGAATGCGGTGCTCGACCGGTTCGCCAGGGGTACCTTCCGCGCCCTCGCCGCGTGCGAGGTGCTCAACGAGGGCTGGGATGCGCCTGCGGTCAAGATCGGCGTGGTCCTCGGCGGCGAGCGGGGAACGCGAGAGGCGGTGCAGCGGCTCGGGCGGCTGCTCAGGCGGTCGGGCGACCGCCCGGCGCGCCTCTACGAGGTCGTGGTCGAGGAGACGCCCGACGTTGCGCGCGCGCGGCGCCGGAGCCGGACGGATGCTTACCAAAGCGCAACGCGTCTATCACTGGGACAGGCGCAGCAACTCGATCTCCTCTGACCGGCTGGAGGACGACTGCGTCCCCCTGTTGAGCCGCGCGATCGCCGCCTGTCGTGGCCGGATCGGCGACCGCCTCGGGGACGTGCGCAACGCCGCCCGTGCGGCGGCCGCCGGCCTGCGGCCGGACCGCATCGAGGCGGTCGTCAAGCTCCTGGACGAGGCAGCGACGTACGAGTGGCCACGCGGCGCCCGCCACGCCGAGCGGCGGCTCCGGGTCTTCGAGGCCGCGGCGCCGCATTATCCTGTCGTGGCACCGGAGCAGGCCCGGTCCATTCTCGACCGCGAGTTTGGGCGGCTGTCCGAGCACCGCGGGGAGGCCGCAGCGCTCCTCTACGCGGACTACCCGGAGTTTCACCGGCTCGTGGCGTTCCCGGACGACTACACGCCCGAGGACCTGCGGGCCGACTACGACCTCGCGCAGGCGCAGGCCATGCTCTATGATGCCACGAGGGTCGAGGTGGAGGCCCGCGCCGACCTCCGGCACATCGTCCAGTACGCCCGCCTCTCGCGCCTGCTGCACCGGATCGAGCGCGGCGCCCGCGGGGCGTACCGGCTGGTCTTCGACGGCCCGAACTCCATCCTCCGCCGGACGCACGCGTACGGCGTCGACTTCGCGAAGTTCCTCGCCGCGCTCGTCCAGGCCCGCGACTGGCGGCTGCGCGCAGAGGTCGTCACCCGGAAGGGCTGGCGCCCCGCTACGTGCACGTTCTCGTCGGCCGACGGCCTGCGCTCCCGGGTGCCGGCCCCCAGGCTGTTCGATTCGGACCTGGAGGAGCGGTTCGCGCAGAAGTTCGGCGAGACGCGGGACGGCTGGCGGCTCCGCCGGGAGGCCCTGCTGCTGGAGGCCGGGGAGCGTCTCGTCGTGCCCGACTTCGTCTTCTACCACGACGACGGCACCGTCGCGGCGCTCGAGATCGTCGGCTACTGGACGCCGGAGTACCTGGCGGAGAAGTTTGAGAAGCTCGCCCGCGTGACAGGCGTCCACCTCATCGTGGCCGTGCGGAAGGCCTGGGCGCTCAAGGCGGGCCAACTGCCTGCTGCAGTCCTGCCCTTCGGCACCGGAATCCTGTTGAAGGACCTCATGCCGCGGCTGGAGGCGTTCAGAAGGGAGGCTACTGCAGCGGGGTCGCCACCCCCACGCTAGGGGCCCGCGGTAACATTGCATTCCACGTGCGCATGTCCGGCCATAGTCCATGTCAGAAGCCTGGCAGCGAAGGACGCAGGACCTCGGGACGCCCCGGCGCGAACTTTCCTCCGATGGTGCCTTCCCACCCGAACCATGACGCTCCCAACATCGATCCGGTCCGCCTCTCTCGCACGCTGGCGGTCAGCGCCGCCATCGACCGGGCGCTCGGCGGCGCATCGCTGTCCCGGGAGGACGCGATCCGGCTGATCGGCTGTCCCGAGGAGGACGTGCCGGCGCTGTGCGCCGCCGCGCGGCTGCTGCGCGCGCGGGGCAAGGGGCGGATCGTCAGCTTCTCTCCGAAGGTCTTCATCCCGCTGACGCGGCTGTGCCGGGATACGTGCGGATACTGCACCTTCCGGACGGATCCGCGTTCGGATCCGCGGCTGTACATGACACCGGACAAGGTGCTCGCGGTCGCGCGGGCGGGCGAGCGGCTGGGATGTACGGAGGCCCTCTTCACGCTGGGCGAGCGCCCGGAGCAGCGCTTCCCGGAAGCGCGGCGGTGGCTCGCCGGCCGTGGCCACCGCAGCACGCTGGCGTACCTGTGTGAGATGGCGGCGCTGGTGCTCCGCGAGACCGCCCTGTTTCCGCACCTCAATCCCGGCACGATGAGCCGGACCGAGATGGCGGCGCTGCGGGACGTGAGCGCGTCGATGGGTCTCATGCTGGAGAGCGTGAGCGAGCGCCTGTGCGGTCCCGGCGGCCCCCACGAGCACGCGCCGAGCAAGCATCCGCGGGCGCGGCTGCGCACGCTCGAGGCCGCGGGGATGCTGCGCGTGCCCTTCACCACCGGCCTGTTGATCGGCATCGGCGAGAGGCGGGACGAACGCGTCGAGGCGCTGCTGGCGATCCGGGAGTCCCACGCCCGGTGGGGCCACGTCCAGGAGGTCATCATCCAGAACTTCCGGGCGAAGCCGCATACCCCCATGGCCGCGGCGCCGGAGCCGGGGACGGCCGAGGTTGTGCGGACGGCGGCGGCCGCCCGGCTCGTCCTGGGGCCCGCGGCCAACATCCAGGTCCCGCCCAACCTGTCGGCCGGCGACTACCACGTGTATCTCGACGCGGGCATCAACGACTGGGGCGGCATCTCTCCGTTGACCATCGATTACGTGAACCCCGAGGCGCCCTGGCCGCAGATCGCATCGCTGCGGGCGCGGACCGCGGCGGCCGGCCTGGAGCTCCGGCCGCGCCTGCCGGTGTACCCCGAGTATCTGCGCGACCGACCCGAGTACGTCCCCGTCCCGCTCCGCGACCGCCTCCGGGCGTCCGCGGACGCCGAGGGATACGCCAAAGGAGGGCTTGACCGGCATGCAGCCACAGCACCCTGAAGCAGAGACCCCTCAGCCAGATCAATCGCTCGACCGTCTGCTCGCCCGGGCCACGCCGGGGGTCGCCCGCATCCTCGACCGGGCGCTGTCGGGCGTCGACGTCTCTGCCGAAGAGGCGGAGGCGCTGCTCGGCGTCTCGGGGGTCGATCTCACCGCCACCGTGGCGGCGGCCGACCAGCTCCGCCGCGCCGCCGTGGGCGACGTCGTGACGTACGTGGTCAACCGGAACATCAACTTCACGAACGTCTGCATCAAGGGCTGCGGCTTCTGCGCCTTCAGCCGTGACTTCCGGGAAGAAGAGGGCTACTTCCTGCCCGAGGAAGAGATCCTGCGCCGTGCCCGCGAGGCATGGGAGCTCGGCGCCACCGAGGTCTGCATCCAGGCCGGACTCCCTCCCAAGATGGACGGCGATCTCTACATCCGGCTCACGCGGCGCATCAAGGAGGCGCTGCCGGACATCCACATCCACGGGTTCTCGCCGGAAGAAGTCCTGTACGGCTCGGTCCGGTCCGGCCGCACGGTCCGCGCGTACCTCACCGAGCTCCGGGAGGCCGGCGTCGGCAGCCTGCCCGGCACGGCGGCGGAGATCCTGGACGACGAGCTGCGGGACCGCATCTCGCCCGGCCGGATCCGCACGGCCCAGTGGATCGAGGTGATCACGACCGCCCACGAGCTGGGCATCCCCACGACGTCGACCATGATGTTCGGCCACGCGGAGACGCCGGGGCACCAGGCCCGCCACCTCGTCCTGCTGCGCGACCTCCAGCGGCGCTCGGGCGGCTTCACGGAGTTCGTGCCGCTCAGCTTCGTGCACACGGAGGCGCCGATGTGGCGGAAGGGCCTGGTCCCGGGGCTGCGGCCCGGGCCGACGGGGCTGGAGGTGTTTCGGCTCCACGCCACGGCCCGGATCGCCCTCAACCGGGCGATCCCGAACCTGCAGGTCTCCTGGGTTAAGGAAGGCCCGCGCCTGGCCCAGCTGCTCCTCACCGCCGGGGCGAACGACCTGGGCGGGACGCTCATCAACGAGAGCATCTCGACCGCGGCCGGCGCGGGATACGGCCAGCTGGTGCCCCCTCACGAGCTGCGGCGGCTCATCCGCGACGCCGGGCGCGTGCCCGCGGAGCGCACGACGACGTACCGGATCCACCGGACCTTCGAGCGGGATGGCGACGATCAGCCCGAGGCGCTCGACCGCGCCGCGGCGGACGCCGCCCGGTTCGGCAGCTACCAGCAGCTCGTCAAGATGGACCGGTTCCGCTACCGGCATCCGTAGCGACGGGAGTCTCAGGCCGCTCCCCAATAGTCGGCGCAGCGAGTGACGCAGGCCCCTCGTGCGCTACGGGCCGCGCCCCCGCGGCCGTCCTGCCCTCCTCGAAGTTGCGAGATGGAGCGCTAGCGAATGAACCCGCGCACCAGCAGGTTGAGCGAGGACAGAAACACGATCGCGAGCACCACCCGGTTGAATGACACAGGATCCAGGCGGTCCTGCAGGACGAGGCCCGACCACGTTCCCACCGCCATCGGGATGCACTCCGCGAGCGACATCGCGAGCACCGCGCCGGCGTAGAGGCCGAGGTGGTAGTAACTACCGATCTGCACGACGTTGCTGACGAAAAACATCATCGTGATCCAGAACACGAACTCGCGCTTCGCCAGCCGCATGAGGTGCAGGTAGCTCGCCAGGAACGGCGCGAAGATGCCGGTCGCGCCGCCGATCAGGCCGGCCAGGAGCCCGATCGCGGGCGCCGCGCGCTCGCCCAGGGCCGGCGGGATCAGCGTCGTCAGCCGGAACGCCGTGGCGGCGACGTAGAGCAGCGTCACGCCCCCCACGAGGACCGAGAGCAGCCGCTGGTCGAGCGTCTTGATCAGCAGGGCGCCGGCGATCGTCCCGAGGGCCAGTCCCGCCAGGATCCCGACGAGCGCCACCGTCGCCCGGCTCCCGCCCCCGCGGCTCACCACGATCACGTTGCTCAACATCGTGGGAATGGCGATCATGGGGATGGCGACGCGCGGGCCCAGGATCGTCGAGAGCAGTGGGACGGCTACGAGCGGGAACCCAAACCCGGTCACGCCCTTGAGGGTGGCCGCGCCCGCCACGATGACCGAGACGAGCAGCAGGTCGGAGGGCCCGAACGTCATCCGGCCACCCGGCGCAAGGTCGCCTCGAACTCGGGAAACGACGTCTGGATGCAGGCGGGATCGTCGATCACAACCGGGCTGTCGGCGCACAGGCCGGCAACGGCGAGCGCCATCGCGATCCGATGATCTCCCCCGCTCGCGACACGGCCTCCCCGGAGCCGCCGGATGCCGGCGATCGCGAGCCCGTCCGGCTGCGCCTCGATGGCGGCGCCGAGGCGGCCCAGCTCGCGGGCAAGCGCCGCGATCCGGTCGGACTCCTTGACGCGCAGCTCAGCCGCGTCCCGGATCACCGTCTCGCCCTCGGCCAGGCACGCGGCGACGGCGACGACCGGCAGCTCGTCGATCGCCCGCGGGATGAGGTCGCCGCCGATGACCGCGCCGTGCAGCCGGGACGCGCGGACGCCGACGGTGCCGACCGGCTCGCCGCCGTCCTCACGGACGTCCCGGACGTCCACGCGTCCACCCATCACGCGGAGAATGTCGAGGACCCCGGTGCGCGTCGGATTGAGCCCCACGTCCTCGACGGTCACTTCGGAGCCGGGCACGAGTGCGGCCGCGACCAGGAAGTATGCGGCGGAGGACAGGTCTCCCGGCACCCGCAGGGCCGTCCCCCGCAGCACGGCGGGGCCCCGCAGGCGGACGGTCAGCCCGTCGCGGAGGACCGTGACGCCGAACGCGCCGAGCATCCGCTCGGTGTGGTCGCGGCTGAGCTGCGGCTCCCGGACCGCGGTCTCGCCCTCGGCGAACAGCCCGGCCAGGAGCACGGCCGACTTCACCTGGGCGCTCGCGACCGGGGCCGCGTAGGCGATGCCCTGCAGGCCGCCGCCGTCGATCGAGAGTGGCGCGAGCCGGCCGCCCTCCCGGCCGGAGATCCGCGCGCCCATCCGGCGCAGCGGCTCCGCGACGCGGTCCATCGGCCGGCGCCGGATGCTCTGGTCGCCGGTCAGGACGCTGTGGAACGGCTGGCCGGCGAGGACGCCCGACAGCAGGCGGATCGTCGTGCCCGAGTTCCCGACGTCCAGGACGTCCTCGGGCTCCCGCAGGCCGCCGCCGCGGATCACGAGGTCGTCCGCGATCTCCTCGACCGGCACGCCGAGGCCGCGGAGGCAGCGCAGCGTCGCCAGGCAGTCCTCGGCACGCAGGAACCCGCGGACGCGCGTCGTCCCCGAGGCGAGGCCCCCGAGGAGCGCCGCCCGGTGGGAGATGGACTTGTCCCCGGGCATACGCAGGGCTCCCCGCAGCGGGGACCCCGGACCGACGACGAGCGGCATCACGAGCGGGTCAGGTCGGGGCGGAGCTGTTCTGCGCCGCGGAGGTAGACGTGCTGGATCTCGTCCAGCGTCTTCGTGGTGTTGACCAGCATGAGGATCCTGATGCACCGCGCGAGCGCGCCGGGCACGGGGATCTCCTGCGCGCACATGAGGGGCACCTGCGTCCACCCCGCCAGGCGCCGGGCGGCCTCCGCGGGAAACGCTGCGGTGAGGTCCTGGGTCACCGTGAAGATGACCCCCGCGATGTCGTCCGCGTCGACCTCGTTGGCCTCGACCATCCGCTGGAGCAGCTCGGACGCGGCGTCCAGGATCGCCTGCTCCGTGTTGGCCTCGACCGTGACCGCGCCGCGAATGCCGCGAAACCGCATTATCGCCCTCGAGGAGCCGAACCCGACGTGGGTGCGCAGGGCGCGTCGCGGTGCGGGGCGGCGCCCCGGCTGTTGGTTCGACGACCGGAGAATCGCTCCTCCGGGACGCCGCACGCGGACCAAGCGGCGCGGGGGCGGCTCACCGCGTGCGCCGCCGGCCGGCCGCGCCGCCTCCACCGCGCGGTACGGGCGCCGCGCGGGATCCGGATCCCGGCGCCTGCCGCTGCTGGGCGAGCGCCACCGCGGCGCGCAGGCCGAGCAGGTAGCTGTGCATCCCGAACCCCGCGATCTGGCCGGCGACGACGGGGGCGATCACGGAGACGCGCCGGAGCGGCTCGCGCGCGTGGATGTTCGTCACGTGCACCTCGACGACCGGGACCTGGATCGCGGCGACCGCGTCCCGCAGGGCGACGCTGTAGTGGGTGAGGCCGCCGGCGTTCAGCACGACCGCCTGGAACCGGCCCATCGCCGAGTGGAGGTGGTCGATGACCGTCCCCTCGTGGTTGGACTGGAGCGTCTGGACCTCCGCCCCGAGCTCCTTGCCGAGCGCGCGCAGCTCCCGATCGACGTCCGCGAGCGTGGCCGTGCCGTAGAGGCTCGGCTCGCGCCGGCCGAGCAGGTTGAGGTTCGGACCATGGATCACGAGCACCTTAACCATCGGCGAGGACCTCCTCAAGGAGCCCGGCTGGCACGTCGTCCCTGACGGCCGTCTGCCCGAGGCCGGTAGGAAGCACGAACCGCAGCCGGCCCGCACGCGCCTTCTTGTCGTGTGTCATCGCCGCCGCGACCGCCTCGGGGGCCGGCGGGGCGTCCTGGCCCGCGCCGTGGGCGCGGCCCCGGCGGATCTGCCCGAGACGGACCGGCAGGCCCGCCCGTTCGAGCAGCCGGGTCTGCCGGTCGAGCAGCCCGGCGTCGCAGATCCCGAGGCGCACCGCGAGGCGCGCTTCGAGCGTCATGCCCACCGCGATCGCCTCGCCGTGGGTGAGGCCCCTATACCCGGCCGCGGCCTCGATGCCGTGGCCGATCGTGTGGCCGTAGTTCAGCACGATGCGG
>JAPVSX010000163.1:0-10921 GCA_047519495.1 Armatimonadota bacterium
CTGCACGTATCGTCCTCGATGACCAGCAGGTTGTGCCGGCGCGCCAGCGCGGCCAGATGGCGGCGCCGGTCCTCGGCCATCGTGACGCCGGTCGGGTTCTGCGCAGTCGGAATCGTGTAGAAGAGCCGCGGCCTGAAGCGCTCGACGAGCGCCGCCGCGACGTCAATCCGCGCCCCTCCCGTATCGACGGGGATCCCCAGCAGCTTGGCCCCGCGGCCCTCGAAGATGTCGAGCGCCGTCAGGAACGTAGGGCTCTCCACCAGCACGTAATCGCCGGGGCCGACCAGCGTGCGGGCCACGAGATCGATCGCCTGCTGCGAGCCCGAGGTGATCAGGATGTCCTCGGGACGCGCGGAGATGCCGACCGTCCCGCAGTGGCCGGCGATCCAGGCGCGCAGGTTCTGGTCCCCCTGCGGCGTGCCGTACTGGAGGTAACTCGGATCCTCGATGGCCATCGCCCGGTGCCAGAGACGTCCCAGCGTTCGGACCGGGAACAGCGTGGGATCCGGCGTCCCCCCGGCGAGCGAGATCACGTCGGAGCGCAGTGCCGGCCTCAGCAGCGCCTGCATCGCCGCGATCCGAGGCGCGCGCAGGTAGACGGGGAGCGATGCCTGCCATTCGAGCTCTCCCGGCGGCGTGGGTGCCGGTCCATCCGCCGGCCGAGCCTCTGCCGGCGAAGACGCGGCAAGGCTCCCGACAAACGTGCCCCTCCCGATGGCCGCGTGGACCAGCCCCTCGGATGCGAGCGCATCGTAGGCCTGAACGACCGTGATCAAGCTGACGCTCAGGCGCTGCGCCAGGTTGCGGACCGACGGCAGGCGGGTTCCCGGCGCGAGGTCACCTGCGCGAATGCGCGCGGCGATCTCGGCGTGTAACTGGCGGTACAGGGGAATGTCGCTGTCGCGCCTCAGGCTTAGCTCCACGTCTGTCTCCCCGGCCCCGATATTTATGACCGCCATACTCGGCGCCAGCTTGAACTGTATCTAGAAATATTGACAGCGTTGGCGAGCGGTGTTATACGAATAATACCAGCGTTTAGGTAGCTGTCAAGTAGTGTAGTTAGATACGAGTAGGCATACAGGCGGCGATGAGCGCCTGGAGGCGCCCAGGGCGCGGCGAGCGGAAGAATGGGCCAGGGGTGAACCGGAGGACGTGGGGGGAATGATCGGGTGACGCGAGACGACGCCTGGGCGATTCTTACCGAATACACCGCTTCGCCTAACCTCCTGAAGCACATGATGGCGGTGGAGGCCGTGATGCGGGCGTACGCCCGCCGCTTCGGCGAGGATGAGCCGGCATGGGGCCTCGTGGGCCTGCTCCACGATCTCGACTACGAGCAGCACCCCTCGCAGGAGGCCGGCCACCCGTTCATCGCCGCGAAGCTCCTGCGCGAGCGGGGGCTTGATCCGGCGCTGTGCCGCGCGATTCTTTCGCACGCCGACTACAGCGGCGTGCCGCGCGAGACACGGATGGAAAAGGCGCTCTTCGCGGCCGACGAGCTGGCCGGCTTCGTCATCGCGGTCGCGCTCGTCAAGCCGTCGCGGTCGCTCGCCGACGTGGACGTCGCGTCGGTCAAGAGGAAGATGAAGGACAAGGCGTTCGCCCGCGGCGTGCGGCGCGAAGACATCGTGCGCGGCGCGGAGGAGCTCGGCATCCCGCTCGAGGAGCACATCGGCATGGTGATTCAGGCCCTGCAGGGGATCGCGCCGCAGCTGCGCCTCGACGGCGCGGCGGCCCCGGGCCAGGGGATGTAAGATAACGGTGCAGACGACAGACAGGAGGCGGGCAGATGGCTGAGACCGGCACGGTCAAGCTGAAGAGGGGGCTCGCGCAGATGCTCAAGGGGGGCGTCATCATGGACGTGACGACCGCCGAGCAGGCGAAGATCGCCGAGGACGCCGGCGCGTGCGCCGTCATGGCGCTCGAGCGGGTCCCCGCGGACATTCGGGCCGAGGGCGGCGTCGCGCGGATGGCCGATCCGCTGAGGGTCAAGGAGATCATGGAGGCCGTCACGATCCCGGTGATGGCCAAGGTCCGGATCGGGCACTTCGTGGAGGCGCAGGTCCTCGAGGCGCTCGGCGTGGACTTCATCGACGAGAGTGAGGTGCTCACGCCGGCGGACGAGCGGTACCACATCAACAAGCACCTGTTCAAGGTGCCGTTTGTCTGCGGGTGCCGCGACCTGGGGGAGGCGCTCCGCCGCATCGGCGAGGGCGCCGCGATGATCCGGACGAAGGGCGAGGCCGGCACCGGCAACGTTGTCGAGGCCGTCCGCCACATGCGCGCCGTGACGGACGGGATCCGCCAGCTCGGGGCGGCGCCCGAAGAGGAGCTCATGACGATCGCGAAGGAGCTGGGCGCGCCCTACGAGCTCGTCCTCGAGAGCCGCGCGCTCGGGCGGCTGCCGGTCGTGAACTTCTCCGCGGGCGGGATCGCGACGCCGGCGGACGCGGCGCTCATGATGCAGCTCGGCTGCGACGGCAACTTCGTCGGCTCGGGGATCTTCAAGTCCAAGGATCCGGCGAAGCGGGCCCGGGCGATCGTCGAGGCGACGACGCACTTCAGCGATCCGGACGTGATCGCGCGGGTGTCCGAGGGGATCGGCGAGCCGATGAAGGGACTCGACATCCGCAAGCTCCCCGAGGGGGAGCTCCTGCAGACCCGCGGTTGGTAGCGGCTGACCGCGCCGGCCTCAGGGAGTGAGGGGAGCATGGTCGTCGGCGTCCTGGCGATTCAGGGCGACGTCATCGAGCACAAGAAGATCCTGTCGAGCCTCGGCGTCGAGACCACCGAGGTCCGCACGGCCGCGGACCTCGAGCGCGTCGACGGGCTCATCATGCCCGGCGGAGAGTCCACCACGATCGGCAGGCTCATGGTGAAGTACGGGCTGGACCAGGCGATCCCGGCCCGGGTGCGTCAGGGCATGCCGGTGTACGGCACCTGCGCCGGGATGATTCTCCTCGCCCGCAAGGCCCGCAGCGGGGAGCCGCCGCTGCTGCGGCTGATGGACATCACCGTCGCGCGCAACGCCTACGGGCGGCAGGTGGACTCGTTTGAGGCCGACCTCGAGATCCCCGTCCTCGGCCCGCCTCCCCTCCGAGCCGTCTTCATCCGGGCTCCGATGATCGAGGAGGTCGGCGCCGGCGTAGAGGTGCTCGCCTCGCACGGTGGGCATCCCGTGCTGGCGCGCCAGGACAACCTGCTCGTCTCCTCGTTCCACCCCGAGCTCGCGCCGGACGACCGGATCCATCGCTACTTCCTCGACATGATCCGCGCGCGTAAGTGATGAACCGGCCTCCCGCGGCGGCCGGCGATTGGGGCCGGCGGGGGTAGCGCCGTGCAGGGGACCCTCGTCAACGTGGCCGCGGTCCTGCTGGGCGGGGCGCTCGGGGTCTCGCTGCGGCGGCGCATCCCCGAAGGAATGCGGGAGACCGTCATGCAGGGCATTGGGCTCGCCGTCCTCATCATCGGCATGCAGATGGCGCTCGGGACCCACAACGTCCTGATCGTGATCCTCAGCCTGGTGGCCGGCGGGATCATTGGGGAGGCGCTGGGCATCGAGGCCGGGCTCGAGCGCCTGGGCGAATGGGCGGAAGCGCGCCTCGGCGCGCGGGAGGAGGGCAGCACGTTCGCCCGCGCGTTCGTCACCAGCTCGCTCCTATTTTGCGTCGGGCCGCTGACGATCCTCGGGGCCATCCAGGGCGGCCTCGGACAGCCGCCGGTCCTCCTCTACACCAAGTCGATGCTCGACGGCGCGTCGTCGGTCGCCATCGGCGCCGCGCTCGGCGCCGGGGTGTTCCTCTCGGCGGCGACGGTCCTCGTGTACCAGGGCGCACTCACGCTCCTGGCGCAGGCCGCCCAGTCCGTGATGACGCCGGACGTCACGCGAGAGTTCACCGCGACCGGCGGCGCCCTCGTCGTGGGGATCGGGCTCAACATCCTCCGCATCCGGCCGATCCGCGTGGGCAACCTCCTGCCCGCGCTCCTTGTCGCGGTCGCCCTCACGGCGCTGCTCCCCGCGCTCGCCCGGAGCCTCGGGGGCGTCCGCTGATGGCTGCGGCCGTCACCCCGGTGCCGGGCCTACGGCGTGAGCTCGGACGCGCGTGAGCCAGAACGTCCGGCTCGTCGGCGAGCGGGTAGAGCTCATCCCGATGGAGCCCGCCCACGTAGACGGGCTCTACGCGGCCGGGAGCAACCCGGAGATCTGGGACTACATGCCGATGCGGGTCGCGTCCCGGGACGACATGATCCGGCTCGTACGCGAAGCGCTGCGCGCGCGCGATGAGGGACGCGAGCTCCCGTTCGTCATCCTCGACCGCGCGACCGGGCGGATCGTCGGCAGCACCCGGTTTCTCGACATCACGCCGGCCCACCGGGGCATCGAGATCGGATGGACGTGGCTCGCCCCCGGCGTCTGGCGGACGGCCGTCAACACCGAGTGCAAGTACGTGCTCCTTCGCCACTGCTTCGAGACGCTCGAGATGATCCGGGTCACGCTGAAGACCGACACGCGGAACGTCCGGTCGCAGCGCGCGATCGAGCGGCTCGGCGCGGTCCGCGAGGGCGTCCTGCGCCACCACCGGATCATGCCCGACGGATACCTCCGCGACTCCGTCTACTACAGCATCCTGGCCGAGGAGTGGCCGGCCGTCAAAGCCCGGCTGGAAGGCGTGCTGCGGAACTGCCGCGAATAGCCCCTTACTGGCTTGGCGAACAGTTTCCCCATCCGGGGGATGCGCCCGAGCGGTGAACGAGCGTTGAAAGGACGGTGATCACCGTGCGTGACTCTCTCCTCGTCCGCGTGCTGGCGTGTGTCGCGGGCCTGCCCTTGATCTGGACGGCCCCCGGCGCGGCGGCCCCGGGCGGGGGCGAGCCCGTCCGCGGCGGGGTGATCCACGTCGCCACCAACGCCGAGCCGGGTACGCTCGACTGGCAGTCGTCCACGGCCACAGCCACCCGCCTCGTTGCCTGGCACGTGTTCGAAGGCCTCTTCGCGCTGGACCGCAACTACGAGGTCAAACCCCTGCTCGCCCAGGGCTACGCGGTCTCCCCCGACGGCCTGCGCTACACGATCCGCCTCCGCCCCGGCATCAAGTTCCACAACGGCCAGCCGATGACGGCCGACGACGTCATCGCGTCGCTCGACCGGTGGGGCAAGCTCAGCAGCGGCGGCCAGGAGACGTACAAGGCGATCAAGCAGATCAAGAGGATCGACGCCGCCGCGATCGAGATCGACCTGAGCCGCGTGTTTGCGCCGCTCATCACCAACCTCGGCGACCCTAAGCAGGCCGCCGTGATCATGCCGAAGAGCGTCGTCGAGAGCTCGGGGCTCAAGCCGGCGATCGAGCTGGTCGGGACCGGGCCGTACATCTTCAAGCACTGGACGCCGGGCCAGGAGATCGTGCTCGCCCGCAACCCCGGGTACGTCTCGCGCACCGAGGACTGGGGCGGCATCACCGGCCGGAAGGTCGCCTACGCGGACGAGATCGACTTCCTCCCCGTGACCGACCCCCAGGTGCGCCTGGCCGGCGTGTCCACCGGCCAGTACGACCTGGCCCTCGAGCTGCCCCAAGATGTGTACGCGAACGTGAAGGCCGACCCGCACCTGACGGCCGACCTCGTCCGGGTGTTCAGCTGGACCGGCGCGGTGTTCAACAAGGTCCACGGCGTGTTCACCGACGAGCGGCTGCGGCAGGCCGTCCTCTACGCGATGAAGCCCGCGGACCTGATGGCCGCGGCGATCGGCCCCAAGCAGTTCTGGCAGCTGGACCCCGGGCTGTTCTTCCCAGAGCAGAAGGGCCTGTACTCGGCCGCGGGGGCGGAGGTCTACAATCATCAGAACCTCGAGAAGGCCCGCGCGCTGATGCGAGAGGCGGGGTACCACGGCCAGCGGATCGCCGTGATGTCCACCAAGGACTACACGTGGAACGGGAACACCGCGCAGGTGCTCGTCCCCGAACTGGCGGCCGTCGGGTTCAACGTGGACTCGCAGGTGTACGACTGGCCGACGCTGCTGAGCCGCCGCACGAAGCAGGACCTCTGGGACATCTTCCTGACCGGGTTCTCGCCCTCGATCGACCCGACGGGGGTGATCTTCTTCGGCAGCACGTGGCCCGGCTGGTACAAGAGCGAGACGCTGGACCGGGAACTGGCGCAGTGGGGCGAGACGCCGGTCGGCGACACGGCTGCGCGGAAGAAGCTGATGGACCAGATCCAGACGACGTTCTACAAGGAAGTGCCGGTCGCGAAGATCGGGAACTACTTCGGCCTGGAAGTCTACAACAATGAGCACCTGCACGGGTACACGACCTACTTCGACGTCAGGTTCTGGAACACGTGGGTCACGCGCTAGGCGCCCGGGAGTAGCCCCGTGGCGAGGTACGCGGCCGGCCGCCTCGCCGCCCTCCTGCCCGTCCTCCTGGTCGTCGGGGTCACCGTCTTCCTGCTGCTCCATCTGATTCCGGGCGATCCGGCGTCGGTGATCCTCGGCCCGGACGCCGCTGTGGATCAGGTCGCGCGCCTCCGGCACGCGCTGGGCCTCGACCGGCCCCTGTACGTCCAGTTCGCCCTCTGGTTCGAGCGCGTGCTCTATGGTGACCTGGGCGACTCGATCTTCCTCCGGCAGCCGGTCGCCCGGGCGATCTGGCAGCACCTGGGCCCGACGGCCGGCCTGACTGCGCTCGCCGAGGCGCTCGCGATCGCGGTCGCGATCCCCTCCGGCGTGCTCGCGGCCTGGAAGCAGCACAGCCGCTTCGACCAGGCGTTCATGTTCGTCGTCCTGCTGGGGGTCTCGATTCCCTCGTTCTGGACGGGCCTCAACCTGATCGCCGTGTTCGCCGTCGCGGTCCGGCTCTTTCCGGTCGCCGGCTACGTCTCCCCTTCCCACGGCGTCGGGCCATGGCTCGGCAGCCTGGTCCTGCCGGCCGTCGCGCTGGCCTTCACCCAGGCCGGCCTGATCGCCCGGATGGCGCGCGACTCGACGATCGAGGTGCTGGGGGAGGACTACATCCGGACCGCGCGCGGCAAGGGCCTGGGGGAGGCGCTGGTCCTGGCCCGGCACGCGTTCCGCAACGCGCTGATCCCCACCCTGACCGTCATCGGAACGAGCCTGGCCAATCTGCTCTCGGGCGCCGTGGTGGTCGAGACGGTGTTCGTGCTGCCGGGCATCGGCAACCTGGTCGTCCAGTCGATCAGCCGGCGGGACTATCCCGTGATCGAGGGCGTGGTGCTGTTCGTCGCCCTCGTCTACGTCCTGGTGAACCTCCTCGTGGACCTGCTGTACGCCGCGATCGACCCGCGGATCCGGTACTGACCGGGCCCCCGAGGATGGCCGCGTTCCTCCGAGTCCTGTTCCGGCGCCGCCCGCCTGCGGCCGCGGCGCTCGTGGTGCTGGTCGCGATCGCCTTCGCCGCGGGGCTGGCGCCGTGGCTGCCGCTGCCGGCGCCCGACCGCATCGACATGCAGAGCCGCCTGCTGCCGCCGTCCCCGGGCCATCCGCTCGGCGCCGACAACTTCGGGCGGGACATCCTCTCCCGGGTCATCGCGAGCGGCCGGATCTCGCTCACCATCGGCCTGGCCGTCATGGCCCTCAGCACCGCCGCCGGCGCGGCGGCCGGGCTCCTCACCGGCTACTACCCCCGGATCGACGCCGTCCTGATGCGCATCCTGGACGGCCTGATGGCGTTCCCCGCGATTCTTCTGGCGATCGCCCTCGTCGCCGCCCTGGGCGCAAGCGCCCGCAACGAGATCATCGCGATCGCGCTCGTGTACTTCCCGCGGACGGCGCGCATCGTGCGCGCATCCACGCTTGCGCTGAAGCAGCGCTCGTTCGTGGAGGCCGCCGTGGCCCTCGGCGAGAAGGACGGGCGGATCCTGAGCGTCCACATCTTGTTGAACGCGCTGCCGCCGCTCATCGTCCAGTCCACGTTCGTCTTCGCGGAGGCGATCCTGGCCGACGCCGCGCTCTCGTTCCTGGGGCTGGGGGTCAAGCCGCCGGCGCCGACGTGGGGCAACATGCTGGACGACGCGCACATCTACGTGGCCACGGCGCCGTGGTTTGTGTTCTTCCCGGGGACGGCGATCGTGATCACCGTGCTGTGTCTCAACGTGCTCGGCGATGCGGTGCGCGACCTGGCCGACCCGCACGCGGCCGCCGGGCGGCGCGCCGGCGCGTCGCCCGGGGTTCAAGGAGTCCCCGCGCCGGCGCAAGAATAGACGGAGAGAGGACATCGCCGTGCCCCGTCTGCTCACCCTCGCCGCCACCGGCGACTCGCTGATCACGAAACGCCTGCCGGAATCGCGCGATCCGGCGTTCCGCATCCTCGTGGATCTGATCCGGTCCGCCGACGTCCGCTTCACGAACCTCGAGGGCACCCTGCACGACTACCTGGGCCACCCCCAGGCGGCGAGCGGCGGTACGTACGTCGTCGGATCTCCGCGCATCATCGACGATCTGCAGTGGATGGGATTCAACCTGTACGGCGCCGCCAACAACCACATGGCGGACTGGGGCGATGGCGGCCTCCTGGGCACGATGGAGACCCTCGACCGCGCGGGCGTCGTCTACGCGGGGATCGGCCGGCACCTCGCCGAGGCGCGCTCCCCGCGCTATCTCGAGCTCGCTGGGGGCCGCCTCGCCCTGATCGCCATCACCAGCACCTTTTCCCCGCACGCGCCCGCGGGCGAGCAGCGCCTGGACTGCCAGGGGCGCCCGGGCGTCAATCCGCTCCGGTTCGAGGAGACGGTGACCGTGGACGCGCAGACGCTGGCTCAGCTGGCCGACATTCACCGGCGCCTCGAGATCGACGCGCACCGCGACCTCTCGATCAAGCTCGGGTTCATCCAGCCGGATCCCGAGGGCGTCACCACGCTGTTCGGCCACAGGTTCCGCCTGGGCGAGCCCGCCGGCGTACACACCACGCCCCACGCGGGCGACCTGGCGGGCAACCTGACCTGGATCCGGGACGCGCGCCGCCAGGCCGACTGGGTGATCGTGAGCGTCCACGCTCACGAGATGGCCGGGCACGACCGCGAGCAGCCGGCGGAGTTCATCCCGATGTTCTGCCGGGCCGCGGTGGACGCCGGGGCCGATGCGGTGCTCGGCCACGGCCCGCACCTTTTGCGCGGTCTCGAGATCTACCACGGCAAGCCGATCTTCTACAGCCTGGGGAACTTCATCTTCCAGAACGAGGTCCTGCAGCGCCAGCCCGCGGACTTCTACGAGCGGCTCGGCCTCCCGCCGACGGCCACCCCCGCCGACCTGTTCGACGCCCGCGGGGCGCGCGGCAGCTTCGCCGCCGATCCGCTGTACTGGGAGACCGTGATCCCGCTCTGCCGGCTCGACGGGGGCACGCTCGAGGAAGTGCGGCTCTACCCGGCGACGCTCGGGTACGGGCTGCCCCGGCCGCAGCGCGGCACCCCGGCGCTCGCCGCCGCCGCCCGCGGCCGCGCGATCGTCGAGCGCGTGGCGCGCCTGTCCCCGGGGTGCCGGATCGAATGGAACAGGGATGGGTTCGGGGAGGTCCACTGGTAGGCGGCGTGGATCGTGCGTTGTTCATGTACCTCAACGGGCTGGCGGCCGGCGCTCCTTGGCTCGGGCGGCTTGCCGTCCTCCTCGCGACATACGCCATCGTGCTCTATGCTTTGCTGTGGGCATGGGTGTGGGCGCGGAGGCCCCGCGATCCATTGGTGAATCTCATGAACCGTCAGCGCGGCCGGGCGATGCTCCTCCTGGCCGCTGGGGCGGCGGGATTATCGCTGGGCGTCAACACCTTCCTCAACGTGGCGTTTCCCCGCCCCAGGCCGTTCCTGGTCCTCCCGGCACACGTCCTGGTACCGTCCCCGCCGCGCGATGCGTCCTTTCCCAGCGACCATGCCGCAGTGACGACGGCCTTCGCGGTCACGCTCCTGCTGGGCGGCGAGGCGAGGTGGGGACTGGCTGCGCTTGCCGGCGCCGCGCTTATCGGGGCCGCGCGCATTGCGGTCGGCGTGCACTATCCGTCGGACATTCTCGGGGGCATGGTCGTGGGCGCCCTCTGCGCCGCCGGCGCGGTCCAGGCTCGTGGTCCGCTGCAGCCCGTACTGGATCGCGTGCTCGCGATCGCGCGGCGCTGCCGCCTCGCGTGAGGGGGGAATTTTGCGGTCGCGGGTCCTAGTGGAAGAGGCCCGCGGCCGCTCCAACGAGCAGGATCACGCCGAGCACGATCCGGTACCAGACGAACACCCAGCTCGTGTGCTCCTCGAGATAGCGGACGAGGCCCCACAGGGCCAGGTAGGCTGAGACGCTGCCCGACAGCAGCCCGAGCAGCAGCAGGCCCCACCCATGCCCTGTGAGCCCGGCCTTCCTGAGGCTGAGAAGCTCGAACAGGCCCGCGAGCACGATCGCGGGAAGCCCGAGGAGGAACGAGAACCGCGCCGCCGTTGCCCGCTCCATGCCCAGGGCCAGCGAGGCCGTGAGGGTGGATCCCGACCGCGAGACTCCCGGCACCAGCGCGAACGCCTGCGCGAGCCCCACGGTCACGCCGTCCCGGGCAGTCACGCCGGCCCACTGGCGCTGGCCCGCGCCACGGCCACGCTGGCCATAGCGTTCTGCCAGCGCGAGCAGGAGCCCCATCACGATGCACGCCCAGCCGACCACGGCGATCCCCCGCAGAGGCGAGTTGCAGCTGTTGAGCGGCTTCTGCAGCGCGAGCCCCGCGATGCCGATCGGAATCGTCCCGATCAGGATCCCGATGCTCATGCGAAGCGAGTGGTCCTTCCAGTCTCCGGCCTGTGCCGCGGAGGCGGCCCGCCGCGTGATGCTCAGGATGTCCGGCCCCAGGAAGGTCACGACGGCAAGAAGGCTGGCGAGCTGCATCGCCGCAGAGAACGCAGACCCCGGATCGGGCCACCCGAGCAGGCTGGGGATGATGCGGAGGTGGGC
>JAPVSX010000164.1:0-11267 GCA_047519495.1 Armatimonadota bacterium
GGATGCAGGCCCGCCCAGATCCGGACCGGCAGCCTGAGCGTCCCGCGCGCGGACCGCACCTCACACGGGACCCCGTCATCCAGGCCGAGCCGCAACGCGTCGTCCGGATGGATCGCCACAAACGGCCCGCCGGCCTGACCGCGCACGCCGGGGCACCGGAGCGCCATCGCGCCGCGGTCGAAGAGGCGTGTGCCCACGACCAGCGCGAGCGCACCGTCCCCGTCTTTCCCGATCCGCGGCGCCTGGGGGCTTCCTTCCTGTCGAAGCGCAGGAGCTTCCGGGAGCTCCACGCTGCGCTCGGGTGCGAGGCGCGCCTCGTCCGCCCACCCGGGGATCACCCGCGCGATCTCAGCGGACACCTCCGCCCACGATGCGAAGGCGAGCGGCGCGCCCAGGCGGGCGGCCAGTTCCGTGAAGATCTGAGCGTCCGACCGGGCGGTCCCCGGCCCGAGCAGCGCCTGGTCCTGCCGCTGGATGCGCCCCTCGATGTTGCCGACCGTGCCTGTCGTCTCCGCGTACGTGAGCACGGGCAGCACCACGTCGGCCGCCGACGCCGTCCGCGTCATGAACAGCTCGTGCACGACGAGCAGGCCGAGGCGGCGCCTGGCCTCCTCCCACGCCCGGGCGTCGGGGTAGTCGGCCGCCGGGTCCGCCCCCACAACATAGAGGAGGCGAACGTCCCCGGCCCGCGCGGCTTCGAGCATCCCGCGCACCGTCCGGCCCGGGGCCGCCGGGACCGGCCGCCCCCAGACCGCCTCGAGCGCCGCGCGCGCCCCGGCGTCACCGAGGGGCCGGTAGCCCGGCAGCATGTCGGGCAGGAGGCCGAGCAGCTGCGCGCCGCCGCTGTTGCCCCGGCCCCGCAGGATGCCGAGCGCGGCGCCTCCGCGGGCTGCGCGGAGGGCGTCGACGGCGGCGAGGACCGCGTCGGCCTCGGGGTGCTCGAGGGCGGTGCGGCCCACGAGGACGATCGGCTGCGTCGCGTGCCTGATCGCCTCGGCGGCGTCGCGGATCCGGCCGGCCGGCGCGCCCGAGGCGGCCGCGGCGGCATCGGGGGCTGCGAGGCCGGCGAGTGAACGGAGCACGGCCGCTTCGGTTCCCCGCCGGTGCGTGAGCGAGTGGCTGGCCCACCGGGCGATCTCGAGCTCCCAGGGGTTCACGATAATCAGGCGCGCGCCGCGGTCCACCGCCTTCTTGACGCGCAGCCAGATGATCGGGTACTCCTCGGTGAGGTCGCACCCGACGAGGACGACCGCGTCGGCGCGCTCCACGTCGGCGATCGAGACGCCGAGGCCCCACGGCACGCGCGCCGCCGGCTGCGGGTACGCGGTATCGGCGCGGAAGTCGATGGAGTTCGTGCCGACGATCCCGCGGAAGAGGCGGAGGAGCAGGTAGTTCTCCTCGTTCGTGGACCGGGCGCCGCCGATCACCCCGACCGCACCGGGCGCGGCGGACCGCAGGGCCTGGGTGATCCGGTCGAGCGCTTCGTCCCACGACGCCTCCCGGAGTGCGCCGTCACGGCGGACGAGCGGCGTCGCGAGGCGCTCGGGGCTGCGCACGAAGTCGGAGCCGAAGAAGCCCTTGTCGCACAGCCAGACGTCGTTGACCTCGAGGTGCTCCCGCGCCCGCGTCCGGGCCAGGTCGTCCCCGCGCACGTCCAGCTCGGTCGCGCACCCGCACCCGCAGTGCGGACAGACGCTCCGCACGCGGCGGTTGTCCCACGGGCGCGCCCGGAACCGGTAGGTGGCGCTCGTGAGCGCGCCGACCGGGCAGATCGAGATCGTGTTCCCGATGAACTTGCTGCTGACCGGCTCCATGAACGGCGTGGCGATCTGGCTGTGGTACCCCCGCTCGAACCCCTTGAGCGCGTCGTCGCCGGCGACGATCTCCCCGAAGCGGACGCAGCGCCAGCAGAGGATGCACCGCTCGCGGTCGAGCACGAGGACCGGGCCCATGCGGATGTGTTTCCGAAACGTCCGCTTGGTCTCGATGAACCGGCTCTGACCGGGCCCGAACTTGAGCGTGTTGTCCTGGAGCGGGCACTCGCCCCCCTTGTCGCAGATCGGACAGTCCAGCGGGTGGTTCACCAGGAGAAACTCGAGAATCGCCTGCTGCCCCTGCTTCGCCCGGTCGGTCTGGGTGCGGACGACCATGTCCTCGCCGGCCTCGAGCGTGCACGAGGTCGCGAGCTTCGGCATCTTCTCGACCTCGACGAGGCACATCCGGCAGGCGCCGAGCGGCGGCATGCGGTCGTGGTAGCAGAAGACGGGGATCTCGATCCCGGCCTGGCGCGCCGCCTGCCAGACGGTCGTGTCCTTCGGCACGGCCACCGGGCGGCCGTCGATCGTGAGGTGCACCATCTGCGCGGCCGCCTGCGGCGCGCGGTCGGTGCTCATGCCCGCGCCCCTCCGACCGCCGCCGGCGCCACGTCGCACGCGCCCGTCCGGATGTGGTGGACGTACTCGTCGCGGAAGTACTTGAGCGAGGCCCGGAGGCCCGGCGGGACGCTCTCGCCGAGCGGGCAGAAACAGACGCCCGTCATGTTGCGCGCGACGCTGTCGAGCAGGTCGAGGTCGTCCATCTGCCCCTTCCCGTGGAGGATCCGGTCGAGGATCTGGCTGAGCCACACGGTCCCCTCCCGGCACGGGGTACACTTCCCGCACGATTCGTCCCGGTAGAACTCGACCGTCCGCCGGATCACCGCGGGGATGCACGCGGTGTCGTCCATCACGATGATCGCGCTCGACCCCAGCATCGAGCCGAGCTTGGCGAGCGGCTCGAAATCGGCCGGGGTGTCGAGGTGCTCGGCCACGAGGATCGCGGACGACGAGCCGCCCGGGAACAGCGCCTTGAACGTCCGCCCCGGCCTGAGCCCGCCGGCGTGCTCGAAGATGATCGCGCGCAGCGGCGTGCCGATCGGCAGCTCCTTCACCCCGGGGCGGGTCACGTGCCCCGAGACCGAGTAGAGAATCGGCGGGCCGTACGCCTTGTACCCCTCCGGGCCGAGGCCGACGATGTGGGGGATGTGCGCCATCGTCTCCGCGTTGTTGAGCACCGTCGGCCGGTCGTACAGGCCGCGGACCGCCGGATAGTACGGGGGCTTGAGCCGCGGGAAGCCGCGCCGCCCCTCGAGGCTCTCGAGCAGCGCCGTCTCCTCGCCGCAGATGTACGCGCCGGCGCCGCGGTGGATGACGACCTCCAGGTCGAAGCCCGTCCCGAGGATGTGCTTGCCGAAGTACCCCCGCGCGTACGCGTCCGCAAGCGCGCGGCGCAGCCGCGCATGCCCGAGGAAAAATTCGCCCCTGAGATAGATGTACGCCTGGTGCACCTGGTTCGCGAACGCGGTGATCAGGATCCCCTCGAGGATCTGGTGGGGATCGCCCTCGATCAGCGTGCGGTCCTTGAACGTCCCGGGCTCGCCCTCGTCGGCGTTGACGACGAGATAGCGGGCCTCGCCCTCCCGCTTCGGGGTGAGCTTCCACTTGCGGCCGGCCGGAAAGCCGGCCCCGCCGCGGCCCCGGAGCCCGGACGCCTCGACCATCTCGGCGATCCCCTCCGGCGTGAGCTCCTTTAAGGCCTTGGCCGCGGCCTGGTAGCCGCCCGTCGCCAGGTAGGCGTCGATCGCCTCGCGTCCGGGCCGGCCCAGATACCTGGTCAAGAGGGGCTCCGGTATCTACCGACGCCTCTCAATTCCGCGAAGACGATCCACGATAGGGCGGAGGGATCTGCCCGTCGCTTCCCAGCGAGGGACGGATTCGAAGGGGCGCTCCGGACAGACCCCTCCGCCCTTTCTCAAATGTTCTGGACGGCTCACTGCCCGAGCCTCGCGAGCAGGTCGTCGATCGCCGCGGGGGTCACGCACGCGTAGCGGTCGGCGTCGGCCAGCAGGGCGGGCGCCTCCTCGCAGGCGGCCAGACACTCCGCCGCCTCCACCAGCACCCGGCCGTCCGGCGTCGTCTCCCCCGGCCGGATCCCGAGGCGCCGGCAGAGATGGTCGAGCACCGCCTCGCACCCGTTGAGGTAGCAGGAGAGGTTCGTGCAGACGCGGATCTTGTGCCGCCCCACCGGCTCGGTGAAGAACATCGAGTAGAACGTCGCGACGGACGTCACCTCGGAGAGGGGCATGCCGAGCGCGGCGGCGACGTCCTGCATCGCCCCGTCGCTCAGGTAGCCGACCTCGTCCTGCGCCGCGTGGAGCGCCGGCAGGAGCGCTGACTGCGGCTGCGCGTAGAGCCCGCGCAGCCGCGCGATCTCCTCGAGCACCGCGCCCGAGAGCGCCCGCGCCATCAGCGGTCCACGTCCCCCAGGATGATGTCGATGCTCGCCACGGCCACGACGGCGTCGGCGAGCGGGTGTCCCACGACCATCGCCGGCAGCGTCTGCAGGTTATAAAAGGAAGGCGCGCGGACGTGCACGCGCACGGGCCTGTTGCTGCCGTCGCTCACGATGTAGTACCCCTTCTCCCCCCGCGCCGACTCGGTCGCGACGTAGCTGTCGCCGGCCGGCGGGTGGATCCCCTCGCTCACGAGCTTGAACTGGTGGATCACGGCCTCCATGCTCCGGGCCAGCTCGGCGCGGGGCGGCAGCGCGACCTTGCGGTCGGCGACGAGCACCGGCCCATCCGGCAGGCGCTCCAGCGCCTGGAGCGCGATGCGCCGGCTCTGCCGCATCTCCTCCAGCCGGACCAGGTACCGCGCGTAGGCGTCGCCGGCCGCCCGGACCGGCACGTCGAACTCGAACTCGTCGTAGCCCGCGTACGGCAGCGCCTTGCGGACGTCGTGGGCCACGCCGGAGCCCCGGAGGACCGGCCCGGTCGCGCACAGCGCGATCGCGTCTGCCCGGGAGAGCACGGCGACTCCCTCGGTTCGCTCCCGCCAGATCAGGTTGTCGCTGAGCAACCGCTCGTACTCGTCGACGCGCCCCGGCACCTCGTCGAGAAATGCGCGCGCGGCCGGGATGAACCCGTCGGGCAGGTCGGCCGCGACACCGCCGGCCCGGAAGTAGCCCGGCATCATCCGCTGGCCCGAGACCATCTCCGAGAGGTCCAGGAACTTTTCCCGGTCGGCGAAGCAGTACATGAAGACGCTGCTGATGTTCAGGTCGAGCGCCGCGGAGCCGAGGTAAATGAGGTGGCTCGCGATCCGGTTGAGCTCGCACATGAGGATCCGGATGGCGCGCGCGCGCGGCGGCGGCTCGATCCCCAGCAGGCGCTCAACCGACTGGTAGAACGCCATCTCCTCAAGGTAGCTGGCGACGTACTCGATCCGGTCCACCAGCGTGACGTTCTGGTGATAGGTCCGGGTCTCCATCTCTTTCTCGATCCCGGTGTGGAGGTACCCGATCATCGGCGTGCACGCCCGGACGATCTCCCCCTCGAGGTCCAGCACCAGCCGCAGCACCCCATGGGTGCTGGGATGCTGGGGCCCCATGTTGATGGTCAGCGTCTCGCGCGTGGACGCGCTCATCCGGGCACCGGGGGCGTCTCTCCGCCGGACCCCGAGGGGCTGCGCGGCGGGAAGAACGGGATGATCTCGCTCGGCACCTTGGGCGTGTGCCCTTTGAACTCGACCGGCTCCTCGAACAGCGGAAAGTCGCGCCGCAGCGGGTGGCCTTCCCACTCGTCCGGCATCAGGATCCGCCGCAGGCCCGGATGCCCGTCAAACACCACGCCGAACATGTCGTACACCTCGCGCTCCGGCCAGGCGGCGCCGGCGTAGACCGCGACGGCGCTCGGGAGGTGCGGGGGGTCGCCATCCGCCTGCACCTTGACGGTCAGCCGGTCCGCCCCGCCGGCCTGCCCCAGGAGGTACACGACCTCGAACCGGGGCGATGCGGGCACGCGGTCCCAGGCGGTCAGGTCCACCAGGCTGTCGAGGCCCAGGTGCTCGCGGGCGGCCTGGAGCACCTCGAGGAGGGCGCCGGGGGTCACCAGGACGACGGCCCGGCCCCCCTCCTCCCGGGGGGTCGTGAGGCCCCACGGGACATGCGGGCGCAACCGGTCGAGGATCGACGCCTGGGCCATCAACGTCTGGCGGCTTAGGTCGCCCGCGTGGCGGAGGCGCGCCGGGCGATCTTCTCCTGAAGCAACCCGAGGCCGTGCAGCAGCGCCTCGGGGCGGGGCGGGCACCCGGCGACGTACACGTCGACGGGCACGATCTTGTCCACGCCCTGCACGACGGCGTAGTTGTTATAGAGGCCGCCGGTGCTGGCGCAGTCGCCCATCGCGATCACCCACTTCGGCTCCAGCATCTGGTCGTAGATGTGGCGCACGACCGGGGCCATCTTCTGGCTCACCCGCCCGGCGACGATCATCAGGTCGGACTGCCGCGGCGACGCCCGGAACAGCTCCGAGCCGAACCGCGCGATGTCGAACCGGGAGGCGGCCGTGCACATCATCTCGATCGCGCAGCACGCGAGGCCGAACTGAACGGGCCAGACCGAGCTCGACCGCGCCCAGGCGACGATCCGATCGACGGTCGTCGTCAGGACGTTGCGTTCGAGATCACGGTCGGAGGCGATCACTCCCATTCCAGGGCCCTCCGCTTGACCACGTACACGTAGCCGAGCGCGAGCAGCGCGAGGAACGTGAACATCTCCCCGATCCCGGGCAGGCCCAGCTCCCGCACGAGGACCGCCCACGGGTACACGAACACGATCTCGACGTCGAACAGGATGAACAGCATCGCGACGAGGTAGTACCGGACGGGAACCCGCTCGCGGGCGCTGCCGGTCGGCCACACCCCCGATTCGTATGGAAGCGACTTCTCGAGCGTCGGCCGGCGGCCGCCGAGGAGCATGTGCAGCCCCAGGACCGCGCCCGCCAGCAGCACAGCAAGTATGAGATGAACAAGGATGGGGACGTATCCCGACAGCATCGACGACCCCTTGGAGGTGATGCGGCGCGCATCACCCGGCCGGTTACAAACAATTCCATGATTGCAGAAGCGTCCTGCCCTGTCAACGACACGCGCGGGGGCCGCGCGCGCCGCGCCAAGGCGCGCGGCTGCGGGGAAGGCGCCTGCCGCGGTTCAGGCGCGCCGGCTGGGCGCCCCGGCCGGCCGCGTGAGCCGGGTCACGACGTCGCGGAGGACCTCGAGCGCGTATGCGACGTCGGCGTTCGTCGTCCCGCGGCCGAGGGTGAGGCGGACCGCGCCAGCGGCCAGATCCGCCGGCAGCCCGAGGGCCGCGAGCACGTGCGACGGCTCGAGGCTCCCCGACGTGCAGGCCGACCCGGAGCTGGCCGCGACGCCGCGGAGGTCCAGGCCGATGACGAGCGACTGGCTGTCCGTGCCCGTGAACGACAGGTTGACGTTGTTCGGCAGGCGGCGCCGGGGATCGCCGTTGAGTCGCGCGCCCGGAAGCTCAAGGGCCTCGCCGATCATCCGGTCGCGCAGCGCCTCGAGGCGGGCGCGCTCGCCCTCCATCTCCGCGCCGGCGATGCGCAGCGCCGCCCCGAGCCCGACGATCCCGGGGACGTTTTCCGTCCCCCCGCGCCGGCCGCGCTCATGGCTGCCGCCGTGCTGGATCCGCCGGAGCGCCGTGCCGGCGCGGACGTACAGGGCCCCGATCCCCTTGGGCCCGTAGCGCTTGTGCGCCGAGACCGAGAGGAGGTCCACCGAGAGCGCGTCGACATCGACCGGCAGGGCGCCGGCCATCTGCGTGGCGTCGGTGTGGAACGGGATCCCCCGCTCCCGCGCCAGGCGGCCGATCTCCTCGACCGGTTGGAGCGTGCCGATCTCGTTGTTGGCGGCCATCACGGAGACGAGTACCGTGTCCGGCCGCAGCGCCCGGCGGATGTCATCCGGATCCACGATCCCGCGGACGTCCACCGGGACGCATGTCACCTCGTAGCCCCGCTCTTCGAGGAAGTGGCAGGCTTCCAGGACCGCGTGGTGCTCGATCGCCGACGTGACGACGTGCCGCCCGCGGGCCTCCGTCGCGAGCGCGACCCCCAGCACCGCGAGGTTGTCGGCCTCCGTCGCGCCGCTCGTGAAGACGATCTCGCTCGAGCGCGCGCCGATCAGCGCCGCCACCTCGGCGCGGGCCTGCTCGACCGCGGCCCGGGCCTCCTGTCCTAACCCGTGGATGCTGCTGGCGTTCCCGGCCTTGTCGGTGAAGTACGGGAGCATCGCCGCGAGGACCCGGGGATCGACCGGGGTCGTCGCGGCATGATCGAGGTACACCCTCACCGCGCTCACGGCCGTGCGCCGTTCCTCCCCGGCCGTCCCGACGCTGGGCGCTCCCGGCGTAACGGCCGCCGGGCGCTGCGCGGGAGGGCGACTGCGACGACGCGGCTCCGCCGGCTACGGATACGAGGCTTCGCCCGCCCACGGCGTGAGCCAAGACGTGCCGGTGCGCTGCCGGGCTTCGCCTGCCGGCCCCTGCCGGGCTCCGCCTGCCGGACCGTGCCGGGCTTGGGCCGGACCGCGACCCAGGTGCGGTTGAACCCGGCCGGGGCGTTCTGGGCGAGCACCCGCCCGACCGCGGCCATCGAGACGCTGCCCCGCGTCATCAGATACGCCGCCTGCTGGAGCTGCTCCACGTCCCGCCAGGAATAGAGGCGGCGACCGCGCTTGCGGGCCGCCGGCCGGCCGCCGTTTTGGGGGCCCCCCGCACCGGACGCCGACGGAATACCATACGCCTCCCACCGGCGGAGCGCCTGCGGCGAAAGACCGGTCAGGCCCGACACGACGTGCGGAGTAAGCAGCGGTGACGCAAGGTCGCGCATTAGAAATCCCCCTGGAGGCGCGCTAAACGCGGGCACAATCAAGTATACCAGCGGGCATTCCGAGTGGGTATAGGGAACCCGCCGCCGGAGCCAGCAGCCGGCCGGAGCCAGCAGTCGTTAGAGAAAAGACGCGATCTGAAGAGGTCCGGCTCGAGTGTCCGTGATTTCCGACCCTGGAATCGCCCTATGGCTTTCTCGCGGCAATGACAGCCCGCCGATGCCGAAATCTGACGGTATCTCCGTCCGCCGCTGGGGCCATGCCGGCCATGTCACCGGGCGCGCTCTCGAGCAGCCCTCCGCACTCCCAAGCGGGGTGAGGGCGCAGGACACGAGGAGAGCCGTGCACATTATCGCAGCGACACCATCGTCCGAGTCCGAGCGGCGAACGTCGCGACCTCCGTGTACCCCGCGTCCCGGGCGATCTTCGCCGCGCGCTCGAAGTCCCGCCCCACGTCCTCCGGAGCGTGCGCGTCGGAGTTGATCAGGGTCGGCACGCCCGCCCGGCAGCACGCCGCGAGGAACGGAGGGGCCGGGTAGACCTCGCCCACCGGCTTGCGCCAGCCGGCGGTGTTGATCTCCGCGCAAACCCCGGCGCGGGCGAACGACGCGGCGGCGCCCTCGTAGAGGTCGGAGACGTCGGTGGTGGGCCGGTATCCGGCGACCTTGATGAGGTCCGGGTGCCCGACGAAGTCGAAAAGCCCGGTCTCGGCCGCCGCCTCGATCAGGCGAAAGTACTGCTGGTACGCGGCGAGCACGTCGCGCCGCTCCCACTCGTCGACCCGCGAGAGATCATCGAATCCCCACCACGCGCCTTCCGTGGGCCGCGGCGGGATCCAGTGGACCGACCCGATCACGTAGTCCCACGGATAGCCGCGGACGATGCGCTCCAGCTCGCGCTCGTAGCCGGGGAGAAAGTCGCCCTCGAGGCCCAGCTTGACCGGGAGCCCAGCGCGGCGCGCCGCCTCGATCAGCCGGAAGTAGTCGTCCAGGTGCTCGGTGCACTGCGCATCCACCCAGCCCGAGACGGCCTCGCGCGGCGGGTACATCGCCCGGCACTCCCGGAACCGGTGCGGGTGCTCGCTGAACCCGATGTCGGTCAGGCCGCGGGCGCGGGCGGTCTCGACGAACCGGCCCAGCCACTCGAGCGTCCAGGGGCCGCGCTCCAGGTGCATGTGGTAGTCGGCGCGCATGCGATCCTCACAGGCACGGTGCTGTTGGCGCAGCGGGCTGCCGGGCTGCAGAATCTCTCTTCGGAGAGGCGTGTGGCCTGTCCTCGCGGCTCGAATGCTGTCACAATTCGGGCCGCTTGAAAATCGCAGCCATTGGCGGGTGACTATCGTCTATTTCCTGCTGAGGACAACCCCCAGGGCAACCACTACGGGCGCCACAATCATCAGAAACACCGCCAGGCAAACCCGCAGGCCCATCGATCCGGCAGACTTTGCCCGCGCGGTCCACCATCCGCCAAGAAAGCCGACCCCACCCCCGAGGAGCGCTGTCGCGAGCACCGGATAGTGGATCGATCCGAGGGGACCACGGCTGATCAATTCGAGCGCCCAGCGCGGTGCGGTGACTCCCGCGACGGCACCGAATATGGCCAGGGTCCATTTCAGTCCCCGACGCCACCGGCCCCGAGAAGATGAATGAGCGATAATGGTCCGGTGCCAGTGGGTCCATCTTTTGCGGGCGGGTGCCGTCGGATCCAACATATAGGGCGCCCCCTCTGGATCGTTGACGGCCCTGATCTCGCTTGAAGTTCAGTAGTGCTTGTTCCCATGATGATGACACTTGAGACAACCTCGCCGTGCAGGAACGTTGCCAGGAAGGCGTTTACAGAGCCACGCGGCCGGTGCGGATGCGGCCGGCGAACGCGGCTGCGTCCGGATGATCGCTCGCGAGCAGGTCCTGCGCGGCGGCTTCGCAGTCGTACGCGACCCGGATGATCTCGGCGCTCCACTGTCCGTCGCGCAGGGTGAAGATTCCCCACGACGGCCGGGGGTCCCCGTCAAACGGAAAGCCCACGCTGCCCACGTTGACGATGAGCCCGCCCGCCGCCTCGCGAACGTACGCCCGGTGAATGTGCCCGTACACGAGGGTTCTGGCGCGGGCCTGCTCGAACGCCTGCCGCACAACTTCCTCAGGCGCGTCGGGCGCGATGTTGTCGGTCGTGCTCACCGGCGTCGCGTGCACCACGACGAGCGGCGGACCGCCCCGCGGCTCGACCCGGTGGGACATCGGCAGACGCCGCAGGTACTCCACCTGCCCGGGACCCAGGCGCCGCCGTGTCCACTCCACCACCGGGCCGGGCCCGCCGGCGAGGCCGGCGACCCACTGATCGGTGTTCCCGACGATGGTTGGATACGCCTGCGCCATGAGGAGGGTCACCGCTTCGCGAGGGCGGGGCCCGCCGAAGGCCAAGTCGCCGGCGTTGATCACCCGGTCGAACGGCCCGCGGGCCCGGAGGCCGGCGAGCACCGCCTCGAGGGCCGCAAGGTTGCCGTGGACGTCCGAGAAGATCGCGACGCGCATCGCCCGCGCCTAC
>JAPVSX010000165.1:0-4486 GCA_047519495.1 Armatimonadota bacterium
CCTGCTGAGCCTGCACGACGTCGGCCTGTCCCCACCACGGAGGCGCCAGCTCTTCCACGGCTGTCGCCGCGTGCGCGGTCAGCCGGAGACCAGAGATGAGCGGCGCGAACCACGGCGTGAGCGCCCTGATCGGATACGTGACGGACACGGCAAGCGTGCGCATCCGGCCGGAGCAGCTTGGCTCGAGATACTGCAGCCCGACGGCCAGCCGCATCGGGTCCAGGCTCGGGGCCGCGGCGCGCGCGGCGCTCAACGCCGCGGCCGCATACGCTGAGGGCGGCGCACCCGTACAGCGGCCCGCGCCCGTGTCCTCGATGGCCACCGCCCGCTGGGCGGCCTGGGCCGCGGCGGAAACCATACCGGCTTCATGAAACGCCCACCCTCCATCGACGACTCCGGCGACGACGGCCAGAAAGATCGGCAGCGCCAGGGCCAGTTCGACGACCCCCTGCCCGCGCTCCCCGGCGAGGCACCCCAGGGATTTCCAGACTGGGAACCCGAGGCGGAATCCCACCGGCGTCGCCATCAGTACTGGCTCAAAGTATTCGAGATCTGCGTGAAGATGTGGTTCAGGCCTCCCGAGACGGCGGACAGCACGGCCACCGCGCCGACGATGATGACACCGCCGATGATCGCATACTCAAGCATCCCCTGACCGTGCTCCTCACCGTAGAATGCATGCAGCCAGACCCGAAGTCTCACGACACGACCTCCCGTCACGGAGTGGCTTGCGGCGGGGCGCCGCCGCCGGGTTCGACGAGGACTGGGGTGACGAAGATGACCAGATCAGTCTCCTGGCGCTGAAACGTCTTCGACCGGAACAGCGGCCCGATGATGGGAAGGTCTCCCAGCACCGGGATCTTCTGAACGAGATCCGCGTCCTGCTGCTGGAGCAGGCCCCCGACGACCAGGGTCTCTGCGGGACGCATTGAGACCTCGGTCTGGGCGCGGCGGACCCGAAGCGCCGGGATCGTGAAGCCGCTCACCTTGATCGCGTTGGCAAAGTCCAGGGTACTGACTTCGGGAGCGATCTGCATGAAAACCCGGCCGTCGTCCTGGTACTCGGGGTGGGCGTTGAGGATGACGCCGAAGTCCCGGTATTCGATCGTGACCGATCCATTGGGGCCGGCGACCGGAATCGGTACCTGCCCGCCGAGCAGGAGGGAGGCGGTTCGGCCCGCCAGGACGACGAGGCTTGGCTCGGCCAAGAGCCGCGCCAGACCGTGCTGTGTGAGCGCCTGAATCTGCGCGATCAGCAGGTCGAGGCCGGTCGTGCCGACACCCGGCGACGTGATCAGCTGGAGGTTATACACCCCGCCGTTCAGGGAGGGCGGGGTGCCCGGGGTTTGCTCGCCCCCGCCCCAGGCGATACCCAGCGTGCGGAGGGCGCTGCGGCTCAACTCGACGACCTCGACCTGCAGCTTGAGCTGCACGGGGTGGCGGACGACCAACAGGTTCACGACGCCCGGCGCAAACGCGCGCGCAACGTCTTCTGCTCGCTGGCGGTCCATCTGGGTCTCGACGGCACCGCTGAGAACGATCCCGGCGCCCCCACGCGACGCCTGGGGCGCGGGCGGCACGGACGGTGGCGGCGCCGGCAGCGCCGGCCGGGCCGGGGGTGGCAGTGGCGCAGGCGCCGAGGCGAGCCCCGGCAGCGACGCCGGCTCTGATCCGGGATACGGCGTATCGCCCGGCCTCGCGGCGCGAGGCGGCAGCGACACGCGCCCCACCGACAGCTCACGCACCGTGATATCGGCGCGGGGGAAGAGCGAGCTCAAGAGGCGCTGGAGCCCGGCGATGCGATCTTCCGCGGGGAGGACGTCGACCGCGTAGGCGAGCAAACGGCCGGCGCCCTCCCAGACATACATCGTAGTCCGGCCGGCGGCCCGGCCGGTCACCAGGAGTTCCCGGCTGCTCACCGGCACCGTGCCGAGCACCTCGGGATCGCTGACCGCAACACGCATCAGCCCATCGACCTGGATGAGCTGGCCGGACCCCGCCTCGATCCGGAGCGCACGAGGAATCACGGCACGCCCGGCGAGCAGCGGAGTATCCTGCGCGGGCTGCGAAGACCGGAGCCACCCGGTCCCGTCTGGGCCCGGCGCGGCGGCCGGGAGGCGCGGATGCGTGCTCCGGCCCGCCTCCGCCGCTTTTGAAGAGGCGAGACGAAGTACCAGAGCACGCTCGTCAAGAAGGGACTCCGCGACGCCGAGCGGTGTCCGCGTCATGATCACCACGTCCACGCGTCCAGGGTGATCACGGGCGGGACGTACCGCGATGCCGGCGACGGGGCCGGTGGGCACGTGGTAGACGGCGGCTTCCGCAACGACGCCGTCAAGCGCGACGACGACCCGATCCTCGTGGTGACTCACCATATAATGGAAGGGCCCAGACAGAAGCACCTGAATACGCGCGCCCGAGCCCTCGGGCTCCGCGACCACACCCTCAAGAACGGCCAGCTGTCCGCCCGCACGCGCGCCGGCCGTCAGTCCCGCCGGCGGCCAGGCCACTGCCGTCACGGCCAGCACGAATGCCAGGTGGCCCCGCGTCGTCGACCACCCAAGACGGAGGCGCCCTCCGGGCCGGCGGACCTGGTGACGTGTGGTCATATGACTATCATTACATATATACATGCAAATGACCGGTGTCAACCCCGAACGTGCGGTCCTCATCCGCGAGCTGGCGCGAACGGCGCCACAGGCACCGCATCCCCACGCTCTACGGAGGCACACGAGGCAAAGGGAATGGTCCGAACCGCAGCGAACCTGACTGGCCGGATCCCTTCTCAGGGAGGATGCGGTGCTGAACGCCCTCGAGGCGAACACGTCCACGGTCCTCATCCTCCTCGCCATCGCCTGCGGACTCCTCATCCTCGCCGTCCTCATCTCCGCCGTCCGGGGCCGGGCGCCCCGCGACGGTGGGATCCTGGCGGATGAGGCGGTGCGGCGCGAGCTCGCGGAGATCGGCCGCCGCCTCGCGGCGCTCGAGCAGTCGGCGACGCAGATCGCCGGGGCGCTGCCTCGGACGGTGCGGGGGGTCGGCGTCGTCCGCTACAATCCGTTCCCCGAGATGGGCGGGAACATGAGCTTCAGCCTGGCCCTCCTCGACGGCCGGGCGGACGGGGTCGTGATCAGCGTCCTAAACGACCGGAACGGCTCGCGCGTGTACGGCAAGGCGGTCGAACAGGGCACGTCCACCTATCCACTCTCCGACGAGGAACAGCAGGCGCTGGCGCTCGCGCGCGGAAGCCGCCCGTAAGAGGCGTACGCATGCGGTTCCGGGACCGGCGGGATGCCGGGGACCAGTTGGCCCGTGAGCTGGCGCCGCTCGGCCTCGCGCCGGCCACGGTGCTCGCGATTCCCCGCGGCGGGGTGATCGTCGCGGACGCGATCGTGCGCCAGCTCGGATGGCCGCTCGACCTGGTCGTCCCGCGCAAGCTGCGCGCGCCCCGAAACCCGGAACTCGCGTTCGGGGCGGTGACCGGAGACGGGACCGTGTACCTGGACGCCGCGCTCGCCCGGGCCCTCCACGTCGATGACCGCTACCTGCGCGAGGAGATCATGGCGCAGATCGCGGAGATCGAGCGCCGGCGGGCCGTCTACCGGGGCGACCGGCCCGCGCCGGACCTGCGGGGCCGCACGGCCGTCCTGGTGGACGATGGACTTGCGACCGGGGCGACGGCGATCGCGTCGGTGCGGATGCTGCGGTACCAGCTCGCGCGGGAAGTCGTGGTGGCGATCCCGGTGGGGCCGCCGGACGCGATCCGCCGGCTCGAGCGCGAGGCGGACCGTGTCATCTGCGTGCTCCGCCCGCCGTCCTTCCTCGCGGTAGCGGAGTTCTACGACGACTTCACCCAGACGCCCGATGAGGAAGTCGTGGCGATCCTCGGGCGCGTCTGGGGGCAGGCCAGGGTGTCCTAGCCGATGGATGAGACGCTCAAGCGGACTCCATTGTATGAAGCCCACCGCCGCCTCGGCGCGCGGATGGTGCCGTTCGGCGGCTGGGAGATGCCGGTCCAGTACTCCGGCATCATGGAGGAGCACCGGGCGGTCCGGACCTGCGCCGGCCTCTTTGACGTCTCCCACATGGGCGAGGCGGACCTCGTGGGTCCCGGCGCGATTCCGCTCGTCCAGCGCCTGGTCACGAACGACGTCGGCCGCCTCGCCGTGGACCAGGCCCTCTACACTCCGATGTGCACACCCGAGGGCGGCATCATCGACGACCTGCTCGTCTATAAGATGAGCGCCAACCACTTGATGCTCGTCCTCAACGCCGCGAACACCCCTGAGGACCTGGCCTGGATCCGCGCGCACGCGGGCGCGGACGTCCGCGTCACCGACCGGACGGCGGAGATCGCCCTCCTCGCGTTCCAGGGGCCGCGCGCCCAGGAGATCCTCCAGCGCCTGACCCCGACTGAGCTCGCGGGTATCAAGTACTACTGGTTCCGGCAGGATGTCGAGGTCGCGGGCCGGGCGACAATGGTCTC
>JAPVSX010000166.1:0-1619 GCA_047519495.1 Armatimonadota bacterium
CACCGCAGGCGAACAGACCGCGGCAGGACCCCGGCTCACGATTCTCGGGGCCCCGCGCCGAGGCATCAGGTTGGCGGCGCGTCCGTCAGCACGACGACGTGCTCGTCGGGGCCCGGCGCGCGGGCCGAACGCCTTGACGGGCACCGCCAGTCCGGGCACAGTCCGGCTCCACACCAGCGGACGACGGGTCTCGGAGGCCACCATGACGACGGCGCGGACGGGAGTGCCCAGACTTCGGGCTCGGACACGTGGGCGGCTGCTCGCGCCCGAGCATCCCGCGTACGAGGCCTCGCGGCGGACCTTCAACGCGATGGCCGGCGGCCGCCCCCTGGCCATCCTGCAGCCGGAGGACACGGCAGACATCGTCGCAGCCGTCCGGTGGGCCGAGGATGCCGATGTCGGCATCGGTATCCGGGGCGGTGGTCACAGCGTCGCGGGGCATTCGGCACCGGACGGGGCCCTCCTGATCGACCTCTCGACCTGGCGGGGCGCCGACGTCGATCCAGCGGGGCGGACGGCGGTCGCCCTCGCGGGCTCGCGGCTCATGGACCTCGACGCCGCGACGGCCGCCTACGGCCTCGCCGCACCGTCGGGCACCTTCGTCGACACGGGCATCGGCGGTCTCACCCTCGGTGGCGGGATCAGCTTCATCGTCGCGTCCGAGGGATTCGCCTGCGACGCGCTCATCGGGTCCGAGCTCGTTACGGCAGCCGGGGAGGTGATCGAGGTCGACGAGGAGCGGGAGCCCGACCTCCTGTGGGGGCTGCGAGGGGGAGGCGGCAACTTCGGCGTGGTGACGCGCCTCCGTTACCGGCTCACCGACGTGACTCAGGTCGCGGCGGGCAGGATCCGCTTCCGGGGCGCCGGCGTTCACCGGGTCCTCGAGCGGATCATCGCACTCGAACAGGAGGCGCCGGATGCGCTGACCATGCAGGTCCTCGCCTGGCGGTCACCGGACGACGGCACGCCGGGACTGACGCTCCTCGTGGTGTGGCGGGGCGATGCGGCGGCCGGAGCCGCTGCCGTCGCGGAGCTCGTCGCCGATCCCTGCCACCTCGACGGCGACGTACAGGCGATGTCGTGGCTCCAGGTCCAGGGCCTGAACCCCCCGCTCCCGTTCGGACTGCGCCACTACTGGAAGGGGCACCTCGTCCGCGAGACGCCCGCCGCGCTCGCCGACGCCGTGCTCGAGGCTGCAGGCGAGATCGCTGGGCGGAGCGTCGTCCTCTTCGAGCTGATCCACGGGGCGGCCCATCGCATCCCGGCCGCATCCGCGGCATTCGGCGGGCGTGCCGCGGCTGCCAACGTGACGGCGCTAGCGTTCTGGGGGGACCGTGCCGCCGACGAGCAGCAGGTCGCGTGGGCGCGTCGGGCCGCGACGCGGTTCGAGCGCTTCTCCCTTCGCGGCGGTGGATACCTCAACTACCCTGAGCTCGACCAGTCGGCAAGCAGGGTCGCGGCCGCATTCGGCCCCGAGTCGTTCGAGCGTCTGCGGCGGCTCAAGCGACTCCATGATCCCGCCAACCGCTTCCGCTTCAACGCCAACATCCCGCCAGCGGATTCCTGAGGGGCATCGGCGGAACCCGGCCGACGGTGGCTCTCCGTCAAGGTGCTCGCGC
>JAPVSX010000167.1:0-2308 GCA_047519495.1 Armatimonadota bacterium
CGCCGCGTCGCCGGCGGCATCATCGTGCCCGCTGCGGCCATACGAGCCGGACCCTTGGACCCAGATGACGCGGACCTTCGGGACCGGCAGGCCGAGCAATTCCGCGATGCCTTGTTGCAGTTGATGGGGGTGCTGGGTGTGCGACCAAATCATCGCTCCCCCGTCACGGACGTCTGCCACCGCGCAGGAGGGGCCCATCGACGCGTGGGACAGAAACGGCCACTCGTACCGGGCCTCCGTCGTTCGCGCTGATGAGGCCAGGGCCGCCTCAACATCGCCCACGTGGTCCAGCACCTCCCGCGTGCGGGCAGGCATGGCCCACATCGCCTTGTATAAGTCGGCCATCGCCGGCCAGGCGAACCCGGACGTCGACCACGTGACCTTGAGTTTTCGCGCCGCCTGGATCGCGTCCCATTCGGTCTGAGCCACCACGCCGAGGACGTTCCCCTTCCTCACCACTTTGACCAACCCCGGAAGGCCCTCGGCGCCATCGACGCTGAGCAGCCTGGCGCCCGGGGGCGCCGGCCGGATCACGCGGCCGTGCAGCATGCCCGGGACCCGGACGTCGACGATATAGGAAAACCGGCCGGCGGCCTTATCGGGAATGTCGATTCGGGGAATGGACTGGCCAACGATCCTGTACTGGTCCGGGGACTTCGGCCTGGCGCTCCCGGCCACGTCAAGCGCGAAGTCCTGCGGGATCGTCTTCAGGGTGACGTTGAAGCGCCGTCCCCCGATGAGTTCCGCATACGAGACACTCTTGGTCGCATCGTCCTTCCGTCGTACGATCCCGTCCCGGACGGAGAGCTGATCCGGCGGCGCGCCGAGCCGGTCTGACGCGAGGCCCAAGAGCACCCGCCGGGCCTCCGCAGCGGCCTGCCGGAGTGGCCGGGCGCCGACAGAGATCGATGTACTGCCTCCCACGCCCCGTTGGTCAGGCGTCCGCGCCGAGTCTCCGGTTACGAACGACACCGACCGGAACGGCACATCGAGCTCCTCGGCCACAATCTGGCCAAAGGCCGTCGTGACACCCATGCCGAGATCGAACTTCCCCGTAAACGCCGTGACGCTGCCGTCTCCCGAGATGGCCAGCCAGGAATCGAGCTGCGCCGGATCGGATCCGACTGCAGGGCCGGGCGCCGCCCCGGCGGCCGCCGGGCGGCCGGCGAGAAACGCCGGCGGCATCGCAAAGCCGACCACCAATGCCCCCGAGGTCTTCAAGAAGTCGCGGCGGGTGAGCCTGCGGGCGCGCATCGTCTTCATGGGATCCTCACCCCCGCTGCAGCGTGGCCGCGCGCTTCACCGCCCGGATGATACGCATGTGTGCGCCGCAGCGGCAGATCAGGTCCGCAAGAGCCGTCCGGATTTCGCCGTCGCGCGGGTTGGGGTTCTGGGCGAGGAACGCGGCCGCCGTCATGATCCAGCCGTTGATGCAGTACCCGCACTGCAAGGCCTGCTCGTCAATGAACGCCTGCTGCACAGGATGCAGTCGGTCGGGGGATCCCAGGCCTTCTAACGTCGTGATCGGCCGGCCGACGGCGGCGGCCACCGGGGTCACGCACGAGCGGACCGCGTCGCCTCCGAGATGGACCGTGCACGCCCCGCACTGGCCGAGGCCGCAGCCGAATCGCGGCCCCTTTAGCTGCAGCTCGTCCCGCAGCACGTAAAGGAGCGGGGTGTCAGGGGAAGCTCGAACATCGTGCACGGTGCCGTTTACGGTCACGCGTAGGGGGGTCGCCATCGTCCTCCACCTCCGATTTCAGGGTGGAACAGATGCCCACGGAAGGCGATGCAATTCTGAAGCAGATAAGGGGTATCATACTTCAGGCGCGGAGGAGTTACCTGCAGGATCGCGAGACAGAACGAGTCTTCCAACGAGACCTCTGGCAGCCGTTTCCTCTATCCGGCAGATGAGATTGCCACGATTCACGTTAACCATTATACTGTGCTTGCATGATCGTCTCATTTGGGGACCGGGGCACGGAAGATATCTTCAATGGCGAGAATACTGACGCGGCACGGCGGGCGTGCCCTGCCATGATCTGGAAGGTGGCGCGGCGCAAGCTCGACCAGATCAACCAAGCCGTCCGCCTGGCGGACCTCGAGGCTCCTCCCGCCAACCGGCTGGAAGCGCTTCGAGGCGACCGCCGAGGACAGCACAGCATCCGCATCAACGACCAGTATCGGGTATGCTTTCGCTGGACCCAGCAGGGTGCGGAAGACGTGGAGATCACCGACTATCACTAGTTGGTGACAGGCAGGTGAATGCGATGATCCGAACTCCAAAAAGGCGGCCCCCCACTCCCCC
>JAPVSX010000168.1:0-4285 GCA_047519495.1 Armatimonadota bacterium
CTGGACTCTCACATCCAAAGTGTGATGGCCTACCGTTAGCCGACCCCCCACCGCTTCACCGCGATCGTAGCGCATCCAACGCCAAGCCGCAAGCCGCTTGCCGGCCTACCGCGGCGCACCTCGTTGCCGGGCCCGCTCGCCGAGCAGCCGCACCCTCAAGCGGGACCTGGGCGGACACACGTCGAGCAGACAGGTCAGGCCAGCGCCACGACCTCGATTTCGACCGCCGCCTCGCGGGCCAGCTTCGCGATCTGCACCGTCGAGCGGGCGGGCGGGTTCTCCTTGAAGTACTCCCCGTAGATCTCGTTCATCGTCCCGAAGTCGTTGAGGTCCCGGAGGAACACGGTCGTCTTGACGACCTTGTCCACCGAGGATCCGGCGGCCTCCAGGACTGCCTTGAGGTTATCCATCACACGCCTGGTCTGGATTCGGATGTCGCCCGGCACGAGCTGGCCGGTGCGGGGATCCAGGGGGAGCTGCCCGGCCGCGTAAACGAACCCGTTGGCCACCACTGCCTGGGAGTACGGCCCGATCGCGGCCGGAGCGTTCTCGGTTTTGATGATCCGCTTCGCCATGCCCCTACCTCCTCGTCCCGGCGCAAACACCCCTCGCACAGCGGGGAGCGTGAGTTGCCGGCCATGTTGCTCCTTAAAGGTGTTCTCGCCGCGGCGCTGTGCGGCCTCCCCTACGCCTCAGTCGATGCGCTTCTGGAACCGGTTGATCGCGATCGCGAACACCACGACGCCGAGCACGACGAGCGGGATGATCTGGCGCCAGAGGAACTCGATCCCCACTCCTTTGATCAAGATACCGCGAATAACAATGATGAAATAGGTCAAGGGAAAGATCGCGCCCACGAGCTGGAGGGCAGGAGGAAGGGACTCTCGGGGAAAGATAAACCCCGAGAGCAGGATACCCGGCAGGAGGATCAGCTGGGACATCTGCGCAGCCTGCTGGAACGTCTTGGACACCGTGGAGATCATCGCGCCGACCCCCAGGGTGCTGAAGAGGAACGCCACCAACAGCACATACAGCAGCACGAGGGATCCCTTGATCGGCATGTGAAACCAGGCGCTGGCCAGGAAGAGGGTCAGCGTGATCTGAACGTAGCCGAGGACGACGAGCGGGATCACCTTCCCCAGCATCAGCTCCAGGCCGGTGATGGGGGTGACCACCAACTGCTCCATCGTCCCCCGCTCGCGCTCGCGCACGATCACGGTCACCGCCTGAAACGTCGTGACAAACATCAGGACGATCGCGATGACTCCCGGCACAATGAAGTTGACGTTCTCCAGCGTGGGGTTGTACCAGGCCCGGGGCCGGATGTCCACCGGAAGCGCGTTGGGGCGGACGCCGGTCAGCCGCTGGGTCTGCTGGACGATCAGCTGGGTCGACAGCGCCTGCCCGACCGCGGTGGCGAGGCCGAGCACGGTGCGCGCCGATGTCGGCTCGGAGGCGTCGACGATCACCTCCACCTGCGCGGTCCGCCCGCTGCGGAGACGGGCGGCGTAATCGGGCGGAATCCAGATGCCGATCTTCGCCTCTCCCCCGTCGATGAGGCGGCGAACCTGGTCGAATCCTGTGGTGTAGTAGCGGAGATCGACGTAGGTGGTATTGGCGAAGGCGGTCAGCAGCGTCCGGCTCTCAAGCGTGCGGGACTCGTCGAAGACCGCCGTCGAGATGTGGGTGACGTCGTTGCTCAGGTACCCGTAGAGCATCAGCTGCATGATCGGAAGCGTAATGATCGTGACCAGCGTCCGCCGGTCCCGGATGAGCTGGATGAACTCCTTGCGGACGATGCTGCGCAGACGCCGGAGGTTCACGGCTGACCCACGGGCGAGGCAGGGGATCCCGGGGAACCGCCGGGCCGCTCCACAAGTGATACGAACACGTCCTCAAGCGAGGGCGCCACGGGGGCGATGCTGTCGACCGTCACTCCCCGATTCGCCAGGGCCTCCCGGAGGACAGGCAGCGCTGCCCGGCTGTCCGGGACGGTGACATGAATCGCCCGCCCGAACAGGGCCGCCTCTCGAATCCCCGGCCGGGCAGCCAGCGCTTCCAGCGCCTCAGCGTACTGGGGGGTGATGATCTCCAGGAGTTCCCCCGACATCTTCTCCCGCCTGATCTCCTCCGGGGTCCCCATCGCAATGATCCGCCCGCCGAAGATGAACGCCAGGGTATCGCAGTGCTCCGCCTCGTCCATGTAGTGGGTGGTCACCATGACGGTCACCCCGCTCTCCGTAAACTGGCCGATCAGGTCCCAGAACTCCCGGCGGCTGACCGGATCGACCCCGCTGGTCGGCTCGTCGAGGAAGACCATCCGGGGGCGGTGGAGCACGGCGCACCCAAGGGCGAGCCGCTGCTTCCACCCGCCGGACAGCGCCCCGGCCGGCATGCGCTCCCGGCCGCGGAGGTCGGCGCGGGCAATCCACTCCGCCGCGCGGCTGCGCGCCTCGTTCCGCGGGAGCCCGTAGACTCCGGCATAGAACGCCAGATTCTCCTCGACCGTGAGGTCGTTGTACAGGCTGAAGCGCTGCGACATGTAACCGATCCGCGCCTTGATCTGCTCCGGATCGCGCGTCACGTCGTAGCCCAGCACCTCCGCCTGCCCCGTCGTCGGGCTCAGGATGCCGCAGAGCATCCGGATCGTCGTCGACTTTCCCGCGCCGTTGGGCCCGAGGAAGCCCCACACCGCCCCGTAAGGAATCTCGAAGTCAAGGTGATCGACGGCCACGAACGCCCCGAAGGCCCGGGTCAGTTCGTGCGCCCACACCGCCGCCGCGGCGCGCTCAGCCACGCGCGGCCTCCTCCGTCCCGGCCCTCCCGGCGCGCCGTTCCGCGATAATGGAGACGAACACGTCCTCGAGGGACGGCGCGATCGTGCCGGCGCCCCGAACCTGCACGCCCTGAGCGGTCAGGCGCCGGGTCAGGGCGGGGATCGCCGCGGCGGCGTCCGCGACGACCACGTGAAACCGGTCTCCGATCACCGTCTCCGAGAGGATCTCCGTCGAGCGCTCGATGATCCGCCGCGCGGCCGCTTTCGGCTCAGCGACGAACTCGACCACGTCGCCGTGCATCCGCCGCTTCATCACGCTCGGGTCTTCGGCGGCAATCAGTTCCCCGGCGTACAGGAGCCCCACGGTGGTGCACCGGTCCGCCTCGTCCATGTAGGTCGTACTGACCAGGATCGTCGCGCCCTCCCGGTTCAGCTCGTAGAGAATGCGCCAGAACTCGCGCCGCGAGACGGGGTCGACCCCGGCCGTCGGCTCATCGAGCAGGAGCACATGGGGCTCGTGGATCAGCGTACAGGCGAGGGCCAGCTTCTGCTTCATGCCGCCCGACAGCTGCTCAGCGAGCCGGCCCCTGAAGGCGCTCAGGCCGCTGAACTCCAGCAGCCGCCGGCTGCGCTCCGCGCGGACCTTCCGGGGCACGGCGAACAGCTCGGCGTAGAAGTCGAGGTTCTCCTGCACCGTCAGGTCCTCGTACAGGCTGAACCGCTGGGGCATGTACGCCACGCGCTCGTGGACCCGCTCGGGATCCCGGCTGAGGTCGATCCCGTCGATCACGACCGTGCCCCTGGTGGGCGCGATGGCGCCGCAGAGCATCCGCAGCGTCGTGGTCTTGCCGGCTCCGTCCGGGCCGAGCAGCGCATAGATCTCGCCGCGGGCGACGGCGAGCGAGAGATCCTTGACGGCGACCATGGTGTCGAACTGCCGCGTCAGTCCCTGCACAAGAACGGCGGGGGTCTCGCTTGCCGTCATCGCGCTGTCTGATCTGCCTGGCCGCCGACCAGGATCTCGGCGTCGGCCGGCATCCCGGGCTTCAGGCTGTTGTCGGTGTTCGTGAGCCGGATCTTCACGCGAAACACGAGCTTGACGCGGTCCCCCCTGGTCTGGACGTTGCCGGGCGTGAATTCACCATGGCTGCTGATCTCGACGACGCGCCCCTCAAAGATGCGGCCGGGAAAGCTGTCGATGCTGACGTGCACCACCTGCCCGATCTTGACGCGCCGGACCTGGTCTTCCGGAATGTAGGCCCGCAGCCAGATGTCCTGGAGATCAACCAGGGTGTAGATGGGCGTTCCGGCGGCGACCACTTCGCCTTCCTCCACGTTCTTCGTCTGGACGACGCCGTTCCGCGGCGAGACGATGATGTTGTGGCCTGCGATCACCTGGAGGTAACGTAAGCTCGCCTGGGCCTGCGCCAGCGCGGCCCGGGCGGCGGCCAGATCCTGCCGTCGCTGGGCGATGACCGTGTACCCCGACTGCGCGTTCTCGAGCACGGC
>JAPVSX010000169.1:0-21032 GCA_047519495.1 Armatimonadota bacterium
GCCGTGATCCTGCTCGGGGGATGGGCGTTCGCCGGCAGCCGCGGCATCGCCAAGGTGGAGATCAGCGCCGACGGCGGGAAGACGTGGTTCCCGGCGGGGCTCAAGGCGGCGCTGGGGGAGAACTGCTGGCAGTTCTGGTCCGCGGAGTGGACGCCGCCGGCGCCCGGCGAGTACTCGCTCAAGGTGCGGGCGGTCGACGACACGGGAGTGATACAGCCCGGCGGGCGGCGGAGACTGCCGGATGGCGCCGAAGGGTATCACGAGGTTCGGATACGCTTTGCCGGTTCGGAGCCCGGACATAGAATCTGATCGGCGTGTTGCGCCGCCGTCCCTCTGACCCCGAGGCGCCCGCAGGCGCGGGGTTGTGATCGTCGCGCGGTTCTGATTGCCTGGTGGCTCGATCGAGTATCGTTTGTCGCTCGAACGAATCTACCGATTCCCGGCAGGATTCCCGCGAGTTGCCAGCGCACTCGGTGCTGCAAGACTCACCGCCACTCCGTCGCGCTCGCTCATGATCGTCGGCAGAGCCTCCCGCGATGCTCCCATGAACCTTTCCGGTTCCTGCCCTCTACTCGCCTGGAGACGGCGAGGTAATTTTCCCGCCCGGATCTTGCGCAGGAGTTCTCTTGACGGAGGCTCGTGACGTCACCTAGACTTGGGGCCGCATCGGACAGCAAACTCGCTTGAGTGGATGGCACCGACTACGAACGGAGGGATTCGCGTGTCGACTCGCTGGGTGGTCGCACTGATCCTGGGTCTCGTGCTGATGGTGGGCCAAGTTGCTCCCGCGCTGGCGGGCTTCGAGGGCGGCGACCCTGGACAGGGCCACGCCTATGGACATGAAAACCCCAACAACAACCACAAGGATCCGGATCATGGTCCGAAGCCGTAATTGGGCCGATCCGTGCTGGATACCGGTGATGCGTCTAGTGATGAGTTGAGTATGGATCCTGAGCGTGACGATCGTTAGCGCTCATGAGCTGGCAGCGGCGCTCGTCTAAGCGACGCGAACCCCGGATCCGGGAGGGGGCGCGCCGGTACGTTCTGCCGCTGGCTGCCTGGTGGCCGTTCGCGAGCGCGCAGGCCGGATCGACGAGGGAATCAACGGTTGGGCCGCCGGATCGGGTGCCATCGGATACGATGGTGATGACGACTTCGTCCAGTTCGTCCAGCCTGTTCACCGGGGAATCCGCGGCGAGCCGCGGGTTCGAGCTCGCGATTCTCGCCGCGGCGGCGGTGTTGGTGACGCACACCCTCGCCCTGCCGCCGGCGGACGCGCCCAGCCCATCGCTCACGGGCCCGGCGGGTGGCGCAGTCGCGGCCGTGGCGATCGCCCTGATCGCGCTGGCCGGAGTGTTCCCGATCCCGCTTGGCCACAAGGTCTACCTGAGCCTGGGAAGCGGAGCCGCCTTCGCCGCCCTGCTGGTCTTCCCCCCGCGCGAGGCGCTCCCGCTCGCGTTCGGCGGCATGCTGATTGCTCAGGTCATACGGCGGGGCCGGGGATCTCGTCTGACGCCGTCGACCATCCTCTTCAACCAGATGCAGTACCTGGTGACCTGGACCCTCGCTGCCGCGTTCTATCTCCGGACGCAAAGCGACGTGGGCGCATACCCCGCGATGGCCTGGCTTCCTGTCGCCGCCGCGGGCGCGGTCTACATGTTGGTCAATACCTGGATCGTGACCACATGGGCTGCGCTGCGGAAGCGGACGTGGACGTGGGACCTGTGGATGCGGGGCCTCCGTGAAGCCGGGCTCGAGTACGCGGTCTCGCTCTTCCTGGGGGCCGTGGTGGCCAGCCTGGTTGTCGTTCATCCGGCGCTCGTTCTTCCGGTCGTCTTTGGTGTGGCTCTCGTGCAGCGGATTCTCTCCCACCTGTCGCGGTTCCAGCTCCGGCAGGTCAGTGCCGCCCTCGCCGCCCTCGTCGAGTTCGCCGAGCGCCGCTCCCCGCACACCGCCGAGCACTCCGAGCGCGTGTCGTGGTGGGCGGAGCGCCTGGCCCGGCAGCTGGGCCTGCCGCAGGACGAGGTGGAAGAGGTGGCGATCGCCGCCAAGCTGCACGATCTGGGCAAGACGGCGCTCCACAAGGATCTGGAGGAGAAGCCCGGGCCCCTCTCCGAGGATGAGTGGCTGGTGATGCGGCGGCATCCGGCCATCGGCGCCGACATCATCCAGCGGCTGCCGGGTCTGGGAGCGGTGGCCCGGTGCGTCCGCTACCATCACGAGCGGTATGATGGGCAGGGATATCCCGAGGGGTTGGGGGGCGAGGCGATTCCGCTGGGGGCGCGCATCATCACGGTGGCCGACAGCTTCGATGCGATGCTCGGGGTGCGTCCGTACCGTCCGGCGATGACCCACGAGGCGGTGCTCGCCCAGATCGCCGCCGGGGCGGGGACGCAGTTTGATCCCGGGGTGGCGGCGGCGCTGCTTGCGCTGGTGCGGTCCGAGGACTCGCGCGGCGAGATCACGCGGGCGCTCAGCCGGACGCCGGCGCTGGCGTTTGCCGCGGCCGGAGGCGAGGACGGCGGGGCGGGGTTGGAGCCCCGGGGGCGCGATGGCGCGCGGATCACCGCCGAACTGCCCCTGGATCGTCCGGACATGGCGCGTCCCAAGACCCCGTACGGGAAACATCCCAACGGCACCCTGCACTAGGCTGTTCGCGCGCGCCGTCTCCCTCGTCCGCGTCTAACGCTTCTCGGGTTCCCGAGGTTCAAGATCTCCCGCCGGCCCCTGCGGACCCCCGTGGCGCCTGCCTGTACACGCCCCTGCTGCCCGCCCTTCGCGTCGAGCGCATCGTCTAGAGACGCGCGCAGGGATTCCAGTGAGCGGTCCGGCAGGAAACCGAACAGGAGCGCCGTATTCAAGCCGGGAGACCACCCCGGCCGGCATCGCCCGTCGCGTGCGCTTTGCGGAGCTTCCGTACCGGCGTGTCGCTGTTAGCGGCAGTCCAGCACTACACCAAGCCGTGAAGGGGGAGAGCAATGCCCACGTATATCATGCTGGCCAAGTTTACCCAGAAGGGTGCCGAGCAGATCAAGGGCGGGCCGGCGAGGGTCGCGGAGGCGAAGCAGGGGGCCCGCGCGAGGGGCGGGGAGATCAAGGCGTTCTATCTCGTGATGGGCCGGTATGACGCTGTCATCATCGTCGAGGCGCCCAATGATGATGCCGCGGCGCAAGGCGCCCTCGGCGCGGCGGCGCGCGGCTTCATCCGCACCGAGACGCTCCGGGCCTTTACGGAGGACGAATACAAGAAGATTGTGGCCGCGCTGCCGTAGGCGCCCGGCCGGTCCCGATCGCCGCCGAGACGATGGCTCACAGTCTTTTCACGGCGAGGTGAGACGAAGTGGTCTTGTTGAAGCGGTACCCGAGCGCCTTCTTCGGCACCCCGCTCGTGTCGTTTCTTACCGGCGCCGGCGTGGACAGCCTGGTCGTGTGCGGGATCACGACGAGCGGGTGTGTCCGGGCGACGGTCGTCGACGCGATGTCCTACAATTACAACGCGGTGGTCGCCGCGGACGCCTGCGCCGACCGGTTGCAGCTGTCGCACCGGGTGGCGCTCCTCGACATGCACATGAAGTACGCCGACGTGATGCTCGTCGACCAGGTGCTGGCGGTCCTTCGCGAAGGCGCACGCGCCGGCGCCTGACGGCCGGACGCCCGCGGCTACCGGGCGCCCGATTCGGCGTCGGCCGCCGGCGCGTGGTGGAGCTTCTGCCTCAGCACCGGCAGCCGCACGAGCCATGCATACCAGGTCTGGTCCCCGGCCCGCCTCTTGTCGCGGCGCGCCCGCTCAGCCTCCGCCGCGTTACGGATCTCGCGGGCGATCGACCGGCACTCCGCGATCCGCTCGTACGCCATTCTTTCGAGAAAGTAATAGTCGCTCATCTCGATCACCCCCGGCCGGCTCGGCTCAGGCCGCCCGCGCCCTCGGATCTACCCCCAGGGTAGCCGGGCGTAAGGATGGCCGCTGTGGCGCGCGCCACGCGGGGAGTGTGAACAGACTCACACCTCAGACCTCCGAGCGGACCGGAGAGCCGGGGGAGGGGGCGCCTCTGCGGTGGGGGCCGGTCAGTCCGGCCCGGCCATCTGCCGGGCGAGCTCGACAAAGAAGCGGAGCGTCTGGGGGTTGCTCATCGCGTCCGCGCTGACGGCCTGCTCGGGCGGCGCCCCGCCCAGGATCCGCTTGACCGGGACCTCGAGCTTCTTCCCGTTGATGGTCCGGGGAACCTCCGCGATCGCGTAGATCTCGTCCGGCGAGTGACGGGGGGACAGTTCCTCGCGCAGCTTCTGCTTGATACGCGAGCGCAGGGCGTTGTCGAGCGGGGTGCGTTCGCGGAGGACCACGAAGAGCAGCAGCCGGCCCTCGCGGCCCAGCTGCCCGGTATCCACGACCAGGCAGTCCAGGACCTCCGGCATCTCCTCGACGACCCGGTAGAACTCGCTCGTGCCGATCCGGACGCCGCCCCGGTTGAGGGTGGAGTCCGACCGGCCGTAGATGACGCAGCTTCCGTGTGGGGTGATCTTGATCCAGTCGCCGTGCCGCCACACCCCGGGATACATCTCGAAGTAACTCGCCTGGTACCGGCGCCTCTCGGGGTCGTCCCAGAAAAACAGCGGCATTGACGGCATCGGCTCGGTGATGACGAGCTCGCCGACCTCGCCGATCACGGACCGGCCCTGCTCGTCGAACGCCTCGACCTTGGCCCCCAGCCCGCGGCACTGGATCTCGCCGGCCCGCACCGGGAGGAGCGGACACGACAGCACGAACGCCGTGCAGATGTCGGTGCCGCCGCTGACCGAGCCGAGGAGCAGGTCGTTGTGGACCTGCTCGTACACCCACTGGAACCCATCGGGGGGGAGCGGGGCGCCCGTCGAGCCGAGGCCGCGCAGCCGGCGGAGGTCGAAGTCCCGGCCCGGCGCGATTCCCGCCTTCATGCACCCGAGAATGTAGGGCGCGCTCGTGCCGAAGTACGTCATGCCCGTCTCTTCCGCGAGCCGCCACAGCGCCCGGATGTCCGGGTAGGCCGGGCTCCCGTCGTACAGGATGATCGCGGCGCCGACGAGGAGCCCGCTGATCAGGAAGTTCCACATCATCCACCCGGTCGTCGTGAACCAGAAGAACCGGTCCTCCGGGCCCAGGTCCATGTGCAATGCGAGGCACTTCAGATGCTCCAGCAGCACACCGCCGTGGCCGTGGACGATCGCCTTGGGGACGCCGGTCGTCCCCGACGAGTACAGGACCCAGAGGGGGTGGTCGAACGGGACCGGCTCGAACGTGAGGTCGGGCGCCGCCGGCCCCGCGAGGAGGTCCTGCCACCAGTGTACGTTTCGCGCGCGTCCGGCCGCGGGCGCGTCCGTGAGGTACGGCAGCAGCACCGTCGTCTCCAGCGTCGGGAGCCGGCGCTGGATCTCCGCGACCGCGTCCGTCCGGTCGAACGCCTTGCCGCCGTAGCGGTAGCCGTCCACCGCGAAGAGCACCCGGGGCTCGATCTGCCGGAAGCGATCCACCACGCTGCGGATGCCGAACTCCGGCGGGCAGCTCGACCAGACCGCCCCGAGGCTCGCCGCGGCGAGCGATGCGACGAGCGCCTCCGGAATGTTCGGCATGCAGGCGACGACGCGGTCCCCGCGCCGGACGCCCAGGCGCCTGAGCGCCGCGGCGACGGCCGCGACCTGGCGGTAGAGGTCGGCGTGGGTGAGGGTGACCGGCGGGCGGTCTTCGGAGCGGAAGAGGACGGCCGGGTGCTCGTCCCGGCGGCGCAGCGCGTGCTCCGCGTAGTTGAGCTCGGCGCCCGGACACCACCTGGCGCCGAACACGCGGCGGTCGGCAAGGATCCGGGTGTACGGCGTGTGAGCCTTGATCTCGAGGAACTCCCAGATCGTCGCCCAGAACCCCTCGAGGTCCGTCACCGACCAGCGCCAGAGGTCGTCGTACGAGTCGAACGCGAGGCCCTTCACCGTCCTGAGCCAGGCCAGGTATCGCGTCATGCGCGCGCGGACCCGGTCCTCCGCGGACGGCTCCCACAGGAGCGTGCCCTCCGCGACAGGGCCCGTGGTCGGACGGCGGCGCGCCATGTCTCCCCCTCCAACGAGTTCTCTGATGGTGGGGTTCTCTTCGGTTGGGCCGGGTGCCTGCGGGCGTTTCTGGGCTGCGTCCTGCGTCCGGAGCGCCGACAGGAGTTATACTAGGGGAGTGGATTCAAGGGACTCGCACCCGTTTCTCCTCGCCTGCCGCCGGCAGCCCACCGCATACACGCCCGTCTGGCTGATGCGCCAGGCCGGGCGGTACCTGCCGGCGTACCGCGCCGTGCGCGCGCGGCTGAGCCTGCTCGACCTGTGCAAGACGCCCGAGGCCGCGGCCGAGGTGACCGTGCTCGCGGTCGAGAAGCTCGGCGTGGACGCGGCGATCATCTTCGCCGACATCCTCCTCGTGACCGAGCCGATGGGCCTGGGCCTCGCGTTCGTGAAGGGCGATGGGCCGGTGATCCACCGGCCGGTCCGGACGCGGGAAGACGTCGCCCGGCTGCGGGATGTGGATCCCGCCGAGGGCGTCCCGTTCGTGTTCGAGGCGATCCGCCTGGCCAAGCGGGCGCTCGCCGGGCGCGTGCCGCTGATCGGGTTCGCCGGCGCGCCGTTCACGGTCGCGTCGTACCTCGTCGAGGGCCGTCCCTCGCACGATTTTCTGGAGACGAAGCGCCTGATGCGCGCCGACCCGGCGGCCTGGGCGGCGCTCATGGACCGGCTCGCGCGCCTGACGGCCCGCTACTTGAACGGCCAGATCGCCGCCGGCGCGGACGCGGTGCAGCTCTTCGACAGCTGGATCGGCTGCCTGTCCCCTGATGACTACCGGCGGTTCGTCCTGCCGCACACCCGCCGGGTGATCGCGGCCCTCACCGGGGGTGTCCCGGTGATCCACTTCGGGACGGGCACCGCGGGCCTGCTCGAGCTGATGCGTGAGGCGGGCGGAGACGTGATCGGATTGGACTGGCGCGTGGACCTCGGCGAGGCATGGCGCCGGGTGGGGGACGGGGTGGGGGTGCAGGGCAACCTCGATCCGGCGCTGCTGTGCACGACGCCGGAGGAGATCCGGCGGGGCGTCCGCCGGGTCCTCGACGCGGCGGCGGGCCGCCCCGGCCACGTCTTCAACCTCGGCCACGGCGTCCTGCCGGACACGCCCTGGGAGCACGCGGCAGCGATGGTCGAGGCGGTCCACGAGATGAGCCGAAGGTAGAGCCACCCGGGCACATACGCGGCCTGCGGTGCCTCGGCTGGGAAGTGGCGATGGTGCGGAATCCGGCCGCGGACAAGCGTGCCAGGGTCGACAATTTGCCTGGGGCCACGGCCGCGTGTCCACGTCTGTGTGGGGTCATGAGAGGCCGACAATCGCGATGAGTCACTCGATGGCGGCGCCCTACGGGGCGGTGCTGCTGATCGCCTACGGGGGCCCGGACCGGCTCGAGGATGTCCGCCCGTACCTCGCCAACGTCCTGCGCGGCCGGCGCGTCCCGCCGGAGCGCGTCGAGGCGGTCGCCCACCACTACGAGCTGTTCGGCGGCCACTCGCCCCTTACGGAGCTGACCCGGCGGCAGGCGGCCGCCCTGGAGGCCGACCTCCGCGCGCACGGCCTGCCGCTGCCGGTCTTCGTCGGCATGCGCAACTGGACCCCCTACCTCGCCGAGGCGCTCGCGCGGATGCGCGACGCGGGAGTCGGGCGGGCCCTCGGGATCATCATGGCCCCCCACCAGAGCTACGCCAGTTGGGAGCAGTACCAGGAGGACGTCACGGAGGCGCGGGCGCGCGTGGGCGCGGGCGCGCCGGAGGTGGACTACCTGGCTCCCTGGTTTGACCATCCCGGGTTTATCGAGGCCCAGGCGGACCGGGTCGCCGCGGCACTCGCGGATGTGGCCCCGGACCTCCGGCGCGACGCCGCGCTCGTCTTTACGGCGCACAGCATCCCGGTCGCGATGGCGGACCGGTCTCCCTACGTCGCGCAGGTTAGGGCGTCGGCCCGCCTGGTTGCGGAGCGGCTCCGCGGGGAGCGGTGGTCTGTGGCGTACCAGAGCCGCAGCGGCGATCCCCGCGAGCCCTGGCTCGAGCCCGACGTGCACGCGGTCATCCACGGCCCGGCTGCCCACGCCGGGCGTACGGTCGTCCTGGTGCCGATCGGGTTCGTGTCCGACCACATCGAGGTGCTGTACGACCTGGATATCGAGGCCCGGGAGACGGCCCGGCGCGCCGGCGTGGCATTCCACCGGGCCGGCACCGTGATGGATCACCCCGCGTTCATCCGCATGCTGGGGGACCTCGTCCGCACGCGCGCGGCCCGCGGGGCCGGAGGGGCGTAAGCGAACGTGGGCGGGGGGCCGGGGAAGCCCGTTCGGATCGTCGTTGTGGGCGGCGGCGTCGCCGGGCTCACGGCGGCCCACCGTCTGCTCGAGCTCGGGACGGAGCGAGGGATTCCGGTCGAGGTCGTGCTGTGCGAGGCCCGGCCCCGGCTCGGCGGCACCGTCGCGACGGAACACGCGGGCGGGTATCTGATCGAGGCGGGACCGGACGCGTTTCTGACAGAGAAGCCCTGGGGGCTCGACCTGTGCGCGCGGCTCGGCCTGACCCCCAACCTGACCGGCACGCAGCCGGCGCACCGCCGGACGTTCGTCGTCCACGGGGGCCGGCTCCACCCGCTCCCGGAGGGGTTTATGCTCCTCGCCCCCACGCGGCTCGGGCCGGTCCTGTGGTCGGGCCTCTTCTCGTGGCGCGGCAAGGCGCGGATGGCGATGGACCTCCTCCTCCCGCGCCGCCCCTCAGACGGCGACGAAAGCCTGGCGAGGTTCGTCACCCGCCGGCTGGGGCGCGAGGTCCTCGAGCGCGTCGCCCAGCCGATGGTCGCCGGCATCTACACCGCGGATCCGGAGACGCTCAGCCTGGCGGCGACGATGCCCCGCTTCCTCGAACTCGAGCGGCGATACGGGAGCGTGATCCGGGGACTCCGACGCACCAGGAGGGACCAGCAGACCGCATCGCGAGGCACGGTCGGAGCGAAAGCAGCCAACCAGGTCGGCGGCGGGGCCAGTGGACCCCGATGGAGCCTCTTCGTGGCTCCCGTAGACGGCATGGAGGCGCTGGTCCAGGCGCTCGCCGCGCGCCTGCCGGCCTCGGCCGTCCTTACCGGGGCGCGGGTGCTGGCGCTCGAATCCAGAGGCGCCGCGGCCCCGGAGGGGGGCCGGTACCGCGTCCGGCTGGACAGCGGGGCCTCGCTGCCGGCCGACGGCGTGATCGTCGCGGCCGAGGCGCACCACGCCGCCCGCCTGCTGGCCGCCCTCGACGCCGGCCTGTCGTCCCTGCTGGGTGCGATTCCCTATGCGTCGTCGGCCGCCGTCACGTTCGCGTACCGGCGCGAGCAGATCGCCCATCCGCTCGACGGCTTCGGGTTCGTCGCGCCCGCGGCCGCCCGTCGCCCGGTGCTCGCCTGCACGTTCTCGAGCGCGAAGTTCGCCGGGCGCGCCCCCGAAGGCCAGGTACTCCTCCGCGCGTTTCTCGGCGGCGCGCTCCATCGGGGGATCCTGGACCGAGATGACCGCGCGCTCGCGGAGACGGCCGCGCGCGACCTCGCGGCGCTCCTCGGGATCGCGGGCGCGCCGCATCTGGTGCGCGTCCACCGCCATCCCGCGGCGATGCCGCAGTACCTGGTCGGCCACCTCGACCGTGTGGCCTCGATCGAGGCACGAGCGGCCCGGCACGATGCGCTCGCCCTCGCCGGCAGCGCCTATCATGGCGTGGGCATTCCCGACTGCATCCGGTCGGGTGAAGAGGCCGCGGAGCGCGTGCTCACCGCGTGCCTGGCGGGCGTGGCCGCGAGGTAACGGCGGTTGCGGCGCTGAGCGGCTGAAACCGCTGAGAGCCCGGAACGTCTACAGGGTGCTCGTGAGGCGCGGATCGAGCGCGTCGTGGAGGCCGTCGCCGGCCAGGTTGAAGCTCAGGACCACGAGGCCGATAGCGGTCCCGGGGGCGAGGGCGGCCCAGAACGCGGTGAGGAGGTACTGGTAGCTGTCGCTCAGCATGGAGCCCCACTCGGGGGTCGGCGGCTGGGCGCCCAGCCCGAGAAAGCCGAGCGCCGCCGCGTCGAGGATCGCCCCGGCCACCCCCAGGGTCGCCTGGACGACGAGCGGGGAGGCCGCGTTCGGGAGGATCGCCCGCAGCAGGATCCGCCACGCCCGCGCGCCCATCGCCCGCGCTGCGGTGACGTACTCCTGCTCCTTGATCGCAAGCGTGGACGCCCGCGCGACGCGCGCGTAGACGGGAATGTTCACCACGCTCACGGCCAGGATCGTGTTGTTGAGGCCGGGGCCGCGTAACGCGACGATGCCGATCGCCAGGATCACGGACGGAAAGGCCAGCATGACGTCCATGATGCGCATGATCAACCCGTCGATCCGTCCCCCCAGATACCCGGCCGCGGTGCCGAGGAGCGCGCCCGTCCCGAGTGCCCCGGAGACCGCAACGAGCCCGACGGTCATCGAGATGCGCGCCCCGTAGAGCACCCGGCTGTACACGTCCCGCCCCAGGGTATCGGTGCCGAACCAGTGCGCGGCCGAGGGCGGCTTGAGGCGGTTCAGCAGGGTCTCCTGGTCGAAGCCTTCGGGCGCGATCTTGGGCGCGAACACCGCGATCACCGCGAAAAACACGATCATGAAGAAGCCGGTCCGCGCGTTCGCGTTGCGCCAGAAGCGGCGGCCCGCCAGGCGCCACGCCGACCGGCCGGCGGCCCGCCGCGCACCCGGCCAGTCGGCGGTCATGCCGGGCGCCCGTCCTGCGGCCCTATCGGGCGCCCGCCCTGCGGTCCTATCGGACGCCCGCCCTGCGGGGCTGCCGCCCGCCGATCCTGTCGGGCTAGGCGTAGCGGATTCGGGGGTCGAGGAAAGCATAGAGGACGTCCACCAGGAGGTTCACCAGGACGAACACGACCGAGAAGAGCAGGATGCCCCCCAGGATCACCGGGTAGTCCCGGAACAGGATCGAGTCGTACATGAACCGCCCCACGCCGGGCCAGGAGAAGATCGTCTCGGTGAGGATCGCCCCGGTGAGGAGCGATCCCACCTGGAGGCCGATCACCGTGATCACCGGCAGGAGCGCGTTGCGCAGGCCGTGGCCGATGATCACGGCTTTGCCGGCCAGGCCCTTCGCGTACGCCGTGCGGATGTAGTCCTGGTGCAGCGCGTCCAGCATCGCCGCCCGCGTCATCCGGGCGATGATCGCCGTGGAGAAGCTCGAGAGCGTGATGCTGGGCAGGATCAGGTGGCGCAGCACGTCGCCCACCGCGGCGAAGTTGCCCGCGAACAACGCATCCAGCACGTCGATCCGCGTAATCGGGGTCAGGGAGAGGTTCACGTCGAGCCGGCCGGATGTGGGTAGGAGGTGCACGTACACGCTGAAGATGTACACGAGCATCAGCCCGAGCCAGAAGACCGGCAGCGAGACGCCGGTCAGCGCCACCGCCATCCCCAGGCGGTCGAAGATCGAGTTGGGCCGCGAGGCAGAGACGAGGCCGATCGGGATCCCGACCACGAGGGCCACCGTGATCGCCCCCAGCGAGAGCTCGATCGTCGCCGGGAACCGCGGCAGGAATTCCGCGATGACCTGCCGGTGGCTGTCCAGCGACTCCCCGAAGTCTCCCCGCACCGCGTGCCACAGGTAGACGGCGTACTGCACCGGCAGCGGCTGGTCGAGCCCGAACTCGTGATGCAGCCGCGTGATGGATTCGGGCGTCGCGCGCTCGCCCAGGTAGGCGATCGCGGGATCCCCGGGGATGAGGTGGATGAGGAGGAACGCGGCCGCGGACACCCCCAGGAGGATGGGAACGAGCGCGACCGCGCGGCGCAGGATGTACCGGCCCATGGCGTGGCAGAGTTAGGCGGGGGTGGAAGGCTCAGCCTCCACCCCCCACCGGACAAGCCCCTGTGTGACCTACTTCAGCCAGACCGTCTCCATGTACTCGTTGGCGTCCGGCTGTCCCACGAGCCCTTCGACGTTGCTGCGCATCAGCAGTGGCACCTTCGCGTATGCGAGGGGCACATCTCGGACGTCGTCGGTGGCGATCTCTGAGATCTGCGCGTACAACTTGGCCCGTTCCGCCTGAGTGGTCAGGGTCCGTGCCTTGGCGACCAGCGAGAGGACGGTGGGGTTGTTGTACGAGTAGTACGCGCTGTTCGGATCGTGCTTCGCGTAGAAGGTCCCGAGCCAGTCGTCGGGATCCCCGTCGTCCCCAATCCACCCGATCATGAACATCGGGAACTTGTTCGTCTCGCTGCGGTCTTTGAGGTACGCGGCCCAGTCCTCGGTCTGCAGATTGGCCCGGATCCCGACCTTGGCGAGGTCGCTTGCGACGGCCGTGCCGATCTCCTTGCCGTTCGGGAAGTAGGGGCGGCTCACGGGGATGTACCAGAAGTTGAACGAGAACCCATTCGGATACTTCGCCTCGGCCAGGAGCTGCTTGGCCCGCGCCGGATCGTAGGCATACTCTTTGACGCGCGCGCTCCGCCCCCACATGACCGGAGCCATGAGCTGGTTGGCCACCTGCCCGTATCCGCCGTACAGCGCGTCCACGATCGGCTTCTTGTTGATCGCAAGCGCCACCGCCTCGCGGATCCGGTGATCCTGGAACAGCGGGTAGTGCAGGTTGAACCTGAGCCACCCGACGTTGAACGGCGGCCGGTAGCCTACCTTGAGGTTCGGATCGCTCATCGCCGCCTTCACGTCGTCCGGGTTAGGCTGCTCCATGGCGTGGATCTCGCCCGACTTGAGCGCGAGGAACCGGGCGGCGTTGTCCTTGAGCACCCGCATGATCAGCCGCTGAGTCTTCGGAAGGCCCTTCCGGAAGAAGGAGGGGTTTGCGACCATGGTGACATGGTCGTCGCGGACCCACTCCACAAACTTGTACGGGCCGGTCCCGACCGGGTTCTGGCCGGCGCCCTGGCCGCCGTACTTCTTGAGCGATGCGGGGCTCGCGAAGTCGAAGGTGATGATCGACAGGTTGTAGACGAGGGGGGCGTTGGGCTCCTTCACGACGATCTGGAACGTGTACGGGTCCACGACCCGGGCTTCTTTGAAGGTGTCGACCAGGAAGTTCCCCCAGTACTCGAAATCTGTCCCCTTCGCCCGGTACGGGTTCTTGGGGTCGGACCACCGGTCGAAGTTGAACTTGGCCGCCTCGGCGTTCCACGGGGTGCCGTCGTGGAAGGTGACGCCCTGGCGCAGATTGAAAGTCCAGACGAGGCCGTCCGGGGAGACCGACCAGCTCGTCGCCAGGTCGGGCTCGATGTCGGTCTGCCCCGGCTTCGCCCGGACGAGCAAATTGAAGATCTGGGTCGTGACCTCCGCGGTTTCTCCGTTCGTGCTCACCGGGCCGTCGAGCGTATCCGCGTCCCCGGATTTGCCCCAGATAAAGGTGCTGGGGCCGGCCGCCCACCCCGTCAGCGAACCGGGGACGACCAGTACCCCGGCGACCAGGGTCACCGTGACCACGAGCGCAAGTGCGGCGCTGCGTGAAGACCTCGGCGGTTTGGCCATGCGTTCCCCTCCCCCCGTGGTTCTTGAAGTAAATGTAGCAGGCCCCTCCTTTATTCGGCGGGCCGGGAAGCAGTCCTTTGCTCCCCTACACTATGCTGCAACATGCTATAATCATGTAAAGCTGGCCCGGCGATGACGGGGGCGAGTACGCCGGACGGCGGCCGAGAGAGAGGCGGGGTCACAGGCTGAAAGCCCCGCCCGGGCGCCGGGCGGAAGACCACCCCGGAGCTGCAGGCGGACCTCAACACCGCGAAGCCTGCCGGGTGCGCCCGTAAGCGCGCGCCGGAGAGTCCTCCAGGGTTCGGGATCCTTGCGCGGGGTCTATGTGCCGCGGTGGCCTGGGTCCGGAAAGCTGGAGGGAATGTGGGTGGAACCGCGGTGACCCCCGTCCCATGGGACGGGGGTTTTTGGTTTTCCCCCGGCGCGGAGTCCGGCGTGAGCGCCCCCCGGCGGAGGCGGGCAGGAGGGATGGTCATGGACCAGGTCACAGTGAGGCTCCCCGATGGGACAGCTCGCGCGTATCCCCCCGGCGTTACGCTGGCGGAAGTCGCGCACGACCTGGGAGCGCGCGGCGCGCTGGCGGCCCGGGTCAACGGCCAGGAGCGGGACCTCGCCTCGCGCCTCGAAGGCGACGCGGCCGTGGAGTGGCTGACGTTTGCCGATCCGGGGGGCCGGTCGGTGTACTGGCACAGCACGGCCCACCTGATGGCCCAGGCCGTCAAGGCGCTGTTCCCCCAGGCCCGGCTTGCGATCGGGCCGCCGATCGAGGACGGGTTCTACTACGACTTCGATATCGGGCGGCCGTTCACGCCCGAGGATCTCGGGCAGATCGAGGCCAAAATGCGCGAGCTCGCGGCGCGCAACCAGCCGATCGAGCGCATCGCGGTGCGCCGCGGCGAGGCGGCCCGGCTGTTCGCGGCCTCGGGGGAGAAGTACAAGGGTGAGCTGCTGGAGGGGATTCCGGACGACCCGGTCAGCTTCTACCGGCAGGACGGCTTCCAGGACATGTGCCGGGGGCCGCACCTGCCGTCCACGGGGCTGATCAAGGCGGTCCGGCTGCTCAGCACGTCCGGCGCGTACTGGCGCGGTGACGAGCACCGGGAGATGCTCCAGCGCATCTACGGGATCTCCTTTCCCTCGCAGGCGGAGCTCGATGCGTACGTGGCCCGCCTGGAGGAGGCGAAGCGCCGCGATCACCGCAAGCTCGGACGGGAACTCAGCCTGTTCGCGTCGGCCGAGGAGGTGGGGCAGGGCCTGCCGCTCTGGCTCCCGCGCGGGGCGACGGTGCGCCGCCTCCTCGAGCGGTACATCATCGACCTCGAGGAGAGCCTCGGCTACCAGCACGTCCACACGCCCGACCTGGCGAGCGTGGAGCTCTACAAGATCAGCGGGCACTGGGATCACTACCGGGAGAACATGTACCCGCCGATGCGGGTGGACGGCGAAGAGCTCGTGCTGCGCCCGATGAACTGCCCGCACCATATCATGATCTACAAGCACGGGCAGCACAGCTACCGCGACCTGCCCGTGCGGATCGCCGAGCTTGGGACGATGTACCGGTACGAGCGCTCCGGGGTGCTGTCCGGGCTGGCCCGGGTGCGCGCGATGACGCTGAACGACGCCCACATCTTCTGCCGGCCCGACCAGTTGATGGACGAGTTCATCGCGGTCGTCCGGTTGATCCAGCGGGCGTACCAGGACCTGGGGCTGCGGGACTTCTGGTACCGGCTGTCGTTCCGGGACCCGCGGGACCGCACAAAGTTTGTCCAGAACGACGCGATGTGGGACCACGCGGAGGGGGAGCTCCGGGGGGCGATGCAGCGCCTCGGCCTCGAGTACGTCGAGGCCCCGGGCGAGGCGGCGTTCTACGGGCCCAAGCTCGATGTCCAGGTCCCGAACGTGCTCGGGAAAGACGAGACGATCTCGACGGTCCAGATCGACTTCTACCTCCCGGAGCGCTTTGGCCTCGAGTACGTCGGGGAGGATAGCCAGCCGCACCGCCCGGTGATGATTCACCGGGGCGTGATCAGCACGCTGGAGCGGATGATGGCGTTCCTGATCGAGGCGTACGCCGGCGCGTTCCCGCTGTGGCTGGCTCCCGAGCAGGTGCGCGTGCTGCCGATCGCCGACCGGCACCTGGCGTACGCCCGCCGGGTGCAGGATGCGCTGCGGCAGCGGGGGGTGCGCGTCGAGGTGGACGCCAGCAGCGAGCGCACGGGCCACAAGATCCGGGAAGCGCAGCTGATGAAGCTGCCGTACATGCTGGTCGTCGGCGACCGGGAAGAGAAGCAGCAGGCGGTCTCCGTGCGCAGCCGCGCCCGGGGCGACGAAGGGAGCCAGCCGCTCGCCGCGTTCATCGAGCGCATCGCGGAGGAGATCGCCTCGCGCCGGCACGACGAGGAGAAGGGAGATTAGGGTTGCCGCGCGCGGATGTGGAGCTTCACCGTGACGGGGTCGCGCGCGACAAAGATGAACGCGCGGGGATAGGGGATCCCGTAGTCGGCCATCCGGACGGTCGTTGAGACGTCCGCGAGGTACTCACGCGCGAGCGCGGTCACCGTGGCCGAGAATGTCTCGTCCCGCGTGACGTGTCGGATCGTCAGCTGTCCGGCGACCGCCGTGAGGAACGGGTGGATGCCGAGCCCGGGGCGCGCGGTCGCGGTGCCGGTGAAGGTGATCGTGGGGAACTCGTCCGTGCGCAGGTACGCCGCCCGCATCGCCGGGTCGCGCAGCACGTTGTCCGTCGTGATGCTGCGGGCGTCGATCGCGGCCGCCACCCGGGCCGTGTAGACCTCACCGCCGGCCTGGGGCTCCACGGTCACGCGGCCGGTGATCCGCGTGGTGTGCCCGGTGAACCCGCCCCGGTTGTCCGGGACGAAGAACGTTACCGACGAGTCGCCGGGGACGATCTCGAACGTGCCGGCAGGCAGCAGAATGACGTCCGCGTGGGCCGGCGGCCCGGGGAGGCCCCCCCACACGCAGGAGAGCCCCCATGCGAGAGCAGCCAGGCCGGCAAGGCCGCCGGCCTGGACGAGGGCGAGACGCCACCGCATGAGGGTGCACCTCCCGGGTCGAGCCTGTTCTTGCTCTACCCGAGAGACGTATCGCTCAGGTCACGATGCGCGGAGGACTGAAGGGGAAACGTGTGCCTACCGGTTTCCCCACTGGCCGGGCTCCGGCCGGCTGTGCTCCGGCGCGGCGGGCGGGGCGCCCTTGGGACGAAACGTGTCCATGATCCGCTCGAGGGTGGGCATCCGTTCGCGGACCCGCGCGGGGGTGTCGGTCGTGCTGCCGATCAGGATGAACGCCCTTCGGCTGAGGGTCGCGCACACCTGATAGCTCCGGCGGACCACGCCTGCGCGCGTGCGCCAGGTGTACGCGTGGGAGTACGCCTGGAGGCCGCCGATCTCGTCGGGGTGCTTGTCCACGGTTGTGTAGCCGGTGCCTAGCAGCCGCATCACCTGCTCGGCCCTCTGGACGCACGCCTCGGGGGAGATGGGCCAGGGCAGATCCCTCACGATGACGTCGAGGCTGTCCGGGAGCTCTCCCGCGGGCGCGGGCGACGTCGCCTCGACCGCCGGGTCGCCGGTTGACGTCCGAACCTCCCACGTCGCCGGAATGCCGATCGTGAAACGATCGCGAGGGTCCTGAACCGGCCGGAAGCCGTCTGACTGTGCGCCGCCTGCGATCGGAGAGACGAGGACCGCGGCGATCGCGAGCACGGCCAAGAAGGCCGCGCGCCCCACCCGCATCAGTTCCATCCTCCGGTTGAATCGTGCACCAGGCTTTCTTCAGGCAAAGCCGCTCGGTTCCTTCCACCAAGGCGGCGCAGTCTCGTGCTGATTCGGGACGGCATCCGGCCGCACCCGCCGTGGGATGTTCGACGAGCAGGTGTCCCCACGAGATGTGCTATCATCAAATCCATGCAGCGCGAGGTGACCGGCGCATGACGCCTCCGCGGTCCCGCCGCCCTGCCGCCGGCACCCGCGGAGGCCCCCCCGGGCGCGACCCTACGCCCGCGCCACCGGCGGTCCGGCGGGGCGCCCCTCAAGTCTACCTCCTCCTCGGCGACGAGGACGTACGGGCGGACCAGGCGCTCCAGACGCTCCTCGACGACCTGCTCCCCCAGCCGGAGCGCGCCCTCAACCTGGACGTTGTGGACGCCGGGGAAGTCCCGATCCAGGACATCATCACCCGGTGCGAGACGCTGCCATTCTTCGGCGCGCGCCGCGTCGTGGTCCTCCGCCGCGGCGGTGCGCTCAGGGTGCCGGACCAGGACGCGCTCGCCGCCTACCTCGAGCACGGCCCGCCGCCATCCGCGCTGATCGTCGTCGCGGACAGCCTGGACCGGCGCCGGCGCCTCTACGGAGTTCTCCAGCGGATGGGCCGGGTCATCCCCTGCGGCCGGCTCGACCCCGAGGACCTTCCGGGCTGGGTGCGCGCCCGCGCCCGCCAGGAGAGGAAGACGATCACGCCGGAGGCGGCGGAGATCCTCGTGGGGCTGGTCGGGGGCGGGCTGCGGGAGCTCGGCCTCGAGATCGGCAAGCTCGCCGCCTACACGGGCAACCGCGGGACGATCACCGCGGACGACGTGCGGGACCTCGCGAGCCACGTGGCCGAGGTGACGGTGTTCGAGTTGATGGACGCGGTCGGCCGCCGGCAGGCCGATCGGGCACTCGCGCTGCTCGGGACCGTGCTCTCGATGGGCGAGCCGCCGGTCCGGGTGCTGTACATGCTCGAGGACCAGCTCCGCATGCTGCTCCGGACAAAGGCGCTCGTGGATCGCCGCGCCTCGCCCGTCGAGGTCCGCGCGGTGCTCGGCACGCGCGCCTGGCTCTACAGCCGGTACCGGGAGCAGGTCGCGGCGTTTGGGGCCATCGACGTCGGGACGATCCTGGAGCTGCTGCTGGAGACCGATGCGATGATCAAGACGGGGACGGCGCCGCCGCGGCTGGCGATCGAGACCTTGATCGCCCGGCTGTGCCTGGCCTGACCGCCGGCCGGTTCGGGCGCGGGGGGGCAGGCGGACGCAGCAGGAGCGCACTGGCTCACGCGCGTACTGGCTCACGCCGTGGGCCCAGGCCCGGGCACCAGGCCCTGCGCCGCGACGCGGTGCATCAACCGCGACTTCCTGCGGGCGGCGGCGTTCGGGTGGAGAATGCCCTTGCGGGCCGCAGCGTCGAGCGCCCGGAGGGCGGCGCGGAGCTCCTCGGATCCCGGCGTGCCCGCCTCGCGGGCGTTCTTCACGAGCGTCTTCACCCTGGACTGCACCGCCTGGTTTCGGGCTGTCCGCCGGACGGCCTGCCGCTTGCGCTTCAGGCCGGACTTCGTGCGCTTCGCCACACCAACACCTCCGCGGTAAGGACGCGGTCCATTGTAGCACAGGGCGTCGGGTCGCCGGAAGGGCCTGTGCTATAATGGCGGAGAGATGCCGGCCGGAGAGAGGGCACCGGCGCACGCCCTGAGCATTGGGCAGCGTCGATCCCGGCTGAGGACGATCCTCGCGGCGGACGGGTGGATCCTGGGGGAAGGCGGCTCCATGGGAGGCGCGCCGTAGCGCTCCGGCGGAACAGATTCTTGGGGTTTGGATCCTTCGGGAAGGTCGATCCCGGCGGATGGCCGGGACGGCGGAGGCCGGCCGAGTCGCTGCGGCCGGAGGGCGGCCGGCTGATGCAGTCGGCCGGCACGATCGCCGTCGGGACGGTCGCGAGCCGGGCGCTCGGTCTGGTCCGCGACGTGCTCATCGCCGCGCTGTTCGGGGCCACCTCGGTCAAGTCGGCGTTCGTCATCGCGTACTCGCTGCCGTTCTTCATCCAGCGCCTCTTCCTCGGCGGTACGCTGAGCATCGTCTTCATCCCTGCGATGACGCAGGTCCTCATGCGGGGCGACGAGGCGGAGACGCGCCGGGTCGCCACCAGCATGCTCAATCTGGTGCTGCTGATCGGCCTGGGCATGGTCGTCGCCGGCGTGCTCACGGCGCCCGTGCTCGTGCGGATCGCCGCGCCCGGCTACCTCAGGACCAATCCGGAGGTGCTCGGGACGGCGGTCGGCCTGACCCGCGTGATGTTCGTCTCGATGGTCTTCCTCGCGCTCTCGGGGTTCGCGACCGGCTACCTCAACGCCCACCGGCAGTTCACGATCCCCGCGGTGGCGCCGCTCGTCTTCAACGTCGTGATCATCATGGGCGTGCTTCCCCTGAGCCACCGGATCGGGATCGCCGGCGTCGCCGTCAGCTTCCTGCTCGGGTGGGCCGCCCAGTTTCTCGTCCAGCTCCCGGCCGCGCACCGCGCCGGGCTGCGCTGGAGCCCCCGGGTCGATCTCACGCATCCGGCGATCCGCGAGATGGGGCGGCTCGCGGTGCCGGCGATGCTCGGGCTCGCCGTGATCGAGATCAACTCGAACGTCGACCGGTTCTTCGCATCATTCCTGCCGCCCCAGCCCGGCGTCGACTACGTCGCGGTGCTCGACTACGCGTTCCAGCTCGTCCAGGCGCCGGTCAGCATCTTCGCGGTGTCGCTCGCGACGGCGCTGTTTCCCACGCTGGCCCGCCACGCCGCCGCTCGCAGCCCGGAGGCATTGCGGGAGACGACCTCCCTCGGCCTCCGGGGCGTCCTGTTCACGATGATGCCGGTGACCGCGGCGATGCTGGCGATGAGCCCGCTGATCGTCCGGGTGGTCTTCCAGCGCGGGGCGTTCGCGCCGGCCGCGACCACGGCGGTGGCGTTGGGGCTCGTCGGCTTCGCCGTAGGGACCGTCCCCTACGCCGCCTACTACATCGTGACACGGACGTACTACGCGCTGCACGACACGCGGACCCCGGTGCGCGTCGGGCTCTACATGATCCTGCTGAACGCGGTCGGCGACGTCGTCCTGATGCGCTGGCTGGGCCACACCGGGATCGCCCTCTCCACCTCGCTCGTCGCGATCACCAACGTGGGCTGGCTCCTCTGGCTGCTCGGCCGCCGGCTCGGGGGGCTCGACGGCCGGGCGATCCTCGCGACCGCGGCGCAGACCGCGGTGGGGGCCGGGGCGCTGGCGGCCACCGTGCTCGGCGTCCTGTGGATCCTCCAGCCGGCCCTCGACCCGTCCCATTTTCGGGCGGCGGCGGCCGAGCTCGCCGCGGCGCTGGCCGCGGGCGGAGCGGTGTACCTGGCCGTGTGCGGGGTGCTGGGCGTCAAAGAACTGGCGCTGCTCGGCACCCTCCGCCGCCCCGCCGGGGCCTAGGGCCGGGCTCCCCCTGCCTGCGGCGCGGGCCCAAACGTGCCGGGGGCGCGTGCGGCGGGCCTTTCAGAGGACCGTCAGGAGGGAGGGCGCAGGAGGGCCTTATAAGTTGAAGTTTTCCTCCGGGGATGCTAGGCTTGTCTCGAGGCGTTAGCACTCCAGGCTATCGAGTGCTAAACGAGGAGCCCCGTGATGATGGTGGAGCTGGAAGGTCGACGGCGAGAGATCCTCAAGCTCATCATCGATGACTA
>JAPVSX010000170.1:0-1569 GCA_047519495.1 Armatimonadota bacterium
TGTCTCCCAGGCGCGGGCTGGTCCATTGCGCGTTCAGGCCTCGAGCAGATCAGGCTCTCGGGCCGGACGATTACCGTCAACCGCAACCTGATCGAGAAAGGAGACGAAAAGCAGATCGTGCTCTACTGGTACCAGATACATGGGGCGGTAGCCGCGAAGGAGCTCCAGGCGGTGAGCCTCCTCGCGTGGACCTCGCTCACCCAGCGAAGGAGCGATGAAGCGTTGGTGCGGATAAACACGCCGATCATTGGCGGCGGAGAGCAAACCCTCCGGCGGGAGGTCGCGTTCGCCCAAGCCGCTTTTCCCTATCTTGAGCGCCTTTTGCCCCGGTGATCATTAAGAAGGACGCAAGGTGCGCCGACTTCTGGCGCCGAGAGGAGTACCGGATCGTATGCGGCTACACTGGCCAGGCAACACGAAGCGCCTCGTAATCATTGTCGTCTGTGCCCTTCTCGTCGCCACGGTGTGGGCGGTCGCGAGGGAGCGAAGCCCTCAGGCGCGGCAGGCGCGGTACTGGACCCGGGGGAACGCCGCCCTCTCGGCCGGACGCTATCCGGAAGCGATTCTCGACTTTCGAAGCGCCCTCCAGTTCACTCCGCGACCGGCTCCTGTGTACTACAAGTTGGGCCTCGCCTACCTCCGCGCGGGCGAGATCGGCGCGGCCTATGCGGCGCTTGCGAAGAGCCTCGAACTGGATGCCGGCAACTCCGATGCGCATCTGCAAATGGGGGAGGTTTTCGCCCGTTCCGGCCGGTACTCCGAGGCAGGTGATCAAGCCGCGCTGGTGCTCAGCCGAGAGCCTAGAAACGTAGATGCGCATCTCGTGCTCGCGCGCAGCCTCGCCGGGCGGGGCAGCCTGGCGGCCGCCTTGACGGAAGTCGAGGAAGCGCTCAAGCTCGATCCAAGATCGCCGGGAGCGTATGCGCTGCTCGGGGCCCTCTACGAAGCCCAGGGGAACGCCCCCAGGGCGGAAGATGCCTACTCACAGGGAGTCCGCGTCGCCTCATCCGACCCAGACGCCCGATTGGCGCTCGCCGCCTTCCTGGAGCGACACGGCCGCCTCGATGCGGCCGAGCAGGTGCTGCAGGACGCCATCCGTGTATTCCCGCGGCGCGGGGAGCCCTATCTTGCCCTCGGGGACCTGTACGTGAGCCGCAATAAGCCGGCGGACGCGATCGCGCAGTACAGCAAGGCTCAGGCAATCGCCTCCTCGTCGGCAGCCGCCGACGTGAGGATCGGCGACCTCCTCTTGGCTCAGGGCAAGCTCGACGAGGCGAAAGCGACCATCGAAAAACTCCTGGCGCGGAATCCCGAGAACTCCCTCGGACACCTCCTCCTTGGACGAGTGCACCTCGCGAGGGGGGACGCCGGCGCGGCGATCCCGGAGTTGCAGGCCTTTCTTGCCGCGCGCCCGGACGTTCCCCTGGCGCACGACCTCCTCGGTCACGCCTATCTCATACGGGGAGACACCGCACTGGGCCGGGAACAGCTCCTCCAGAGCCTTAAGCTGGATCCCCGCCTGGTGGACGCGCGCGTCACGCTCGCGAACCTGGAGGTGCAATCCGGAAA
>JAPVSX010000171.1:0-17135 GCA_047519495.1 Armatimonadota bacterium
GCTCGGCTCGTACGTCTCGAACCGCGGGTTCCCCCCGAGCTCGTTCGCCAGCTTCGAGAACACGCGCTGGTGCTTGACTTCGTCCACGACCTGTTGGGCCAGGCGCACGCGCAGCGTGATCTCGCCCTCGGGCAGCAGCACGAGCTGCTTGGACGGCGGCGGGACGCCGAGCCACCACTCGAGCCAGGCGTGCTTGCGGTTCCACTCGCGGAGCGCCCCAAGGCGCGCCTCGGGGTCCATCGACCGCACCCGGTAGCTGTCCTTGTCCATGATGCTGGCGCCGAACTGCGCGGCCTTGTCCATGAGCGCCTGCGCGAACTCCTCCGGCTCCATCGCCAGGAGCTCGGCGTCCATGAGGTCCGCGATCCGGGGGAGCTGGAGGACCGTACTCATGCGATCACCTCTGCATGGATCATCCTTGCACGTCTCATCTTTGCATGAATCATCTCATCCATCGTCTCGTCGGCTATACCGGCCTGACGTGCTCCCGGTCGCCGCCCATGTACGCGGAGAACTCATCGTCGGCGAGCGGGCTGAACAGCTCCTCGACCGCGAGGCGGCGCGCTGACAGGTGCTGCTCGTCCAGATAGGTCACGAGCGCCTCGAGCGTCGGCCGGTTCTGGGCGATGCCGTAGGGCCAGGGGTCGGGGCCCATGATCGCCTGCGTGCGTTCCATCTCGGCGACCACCCACGGCAGCGTGACCTTGAGCGCGCCACCCTCCAGCAGGTCGGCCTGGGCCCGGGCCTTCGCCTCGACGAACGCCTTGAAGAGGCTCCGCGCCGCCCACGGGTGGCGGGCCAGGAGCTCGCGGCGGACGACGATCGCATGCATGATCGGGAAGATCCGGGTCTTCTCGTAGTAGCGGCGCTCCACCTCGGCGTAGTCCGGGAAGAGGCGGGCGACATCCGGGGCGCCGCGCCGGAACGAGGTGGGGATGCGCGCGGTCATGAGCGCGGCGAGCTGGCCGGCTTCGAGCATCGCGTCGAGCGACTGGACGGGTGTGATCGGCCGAAGGTGGATCGACGGCGGCAGGCGGAGGGGCGTCTTCCGCTGCTCGTCGCGCCCCGTGACCCACGCCATCGACTCGGGGCTCACCCCGTACTCGTGCTGGAGCAGTCCCCGGATGTACACGAGCGCCGTCATCCGGTACTCCGGGCAGCCGACCGTCTTGCCGGCCAGGTCCTTGGGCTCGCGGATCCCGGCGCGCGTGTTGATGAAGATGCACGAGTGGCGGAACGTGCGGGAGACGAACACCGGGATCGCGAGGAAGCGCTCGTCGCCGTGTGAGACGGCGCTCGCGTACTGCGCCAGCGACAGCTCGCTCACGTCGAACTCGGCGTGCCGGAGCTGCCGCCAGAACGTCTCCTCGGGCGGGAGCGGCACGCCGTGGAGCTCGATCCCCTCGGGCTGAAGCTCCCCCGTGAGCAGCGGCCGGGTCCGGTCGTACTCCCAGGCCGCGAACGACAGGCTGAGCCGGCTCATCTCGTCCTCCTACGGCTTGAACGGATGCTGCTGGAACTCGCGCACGAACTGATAGTCGATGATCTCGGCGTGCCGGGGGACCGTCTTGAGCTGGCCGCGGTCCTTGTAGAAGTTCAGGAAGAGGTCCACGCTCCCCTCGGCGAAGTGGCCGTCGAGCGGGAAATCGGTCAGCACCTCGCTGACAGCCCGCACGGTCAGGCCGCGCTGCGCGCCCGGGAAGTTGATCACCTTGTTCAGGATGTCGGCCGATTCGACGGGGCTGCGCTGGATGAAGTAGCCGCCCCGGGCGAGCGCGCGCGCAACCGCGCGGATCGTGTTCGGGTTGGCCGTGACGAAGTCGTTCTTCGCCGTCAGCGCCTCGTACTCGAACTCCTTGACCAGGCTCCGGAGGTCCACGAGCTTCCGGAACCCCTCATCCTCCAGGAGGTAGGTGCCCGGCAGCGTCGCCGGGATCGCGTCCACGCGTCCGGCGCGCAGCGCCGCGAGGCGGTCCGGCGGCCCGCCGACCGCGAGGTACTGGATCGCCTTCTCCGCGTCGGCGCCCAACCCGGCCTTCTCAAGCATGTAGATGGCGATGAGGTGGCTGAGGGCGCCGATGCCGCTGACCGCCACCTTCTTGCCCCGCAGGTCCTGCACGGTCTTGATCTCCGGCCGGGAGTAGATCTGGTACACGGGTATGTTGGAGACGCTCCAGATCGCCCGCAGCGGCTGGCCGGCCACGTAGGCGTCGATCGCGGTCGTGAACGAGTCGGCCAGGAGGTCCACGGCGCCCCCGGCCAGCGCCGGCACGGCCTCGCCGCTCCCGCGGAAGTAGACCAGCCTGACGTCAAGTCCCTCGTCCTTGAAGAATCCCTTGGCATCCGCGACATAGACGTTCAGGAAGCCGATGTCGCGGACGGAGGTGCCGACCGTCAGGTTCGTCTTCTCGCGCGCGGCGGCGCCGGCGGACCGTGATCCGGACACGAGGCCGCCGATGAGCGCGACCAGAACAAGGAGCACCACGGTTGTGCGTCGCATCTCCGCCTCCTCAAGTGGAAGTCTAGTGTGCTGCCCACCCCGCCAGCCGCGTTTCCACATACCGCAGCGCCTGCGTCAGCGTGACGCCGAAGAGGGCGATGATCACGAGGAACACGAACAGCTGCGGCATCAAGAGATGGGAGCCGTAGTACCGCACCGCGAACCCCATCCCCACCGACGAGCCGAACATCTCGCCGATGATCACGCCGACGAGGGCCCGCCCGGTCGCGAGGCGCAGGCCCGCGAGCACGATCGGCAGCGAGCCCGGGAGGGCGATCTTCCAGAGGATCTCGAGCGGGGCCGCGCCAAACGCGCGCGCCGCGCGCACGAGCGCCGGGTCGATGTGGTGGACGCCGGCCATCGTGTTGACGATCAACGGGAAGATCGTCAGCAGAAACGTGATCGCGATCACCGTCGGCGCGCCGAGGCCGAACCACAGGATGAAGAGCGGGTAGAACGCCACGAGCGGCGCTGAGTACAGGAACCAGACGTACGGGTCCAGCAGGTACTCGACGGGACGGTTCCACCCCATCAGGAAGCCCAGGGGAATGCCGGCCGCGACGGCCAGCGCGAACCCGGCGGCGAACTCCTGGAGGCTGGCCGCGACGTGCTGCAGCAGCACACCGTCCGCAAGCAGCCGGCCGCCCGCGGCGGCGATCTGCGTGGGGCGGCTGAGGATCAGCGGATTGAGCGCACCGGCACGGGCCCCCCACTCCCATCCGGCGACGAGGGCCGCGATCCCCAGCGCCCCGAGGAGGGCGGGCTCGTAGGCCCGGTACAGGCGCACGAGCGGCGAGCGGCGCGGCCGCGCTAGCGCTGGTCGAACTGCCTCCACGGCGCGACCCCCCATTCGATCCGGCGGCTGGCGGTGAGCAGCACGAAGCCGAGCGCAGACACCAGAAGCGTTACGAACACAAGCGTGTCGGTGTTGAGCCCGGCCTGCGCCGCCATGATCAGGCTCCCCAGGCCCGCCACGGACACGTACATTTCTGCGACGATCACGCCGATCAGCGCGCGGCCGATGCCCAGGCGGATCCCGGTCATGATGTACGGCAGCGTGCCCGGCAGCAGCACCTTGGTGAACACCTGGCGCTCGCTCGCCCCAAACGAGCGGGCGGCCCGAATGAGCGTGCGGTCCACCGTCCGGATGCCGGCCATCGTGTTGACGACGATCGGGAAGAGCGCGCCGAGGAAGGCGAGCGCCGCCCGCGAGGTGATCCCCAGCCCCAGCACCACGATGATCAGCGGAAGAAACGCGTCGCGGGGCATCGAGTACACGGTCATCAGGAGCGGCTCGACGAGATAGCTGAGCCGCCGGTACCAGCCGAGGACGAGGCCGAGCGGGACGCTCAGGGCCGTGGCCGCGGCCATCCCCAGCGCGAACTCCTCGGCGCTGATCAGGAGGTTCTGGCCGAGGGCTCCGCCCCGCCACAGATCGCCGCCGGCCGCGAGCATGCGCGCCGGGCTGCTGAACTCCCGGGGATTCAGGACCTGCGCGGCGGCGAGCGCCTGCCAGAGCGCGAGGAGAGCCGCCACGCTGAGGGTCCCCAGGGCGATGCGCCGCGCCCCCTCGGATGTCCGGCGCCTCATCCCGCCACCGCCATGCTGCGCAGCGCCTCGTCCTCGAGGAGCGCCCACAGCGTCCGCCGGTGCTCGAGGAACTCGAGTGAGTTGCGGACACCGGACGTCCGCGGGCGGGGCAGGCTGACCGGCAGGTCGGCCTTCACCCGGCCCGGCCGCGCCGTCATCACGACGACGCGGTCGGAGAGATAGATCGCCTCGTCGAGGTCATGGGTGACGAACAGGACAGACTTGCCGGTCTGCTCCCAGATGCGGAGCAGCTCGTCCCCCATCAGGAGGCGCGTCTGCGCGTCCAGCGCGCCGAACGGCTCATCCATCAATAGGATCTCGGGGTCGACGGCGAGCGCGCGGGCGATGCCGACGCGCTGGCGCATGCCGCCGGAGAGCTGGTGCGGGTAGTGGCGCTCGAACCCGGGCAGCCCCACCATCTGGATGTGCTCGCGGGCGATGCGCCGCCGCTCCGCCGCCGGGACGCGGCGGAACTCCATCCCGAAGCAGACGTTGTCCAGCACCGTCCGCCAGGGCAGCAGGGCGATCTCCTGGAAGACGACGGCGCGGTCCGGTCCCGGCCCGCGGACGGACCGGCCGTCGATCTGCACGGCCCCGGCGGTAGGCGCCACGAGCCCGGCCACGACCGAGAGCAACGTGGACTTCCCGCAGCCGGACGGCCCGACGAGGCTCACGAACTCGCCGCGCCGCTCCACAAGCCCGAGGTCAAACGCCTCCAGCGCCGTCAGCACCTCGGCGGTGCCCGGCTGCTCGAACTGCACCCAGAGATCGCGCACCTGGATGTGGCTCACCGCGCGCTCCCCGGCGCTGCCCCTCCTCGTGACGCGGTCACGGCGCGCCCTCCAGGCCGGCCCGCCGCCAAACGCAGCCCCGGCCGCTCACACGGCCGGCGCGGGTGTCTGGCCGCCGGCCTCGAGCTCCTGCCGGACCGCCTGGGCGAACTGGGTCATGATGCCGTCCGCCTTGTGCTGGATGATGCTGTGGCCCAGCGTGCCCAGCTTGCCCAGGATGTTCGCGTCCGAGGCGATCACGAGCCGGGAGCCCGCCCCGTCGCCTTCGAGGCGGAGATCGAGGGTCACCTTGAGGGAGCTCCCGACCGACGCATCGCGGCCGGAGGCGACCGCCTTGAGGTGGCGCGGCTCTTCCACCTCGAGCACCTGAATCTCGAGGGGAAACTGCACCTTGAACGGCCCGACGCGCTCGCTCACCACCGCCGCGTAGCGTTCGTGCGGCACGACCGTCTTGACCTCCCGGCACCCGGGCAGGCAGCGGGCGACGCGCTCGACGTCCCAGAGAAACGCCCAGACCCGCGCGGGGGGCACTGAGACCGCGATCTCTTTCTCAAACTTCATCGGCGATTCCCCTGTCGCATCCGATGCAGGGCCGTGGGCGCGAGGGCTTGCCCTTCTCCATCATCATCGCCGCTGGTCGACTAGCGGGCCGCGGCCGGCTCCGTCTCGTACGGCGCCTCCGTCCAGTACCGCTTCCAGACCTCGCCGGTCCGGAACCCCTCGGGGATATCCTCCGGGCGGAACCGCAGCGAGATCTCGAGGTGTCCGTCGGCGTGGCGCCAGGCGTGGCACGGCTTCCCGAGCGCGATGCGCACGACGCTGTCCACCGGGGAGGCGCCGTCCACCTCGGCCACGAGCGCGGACTGCGTCGTCTCCGACCGGAAGTCGGGGTCGTGGCGGCAGATCGAGTTCGGCCCGGGCCCGTTTGCGTGGTCGCGGGTGAACGCGGCGAAGTCGTCGAGGGTGAGGCGGCCGGCCCGGGCGCTCAGCAGCTGTTGGGTCCGCACGTACCGGCAATAGGACGAGACGTCCTCGGGATCGTTGAGCTCGTGGAGGACGACGAACCGGTTGGTGCGGGACCCGATCCCCGCAGTGTATACGCGGACCGCCAGCCGGTCGTAGGACCCCTCGATCACGAACGCCCGCCGCGAGTCGACGAACTCGAGGTTGCCCGGCGTGGCCATCGGCGACTCGGCCACGCGGGCGGCGATCGCCTGGCCGGCGCTCATCGCGGTTTCGAACTCGAGCCCGTCCCGCGACAGCTGCACGCGGTCCACCGCGCGCTCCTGGGTGGAAGTCACCTTGCGCTGCCGGAGCTCGCGCGTGCGCGCGATGTTGGTCCCGGCGCACACGCCCCGGTCGTTGATCCCCATCTTGAGGCCGGTCGAGCCGGCCTGCCCGACGCCGATCACCGCGGGCTTGCCCTGCGGCCGGAGCGCCAGGATGATGTTGATCTCCTTGTTCTTGTGGAAGTTCGGGCCCACCATGTCCTCGCGGCCGATCTTGTCGCTGTTCTTCATGAACAGCATCCTGCCGCCGGCGGCCGCGTCGGGGAGCGCCCACATCACGGTGCACTCCTCCGGATACACCCACCCGCGGTAGAGGTTGTAGGCGAGCAGGTCCGGGTACGGGAGCCGGGCGCCCGCCGCGATCCCGGCGATCTCCTCGCACCGGGCGCTGGTGAGCCGCCGCTCCTCGGCGACCGCGCGGCCGCGCACGTCCGCGCGGTCGCACCCGGCGTCTGTGAGGCGCCGCCAGAACCCCTCCACGTTCGCCGCGACGGCCCGGGCCAGCTGCGTCCCATGCGTATAGCCGAGCTGCCAGGCGGCGCCCGTCCCGGTCACGATGTCCATCAGTCCTTGCTCCTCGGCGCTCATCGCCGTCCGCATCCTCCGCGCTACCCGATCGGCTTCTGCAGCTGGCCGATCGGGTTCCCGTAGAGCTCGCCGTTCTTCATCACGACGTTCCCGCGGACGATCGTGTACACCGGCATCCCCTTCACGTGGAACCCGTGGAACGGCGTGACCTTGCTCTTGCTGTGCAGCTTGTGCTTGTCGATCGTCCCTTCTTTCTGCATGTCCACGATCGTGACGTCGCCGTCGGCGCCCCGCCCGAGGGTGCCCTTCCGCGGCCACAGGCCCCACGCCCGCGCGGGTCCCTCCGCCTGGACCTTCACGTACTGGCCGAGGCTCATCCGGCCGGCGTTCACCTGGGTGAGCATGAGCGGCACGTTCGTCTCCACGCCCGGCCACCCCGGGATCGCCCTCCAGATGTCGCCCATCGGGTCGTCGGCCATCTTCTCCTCGGGCGTATGCGGGGAGTGGTCGGTGCCGATGACCTCGATCGTGCCGTCGAGCAGGCCGCGCCAGAGCGCCTCCGCGTGCTCGCGGGACCGCACGGGCGGGTTCATCTTCAGGAGCGACCCGAGGCCCAGCCGGACCATGTCCTCGCCTTCCATGATCAGGTAGTGGGGGCCGGTCTCGCCGACCACATCCACGCCGTCCTGCTTGCCCCGGCGGACGAGCTCGACGCCCTCGGCCGCGCTCATGTGGTAGATCATCAGCTTGCTCTTGGCCTCGCGGGCGAACAGGATCGCGCGCGAGATCGCTTCCGCCTCCGCGACGCTGGGGCGCGACTCCAGGTGGGCCAGCGGATCCTTGCGGCCCTGGGCCTGCAGCTTCTTGCGCAGGTAGAGGATGATGCTGTTGTCCTCGGCGTGCACGCCGCAGCGGAGGCCCGTCTGGGCCATGATCTTCCAGGCGTCGATGATCTCGCCGTCCTGCGGCGCGGGGATGTTGCCGACCGTCTCGCCGAGGAAGATCTTGTAGCCCACGACGCCCGCGTCGGCGAGCGGCAGGATCTGGTCGCTGTTTCCCTCGATGATGACGGCGTAGATCCCGTAATCGACGTACGCGTGGTTCCGGGCGGCCGCGACCTTGGCCTGGAACCCCTCGACGTTCGAGGTGGGCGGCACGACGTTCGGCATGTCGATGACCGTCGTGATGCCGCCCGCGGCCGCCGCCTGGGAGCCGGTGTCGAAGTCCTCCTTGTAGTCCAGCCCGGGGACTCGGAAGTGAACGTGCGGGTCGATCAACCCCGGCAGGACGTACAGGCCCTTCGCGTCAATGACCTCTTTGGCCTGGGGCAGGTCGTCCCGCACCTTCACCTCGAGCACCTTGCCGTCCTTGATCAGGACGTGCCCGCGGTAGCTCGCCGCCGGGCTCACGATCGTGCCGCTCTTGACGATCAAATCGACAGCCATCCATCCGCCTCCTGTCCGGCTCGTTGAGGGGCCCGGGCATCCGGCGCCGTCCGCCCGGGGCTCGGCCCGGTCGTTTTCACGTCTTGTATACGGGATACAATGCTGTCTTCAGTAAATGGGGACGAGGCGTCCCCGCGTAGCGTCCTTCACTTCAACGGCAGATCGGACCATTCCTCTCCTCGGCGTGACCCCCCGCGCCCCCCGCAGGCGCCGCCTTCCTGTGGCGCGTGCGCCACGCGCGTGTGGCCCGCCCCGGGTGCCTTCGCAGACCCCCTCCGGCATGCTGCGCCCTGGGACGCCCGCCCACCAACACGCCCGCACTCGCGGATGGCGACTACCGGGCGGGCCATCCCTCCCTCGGCGCCGACGCTGACACTGCCCGAGGTCGAGGGGGTTGATATAGGGTGGCTCATGCCTTCCCCCACAGGTAGGCCGCCCGGATGTCGGGGCGCGCCGCCAGTTCGGCGCTTGGTCCGGACAGGCCCACCTCGCCGATTTCGAGAAGATACGCCCGGAGGGAGTGCGCGAGAGCCAGCGCGGCGTTCTGTTCGATGAGCAGAATCGTCGTTCCTGCGCGGTTGATCTCGTCGAGGCGCCTCATGATCGTGTCGATCACCTTGGGCGCGAGCCCGAGGGACGGCTCGTCGAGCATGAGGAGGATCGGGTCCGCCATTAACGCGCGGGCGAGGCTCAGCATCTGGCGCTCGCCGCCGCTCAGCGTCCGGGCCTTCTGGGACAGCCGCTCCCGGACGCGGGGAAACAGCGCGTAGATCCGCTCCCGGCGCGCGCGGCGCACCGCGGGATCGGCGACCGCCGACGCGCCGACATCGAGGTGCTCGTCCACGGACAGGTCCGGGAAGATGCTCGCGTCTTGTGGTACGTAGCCGATGCCGAGCCGGGCAATCTCGTGCGGCGCGCGTCCCGCCAGGTCCCGGCCCAGAAACCGGATGCTCCCGCGGCTCGGACGCCGGTATCCCATGATCGTCCGGAGCAGGGTCGTCTTCCCCGCGCCGTTCAAGCCGATCACGGCTGCGGTCTCGCCCCGGCGGACCTCCAGAGAGACACCCCGCAGGACCGGGCGCCCGGTATACTGCGCCCAGACGTCCGAGACGCGGAGGATGACGTCAGGCGCCGAAGTAGACGGTGAGGACCCGCTCATCCGCGCGAATCTCCGCGTACCCGCCTTCCGCGAGCTTCTGCCCGAAGTTCAACACGACGACGTGGGCGGCGTGGTCGCGCACGAGGTGCACCTGGTGCTCGATGATCAGGAGGGAGCAGCCGGTCATCCGGAGGCCGTGGAGGAACGCGAACAGGCGCTCCTGCTCGGTCCGGCCCAGCCCCGCGGCAGGCTCGTCGAGCAGGATGAGCCGGGGATCGAGCATCAGCGCCCGCACGACGTCGACGAGCTTCTGCTGGCCGTAGGACAGGTCCCCGGCGTATTCCCGCCAGCACCCGGCCAGGCCCGCGCGGTCGAGGAGGTCGCGGGCCCGCGCCCCGGATCCGGCGCCGCCCACGACCTCGAGGTTCTCGAGCACCGTCATCCGGTTGAACACGCTGGGGAGCTGGAACGTGCGCACCAGCCCGCGCCGCGCAATGCGCTGCGGCCGCCACCCGGTAATCTCCTGCCCGTCGAATTCGATCCGCCCGGCGTCCGGCCGGAGGAGCCCGGAGATCAGGTTGAACACCGTGGTCTTCCCCGCCCCGTTCGGTCCGATGAGCGCCGTGATGCTCCCCCGGCCGACCGCGAACGAGAGATCGTCGACCGCCACGAGGCCGCCGAACCGCCGCGTGACGTGCTCGAGGCGGAGGATCGCCTCCCACGGGGCGGGCGGAGCTTCGCTCCGGGGAGCGGCGGCGGGCAGGCGGCCCGCGGTCACAGGCCCCTGTGGCGCCAGTGCGCGAGCCGGCGCTGCAGGCGCGGCAGCACCCCGTCCGGGATCAGGAGGACGATCACGATCAGCACCGCGCCGATCACGACGTAGTGCCACTCGAGCAGGTAGGTGGAAACGGCCTGGATCAGCAGGGTCAGCGCGACGGCGCCGATGACCGGTCCGAAGACCGTGCCCAACCCGCCGAACGCCGCCATCAGCATCGCCTCGAGCGTCAGGCTCACCGAAAACACCGCGTCCGGCTCGATGTAGGCCAGGAAGATCGCGTAGAGCCCCGCGGCAAACCCGGTGAGGGCGGCGCTCAAGAGCAGCGCCCAGCCCTTGAGCCACGTCGTCTCGATCCCGAGGACCCGGCTCGCGGTCTCGTTCTCGCGGATCGCCAGGAGGCGCAGGCCGGCCACGCTGCGCGAGACCATGTACGTCACGGCCACGGTCGCGACGGCGGCGGCGGCCATGAGGTAGAAAAGGCTCCCCACCCCCAGGCCCGGCGTAAGCGGGATGCCGACGCTGCCGTTCGTGAATCGCTGCAGGTACCTGCTCGCGGTGAGGACCCGCGCCGTCTCCGCCAGGCCGAGCATCGCGATCGCGAAGTACGCGCCCCGGACGCGCAGGGCCGGGAGCGCGATGAGGCTCGTGACGGCAGGTACGAGGATCGCCGCGGCGAGCCCCGCCGGCCACGGGAGCCCGAGCTTCCAGATCGCCACCGCGCAGCCGTAGGCGCCCAGGCCGACGAAGCCGGCGTAGCCAAAGTTCACGTACCCGGTATAGCCGGAGAACAGGTTCCAGGCTTCCGCCAGGACGACATAAAAGCACACGATGATCCCGATGCTGAGGCCGTAGGGCCCCAGCACGGCGGGCGCGGCCGCGAGCGCGGCCAGGAGGACCGCGAGGAACGCGACTGGGCGCCCGCGGCTCCCCGGCCGGGCCGGGGCGGCCGCCTCGGCGCTCATTCCGGCGCTCCGAACAGCCCTCTCGGCCGGACGATCAGCATCAGAAAGATGAGCGCCCAGGCGAATACCTGGGCGATCTGCGCCGTGAACAGTTGCGCCCCGAAGCTCTCGACGATCCCGAGGACGAGGCCGCCCACGAGCGCGCCCGGGACGTTCCCCATGCCCCCCAGGACCGCGACGGCGAACCCCTTGCCGATGTAACTGAGCCCGACCTGCGGGTAGATGACGAAGGCGACCGCAACCAGCACGCCGCCCGCGGCGGCGAGCGCGGTGCCGATCCCGAACCCGACCGTCCGCACCTGCCGGCAGTTGATCCCGCACGCCTGCGCGAGCGACTCGTTCTGGCTGGTCGCCCGGATCGCCCGCCCAAGCGGGGTGCGCGCCAGGACGAGGGAGGTCGCAAGCGAGAGCCCCAGGCTCACCGCGAAGATCGCGATCGCGTTGGCGGGCAGATAGACGCCGAGGACGCGCACGGCCTGCCCGAGGTACTGGATCGACCTGAAGTTGGCGGTGAAGAGGATCTGGGCCAGGCTCCACAGCACGATGCTCAGCCCGAAAGTGACCATGAGCGAGGAGAGCTCGGGCTGCGAGGCGATCCGCTCGATCAAGAGGAGGTGGATCAGCATCCCGAGCAGGATCGCGGCGGGGATCACGGCGGCCAGGCTCAGGAGCGGGTTCACGTGCAGCAGCGTCCACAGGAAGTACGCGCCGTACCCGCCCAGCATGACGAGCTCCCCGTGGGCGACGTTGATGACGCGCATCACCCCGAAGATCATCGTCAGGCCCATCGCGACGAGGCCGTACAGCGCCCCCGCCGACAGGCCTCGCAGGATCGGCTCGAGGACGAGCGTGCTATCCACAGATCCCGGCCGCGGGCCGGCCTACTTCTTCCAGAAGTTCTGCGGGATCACGAGCGTCCCGGTCCGCAGCGACGCGGGCCAGACGATCTCGCGCCGCGCCTTCTGCCACTGGAAGATCGCCGCCTGCTTCCCAATCTGCAGGCCGTTCGTGTTGACCTGGTAGTTCCCGAACACCGTGACCGTCCGGGTCGCCGAGAGCCAGTTCCGGATCGCCTCGCGGTCGACTTTGCCGGCCGCCTTGACCGCCTGGGCGAGGAGCATGGCCGCGGCGTAGCTCGCGGCGGTATCGTAGTAGGGATCCTCGTTGTACTTCGCCCTGTACCGCTGCACGAACTCCGTGTTCCCGGGGGTCTTGAAGAACGGCTCCCAGTTGGTGTTGCCGGACACCAGCTCGCCATCCTGGCCGAGGTCCTTGATGAAGTTGGGGTCGGACGCCCCGATCATCAGGCTGATCATCTTGGGGCTGTAATCCACCGCCTTGGCCGCCTTGACCAGCCCGATCTCGTCGTTGATGTAGCCCCCGCCGATCACGGCGTCCGCGCCCAGCCGTTTCGCCTTGGACATCTGGGCGGTGAAGTCCGTGGCGTCGGCCGGATAGCTCTCGTCCATCACGATCGAGAGGCCCAGCTCCTTCGCCCGCTGGCGCACGCCGCCGGCCGCCGCGATCGGCTGCGCCGCGTCCTGGTATATGAGCGCCACCGAATGGAGGTTGTTCTCCTTCGCCAGGTCGAGCGCGCCGAGGAGGTAGCTGGAGCCGTTCGGCAGGACCCCGAACACGTAGCGGCGGCCCGCCGCCCAGATCTTAGGGTCGGCGGCCTGCGGCGCGATCATCGGGACCCGGGCCTGGTCGACCACCGGCGCGACCGCAAACGTCACGCCGCTGCTGAAGGGGCCGAGCAGGAGGTCCACCTTGTCCTGGTAGATCAGCCGGCGGTAGAGGATCACGCCCTGGGACGCGTTGCTCTGGTCGTCGTAGATGACGAGCTTGACCGGCCGCCCCAGCAGGCCGCCCTGTTGATTCAGGACCTCCTCGGCCAGCCGGTAGGCCGTGATCTCCGCGTGGGACGCCCGGGCGAACGCGCCGGACTGCGAGATCGAGGCGCCGATGAGAATCGGCGGCTCCGCCGCCCGCGTCTGCGGCAGCGTCCCGGGGACGACCACCATGACGGCGAGCGCCAGCCCGACCAGCCTCGCCAGCCAGACTCCCACCGATCCGTTCCGCCTGCTCGTACGCCGCGCCACCATCGATGTGCGCTCCCCTCTGCGGCGGCTCTGTGCCCGCGCCGCCCGCTTCACCCGTGCCACCCGTTTCACCCCGCCGATCGCCTCATCGCAGGGATGGCTTGCCGCCCCGCCGGAGGCGCTCCTGCGCCGCGCCGGCGGCCTCCAGGATCTTCACGTAACCGGTGCACCGGCAGATGTTCCCCGCCAGATACTCCCGGATCTCGTCCGCGGACGCGTCGGGATGCGCGTCGAGCAGCCCTTTGAGGCTCAGCACGAACCCCGGCGTGCAGTACGCGCACTGCAGCGCCCCCTTCTCGACGAACGCCTCCTGGATCGGGTGCAGCGCGCCATCCTGCGCGAGCCCCTCGATCGTCGTGATCGTCCGCCCGTCGGCGAGCGGCGCGAGGAGCAGGCAGGAGGAGACGGGCTGCCCGTCGAGCAGGACGGTGCAGGCCCCGCAGACGCCCTGGCCGCAGCCCTCGCGCGCGCCGAAGAGCTTCGCCCGCTCCCGCAGGGCGTACAGGAGCGTCTGGTAGTCCTCGACCTCGAGCGACTCGGACCGGCCGTTGAGGGTGACCTGGATCCACCGGCTCATCCTCTGCCCCCCGCGCGCCGCCTCAACGCTGCCAGGACCTTCTCGGGCGTGATCGGCAGCTCGAAGATCCGCACGCCCGCCGCCCTCGCGAGCGCGTTGCCCACCGCCGGGGCCACGGGGGCGACCGCCGTCTCCCCGATCCCGATCGCGCCGTAGGGACCCTCGCGGTGGCCATCCTCGAGGAGGATCACCTGAACCTCACGCGGCGTCTCGAACGCCGTCGGCAGGCGGTAGTCCATGAAGTTCGGGTTCAGCAGCGCGCCCGCGTCGTAGACCATCTCCTCGAAGAACGTGTGCCCGAGCGCGCAGATGATCGAGCCTTCGACCTGGCCCTGGGCCAGGAGCGGGTTGATCACCTTGCCGGCGTTGACGACGCCGGCGTACTTGAGCACCGTCGTGACCCCCGTCTCGGTGTCCACCTCGACCTCGCACGCGCCGGCGCCGGAGAACCAGAACGCGGATGCTGTGCCCTGGCCCGTCTCCGGGTTGAGGCCGCCCTCGGTCTTGAACAACCCCCGGCCCATAATCGAGCCAACGCCCATCCCGAAGTGGCCTCGGAAAATCGCGGCGTAGGCCAGCCGCCGGGCCGGCGCCCCCTGTGGAAACGCCGACCCGTCCTTGAGGACGACGTCGCGCGGGGCGACCTCGAGCTGCCGGGCCGCCATCTCGACGAACTGATCCCGCACCTCGGAGGCGGCCCGGTTCACGGCGTTGCCCATGCTGAACGTCGAGCGGCTGCTGCTCGTCGACTGGTCGTACGGGGTGACCGCGGTGTCCGAATGGACGACGTGGACGCGCTCGACCGGCACCGCGAGCGCGTCGGCGGCCACCTGCGCGAGCACGGTGTCGGAGCCCTGCCCGATCTCGACCGTGCCCGTGAGCACCGTGATCGAGCCGTCCTCCTCCATCTTGACCGTGGCGCTGCTCACCGTCGGGGTCATCGTGCTCTTGATCATGCACGCGAGGCCCTTGCCGCGGACCCGCGGGCCGCCCGGCTGCCGGGACGGCTCGGACCAGCGGATCGCGTCGGCCGCCTGCAGGAGGGCCTGGCGGATCGGCACTGCGTGGAGGATCTCGCCGGTCGCGAACGCGTCCCCCTCGCCCACGACGTTCCGGAGCCGCAGCTCGAGCGGGTCGATCCCCAGGCGCTCGGCGATCTGGTCCATCTGCTGCTCGTAGGCCCAACAGACCTGAGGAACCCCGAACCCGCGGTAGGCGCCGCCCGGGGTCTTGTTCGTGTAGATCGCGGAGGAGTCGAGCTTGAGGTTCGGGATCCTGTACGGGCCCCCGGAGGAGTAGCCGCCGTTCTTGCTCGTGCGGGGACCGATGTCGGCGTAGGCGCCTTTGTCGTAAAACAGCTCGGACTGCCGCGCGAGGAGCCGGCCGTCTTGCGCCACGCCCGTCTTCAGGCGGGTCCGGACCGCATGGCGCGTGACGGTGTAGAACACCTCCTCGCGCGACACGACGAGCCGGACCGGCCGGCCGGCCTTGCGGGCGAGCGCGACCGCGAGCGGCTCGAGCTTGGGATAGGTCTTCGCGCCGTAGCCGCCCCCGACGTACGGGGCGGCCACCCGCACCTTGCTGAGCGGCGTCCGGAAGACGGCGGCCAGCTGCTCGCGGACGACCGACGGGTTCTGCGTGCAGGACCAGACCTCGATCCGCCCGTCCGCGTGCGCCTGGGCCACGGCCGCGTGGGGCTCGAGCGCCGCGTGCTGCACCGCCGGGACGTAGTACTCGTCCTCGACCACCAGGGCGGCCTGCCGGAAGCCCGCTTCGACGTCGCCCCGCCGGAGCGTGAAGTGGCTCGCGCTGTTCCGGTAGCCTCCGGCCAGCTTCATCGACTTGACGTCGGCGAAGGCGACCTCCGCCGGGCGGAGCGACTCGTGGATGATCGGCGCGTCCTCCTTGATCGCCGCGAGCGGATCCATAAGCGGCGGCAGCTCTTCGTACTCGACGTCGATCAGCCGGAGGGCTTCCTCGGCGATCTGCTCGTTGTCCGCGGCGACGGCGGCCACCGCATCCCCGACGAACCGGACCTTGTCGATCGCCAGGATCGGCTGATCGCGGACGACGGGGCCGAAGTATGGATCGATGTCACCGCGGGTCAGGTCCTCCCGGGTGAGCACGCAGCGCACTCCGGGGAGCGCCGCCGCGCGGCTCGCGTCGATCCGCAGCACGCGGCCGTGCGGGACCGGGGAGCGCAGGATCTTCGCGTGCGCCATCCCGGGCAGCTCGATGTTGATCGTGTACAGGATCTGCCCGGTGATCTTCTCCCGGTTCTCCAGGCGTGGGGTGGACACACCGATCGCCATCCTCGATCAGTCCCCTTTGGGTGCCGCGTCGTTCCGGTCGTGGTGATGCATGGCGCGTCTGGGTGTGCGACCTGATCTCCGGCCTGGCCTCCGGCTCAGGACGCGCGTGCGCTCAGCCGGTCGCAGGCGGCGGCGAGCGCCCGCCGCACGAAGACCCGCGACATCTCCTTCCGGTACCAGGCTGACGCGCGCAGGTCCGACGGTGGATCTGCCTGCGCGTAGACGGCGTCTGCGACCGCCTCGATCGCGGCGTCGTCCAGCTTCCGGCCCTTGACCCCGGTGCCGGCCGCGTCCACGACGAGCGGGCGGCTCGAGACGCCGCGCACGCTGCTCAGCGCGACGCGCAGGTCCCCGCACGTGCCGTCCGGGTTGAGGGCCGCCATCGCGGCCACCCCGAGGCAGGGGCGGTCGGTGACGGGACCCGTCACGTGCTTGAGATAGACCGTGGCCGCGTCCGGCGGAAGCAGGGGAATCTCGATCCCGACCGCGATGTCGCCGGGGCGGAGATCCACCTCGTAGGCGTCGCGCAGAAACTCCGTGACCGGGAGCGTCCGCCTGCCCCGCGGGCCGTGCAGGTGGACGCGGGCCCCCAGGCACGCGAGCGTCGGGGCCAGATCGCTCTGGTAGTCGCCCTCGCACAGGCTGCCGCCGACCGTCGAGATCGTCCGGACGCGGATGTTGCCGACCTTGGCTGCCGCCGCCGCCAGCACCGGCAGGCGCTGCCGCACGCGCGGTGAGACCTCGAGCGTGTGCTGGGTGACCATGCTTCCGAGGGCGAGGACGCCGTCGCGCTCTTCGACGGCCCCGAGGCCGGGGATCTTTCGCAGGGACACGAGGTGGGACGGCTGCAGGAGCCCTTCTTTCATCAAGATCACGAGCGCCGTGCCGCCGGCGATCACCCGGCTGTCCTCGTGGGACACGAGCAGCGCCGACGCTTCCTCGAGGGTGTCCGGCTGCAGCAGGGAAAACCGGTTCATCGGCACCTCCCATGTGAAAGCGCTGCTCAGGCCCCGGTCAGCGGGACCCTGCGCTCATTCCCAGGCGCACGCGGCCCGCGCCCCGCATCCATGCGCACGGGGCCCGCACCACGCGCATACTGTATACAGACGCGTCGGGGACTGCCGCCGCGGGCGCCGCCCGGTCAGACCGCCCCCCGCGCAGC
>JAPVSX010000172.1:0-7176 GCA_047519495.1 Armatimonadota bacterium
GGCCGATCAGCTCCCCGCCGGGCAGCCCGAAGTGCCGGGCGATGATCTCGGCGAAATCGAGCCGGGCGCCGGCGGCCGAGGCCGCGCCGGCGCGCAGCGCCACCGCGGCCGGATGGGCCTCGAGCAGCCGGGCCGCGATTGCGACCAGCTGTTCCCGCAGGTCGCGCGCGGCGAGCTGGACGGCCTTCCCCATGAGCGTCGTCGACCGGCTGCTGCTCGTCGCCTGATCGTACGGGGTCGCCGCGGTGTCCACCGGCACCGCCCGCACGCGATCGGGGGAGACGCCGAGCTCCTCGGCGGCGATCTGCGCCATGACCGTGCGCGCGCCCTGGCCGATCTCGACGGTGCCGCACAGCACCGTCACCGAGCCGTCGGCGTGCAGCCGCACGACCGCCGTGGAGACGCTCGGCGCGAGCGGCGCCTTGATCGCGCAGGCGACGCCCCGGCCCTCGCCTCCGGCAGGTGGCACTTCCCAGCCGATCGCGGCCGCGGCTTTCTCGAGCCCCTCGAGGAAGTCGCCGTCCGCGGGACGGTCGCCCGGCATGACCTCCTCGCCCCGGCGCAGGAGGTTGCGGCGGCGGATCTCGACGCGGTCGAGGCGGAGGGACGCGGCGATCAGGTCAAGTTGCGACTCGGACGCCCAGGTCACCTGGGGGACGCCGTATCCCCGGAACGCCACGCTGGGCGTCGTGTTGGTGTACACGGCATAGCTGTCGATCCGGAGAGTCGGGATGCGGTACGGGCCGCCGCCCGTGTACCCGGCCTTCTGGGCGACCCGCGGGCCCACGTCGGCGTACGCGCCCACCTGGTAGTAGATCTCGATGTGCCGGGCCAGGATCACGCCGCCGCGGTCCACCTTCGTCCGGATCCGGCAGCGCGCGCCGGGGCAGCGCACGGTCTTGAACGCCTCCTCCGCCGTGAGCGCCAGCCGGACCGGCACGCCGGCCTTCCGCGCCATCATGACGGCGAGGGGCTCGATCTTGGTGTAGGACTTGTTCCCGTAGGCCCCGCCGATGTACGGGACGATGACCCGCACCTGCGCCACCGGCACGCCGAACATCTCCGACAGCTCCTTGCGCACCGGGAACGGGTGCTGCGTCGCGCCCCACAGCGTGATCTGCCCGCTCGTGGCGCGGGCGATCATCACGTGGGGCTCCATCGAGAGGTGGTGCACCATCGGGAAGACGAACGTGTCGTCGAACACCAGGTCCCCCGAGAGCAGCGGGGCCATCGTCCCGCGCTGGTACTCCCAGTGATGGCAGATGTTCGTGCCCGGCATGGGGCTGAGGCCGGCGAGGTCGCGGAAGTGGCCGGCCGGCCGCAGCGTCTCGTGCACGAGCGGCGCGCCGGGCCTGAGCGCCTCGTCCAGGGACGTGACGTGGGGCAGCGGCTCGAGGTCCACCTCGACCAGGTCGAGTGCGGCCTCCGCCTCGCGCTCCGTCCGCGCGACAACGCCCACGACCGGTTCCCCGTCGTACCGCACGCGGTCGATCGCCAGGATCGGCTGGTCCTTGTACGCCGGACCGTAATATGGGTCGATGCCGCCGAAGTCGTCGCGGGTCAGGACGCAGAGCACGCCGGGCGCCCGCTCGGCCGCGGCCGTGTCGAGGCGCGTGATCCGGGCGTGCGCCACCGGGCTGCGCCAGACCTTCCCGTGGGCCATGTCCGGCAGGCGGACGTCCGTCGCGAACTGCGCCTTTCCTGTGACCTTCTCCCGCGCGTCGTGCCGCACGAGCGAGCGACCGACGGTGGACCGCGGCCGTTCCTTAACCTGCATGGCGCACTCCGGTCACGTCCGCCGCGCCGCTACTTGTACAGACCGTCGATGAATCCCGACGCGTCCAGCCGGCGCAGGAAGCTCGGATCCACGAAGGTGCTGACGTCTACCCGGGCGAGGTCCGGAAACTCGCCCTTGAGCTCGTCGATGATCGCCTGCGGGCCCGCGGCCGTCGGGTACGGCCTCGGGGTGACATAGAGCCGGCGCAGCCGGTCGTAGGCGGCGTTGACGTCGCCCGGATCATCGAGCCCGATGCCCGCGGCCACGAGCGGCAGGACCGTGGTCTTGTTCTTCGGATTGAGGATGTAGGCGTTCGCCGCGAGCAGCGCACGCAGGACGTTCTCCACCGCCGCCGCGTGTGTGCGGCCGTAGTCCGCGCTGATCATGACGACGTCCTGGTCCCAGGGAACGCCGAGGCGCGACAGGTCGGCCAGCACCACGGCGCCGGCGCGCTCCGCGGCGCCCCGGTAGACGATCTCAAGCGCGGTGCCGTCGATCGCGCCGGCCGTCATCGCCTGGATCCGCGCCGGCTGCGCCCCGGCCACGAGGAACGTGACGTCCGTCCGCGGGTTGAGCCCCAGCCGCTTGAGCCCGAGCAGCAGCGCCGTCCGGTCGGCCGAGAGGCCGGGGGCCGATACGCCCAGGCGCCTGCCCTTGAGCTGCGACATGAGGGTGATCGGCTTCCGCGCCAGGACCAGGTACGGCATGTTGGGCGCGAGCGTCGCGACCGCCCGCACCTGGGCCCCGGCGGCGTTCGCGGAGACCCCCTGCGCCGGCGCGCCCCACATCACCTGCACCTGGCCGGCAATCAGAGACTGAATCGCCTGCGTCGAGTTCATCACGTCGATCTCGACCGCGATCCCGTATTTCTCGAAGAGCCCCAGTTTCTGCGCGGTCTGCAGGCCGACGTCAGCGCCCCCCACGAAGCCCTGGGCGATTACGACCCTCTCCGGCCCCGGGGCAGCGTGCGTGGCCGCCGCCGCGCCCAGGAGCGCGGCCAGCGCCAGCGTCGCGATGAGCACCCTGGTGAACCGCATCTCGTCCTCCCGCCGCTGACCTGGTGTTGCGTCTCCTAAGTCCGGCGACAGATCCTGCAGGGGCCCGGGGGCCGTGCCCTTCTCCACTGCCGCCAAACTTCGGCAATGGTGCATTAGTGGCGTGCCGGCCGCCACGCCTCGAACCGGCGCTCGAGGCTGCGCAGCAGCGTGTCGAGACTGATCCCCAGCGTCGTGATGATCATCACGGCCACGAACAGCTTGTCGGTCTGGAACGTCGAGCCGTAGACCGCGATCAGGTATCCGATCCCGGCGTTCGCCGCGTACAATTCGCCGAGCACGATGCCGACGAGCCCGCGGCCCGCGCCGATCCGCACCCCCGAGATCAGGAACGGGATCGCGCTCGGCAGCGCGATCGTGCGAAAGACCTGGCCGTCCCGGGCGCCAAACGACCGCGAGACCTTGAGCAGCGAGGCGTCCATCGTGTGCATCGCCGTCATCATGTTGAAAAGGATCGGGAACACCGCGCCCAAGAAGACGAGCGCGACCTTCGACCAGATCGCGATCCCCAGCCAGATCACGATCAGCGGCATCAGCGCCTCGCGCGGCGTGGCGTTGAGACCGGAGATGAACGGGTTCGTCGCGGCGAACGCCCACCGGTACCAGCCGACGATGATCCCGACCGGGACGCCGACCAGGATCGCCAGCCCGAAGCCGATCCCGAACTCCGTCAGGCTCACCCGCATGTGCGACCAGATCTCGCCGGTGTGGAACATCTTCGCGCCCGCGCCGGCGATGCGCGACGGGCTGCTGATGAACAGCGGCTGAATGTGCCCGCTGGCCGTGGCCCACTCCCACAGCGCGAGGAACGCGAGCACGGACAGCACGCCGATGAGGGCGTTGCTGCTCTTCGCGAGCCGGCGCCGCTGCTTCGCCTGCCGCTCGAACTGGCCGACCGCGGTCGTCTCCACGCTCGTCATGGGGCGGCTCCCTGGACGTTCCGCTTCACCTCGTCCTCGATCAGGCGCCAGATCTGGTCCTCGTACACCAGGAACTTCGGATCGCGCTTGATCGAGAGCTCACGGGGCCGCGGCAGCCCGACCTCGATGACCGCGCGCACCCGGCCCGGCCGGGAGCTGAAGACGATGACGCGGTCCGCGAGGTAGACCGCCTCGTTGATCTGGTGGGTGATGAAGAGGGAGGTCTTCCGCGTCTCCCGCCAGATTCGCACGAGCTCGGCCTGCATCAGCTCGCGCGTCTGGGCGTCGAGGCTGGCGAACGGCTCGTCGAGGAGCAGGATCTCCGGATCGCACACGAGCGCCCGGGCGATGTTCACCCGCTGCTGCATGCCGCCCGAGAGCTCGTTGGGGTAGTACCGCTCGAAGCCGCGGAGCCCGACGAGGTCGATGTAGTGCTGGGCGCGGGTCATCGCCTCCCGGGTGCCGACGCCCTGGAGCTGCAGCCCGTAGATGACGTTCCCCGTCACGGTCCGCCAGGGCAGGAGCGACGCCTGCTGGAACACGACCGCGCGGTCCCGCCCGGGCCGGTCCACCGGCCGGCCGGCGATCCGGATCTCCCCGCCCTGGATCGGGATCAGGCCGTCGACCGCTGAGAGGAACGTGGTCTTCCCGCAACCGGACGGGCCGACGATCGCGACGAACTCTTCGTCGTAGATGTCCAAGTTGATGTTCTCGAGCGCGTGCGTCCGGGTGCCCGTGCGCTCGTTCATGTACATGACGGAGACGTCTCGAGCCTCCAGCTTGCGGGCGGCCGCGGGCGCGCTCAGCGCAGGTCCTTCCCGCCGGGCGGAAGCCATCCCGGAGCCGGCGCGCTACAGGTACGCGGGCAGCACATCGTGCGTACTCTCGATGAACAGTTCGTCAACGCCGGGCCGCGCCGGGATGCAGCCCTGCTCGAACGCGTAGCCGGCGAACACCTCAAGCGCCTCTCGGTTGGCGTCCAGCGTGTACGGCCACGGGTCCTCCCCCATCACCGCCCGCTGTTCCTCCATGAGGGGCAGCACCCACGCCAGGCTGATGCGGCGGGGATCGAGCATCCGCTGGTAGGCCCGGCGCTTGCTCGCCTCAAAGCCTTTGAGGACGCTCTGCGGAAGCCACGGGTGCCGGTCCACCTGCTCGCGCCGGATCACGACGGTGTGCATGATCGGAAACATGCCGGTGTTTCGATAGTAGCGGATCTCCTCGGCCTTGTAGTCCTCGAAGAGACGACGTACGTTGGGATGTCCGGAGGCGAACGACGGCAGAATCTCGGGATAGATCACGGCCCCCAAGAGACCGCGCACCAGCATCGCGTCCACATCGCCGCCCTGCGCCGCGCGCTCGAGCCGCAGGCGAAAGTTAGAGGGGACCGCCATCTCCTCCTCGTCCTGGGCCACCCACGTGATCGAGGCGAGGTCGACCCCGTACTCGTGCTGCAAGATGCCCCGCACCCACAGCCCGGCCGTCGTCTGGAACGTGCGGAGGCCGACGCGGGATCCGTTGAGGTCCCGGACGGTCCGGACGCCGGCCTCGGGGTTGCAGAAGACGTAGCCGTGGCGGAACCGCCGGTGCGGGAACGCCGGGATCGCCGCGTACGGCGCGCCCTGGCTGTGGGCCATCAGGTAGCTCCCGAGCGACAGCTCGCAGATGTCGAACGCCAGGTGGCGCGTCATCCGCCAGTGGCGCTCCGGGGACGGCAGCGGGATCACCGTCAGGTCCACGCCTTCGATCGGCGTTGTGCCGTCGATGAGGCCGCGGTTGATGTCGTAGTCCCCGCACGAGAGCGTGAGCTGCGGCCTGGCCATTACGCCCGGTCCGATCCGGCCATCGTCTCGCTCGCGGCCTGGATGGCCTCCACGATCTTCTTGTAGCCGGTGCACCGGCAGATGTTGCCCCGCATGTAGTGCTTGATCTCCTCCAGGGTCGGGCGGGGCACCTCCCGCAGGAGGGCGGTCGCGGCGAGGATCATCCCGGGCGTGCAGAAGCCGCACTGGAACGCGGCGTGGTCGATGAACGCCTGCTGCATCGGGTGCAGGGTCTCCCCCTGCGCCAGCCCTTCGATCGTCAGGACCTCTTTGCCGCGCGCCTCGTAGGTCAGGTAGGTGCAGGCGCTCACCGGCGTCCCGTTGACGAGCACCGTGCATGCGCCGCAGACCTGCACGTCGCACGACCGCTTGGTGCCGGTCAGCCCCAACTGGTTGCGCAGCGTGTCGATCAAGAGGTCGCAGGGCTCGACCGCGAGGCGGTGGCGCCGCCCGTTGACCGTGAGCTCGACCTCCATGGTCGGGCGCGGCGGACGGATTGGCTCACGCCACAGGTCCCGCCCCGTCTCCGTTCCCATCAGGCGCCGCCTCCGTTGAACCGCGCGCACGCGGCGCGGATCGCGCGGCGCAGGAACACCTTGACCATCTCGGCCTTGTACTCGGCCGACCCGTGCAGGTCGCTTGTGGGCGTCACCTCGCCGTCCGCGGCCGCGGAGACCTCGTCGAGGTTTCCCAGCATGTCCGCGACGGCGCGGCCCCGCACGCGCTCCTCCACGGCCCGCAGGCGGGTCGGGCGCGGGTTGACGCAGCCGACGGCCGCCCGGGCGTCCTCCACCTGTTTGTGGCGCGGGTCGAGGGTCAGGGTGACCGCCACCCCGAGCGTCGGGCGCTCGTGGAAGCCGAACTTCATGTAGGCCCCGCGGGTGTGCCGCCCGAGCACCGGCACCCGGATCTCGGTCAGCACCTCCTCGGCCCCCCGCGCCGTCTCATAGGCGTCGACGAAGAACTCGGCCACGGGCAGGTCCCGGCCGCCCGACGCCCCCTCCAGGTGCACGGTCGCGGCGCAGGCCAGGAACAGCGTGCCGGGGTCGGCATGCGGCTCGGCGAAGCAGAGGTTGCCGCCGATCGTGCCGACGTTCTTCACGCGCACGTTGGCGACCGTACGCTCGACCTCGGCCAGGAGGGGAAGGTGCTCCGCCACGACGGGGGAGTGCTCAATCGCCGAGTGCGTGGCGAGGGCGCCCAGGCGGAGCGCCTTCGCCTTGCCGTCGTAGGCGACCGCGTCCAGCCCGGGCACCGTCTTGAGATCGATCAGGTGCGCGTACCGGAGGAGCCCTTCTTTCATCACGAGCAGCAGCTCGGTGCCGCCCGCGTAGAACGTGCTGTCCTCGCCGTACTGCCCGCGCAGCCGGCTCGCCTCCGCCGCCGTCGACGGCTGGTGGATCTCAAACGGCCGCAGCACGGATGTCGCCTCCTACCATATAGGACCGCGCCTCCTGATCTCCCGTATCCTGCCCAACTGCGCCGCCCGCCGGCCCGCGGGACAGGTGCCGGGGGGTTGGATACGGGATACAACGCCGCCCATTGGAAATGGGCCGAAGCCGCCCCACCCATCACCCAGCAAGTTCAACAACTTCGGAAAC
>JAPVSX010000173.1:0-2004 GCA_047519495.1 Armatimonadota bacterium
CTCGTCGGACGTCGCCGTAAATCGGACCCGATTCGGATTAATGAGGGGACGTTGTTTCCTACGTTGACTTACACCGACCCAGTCAGAGGGGCGGATGAAGTGACCCGCCGCCTCGTGCGGTGAGACGGCGTGCCGCCGGATCCGGCGTGGGCGAGGCTGGGGACGCGTACCGCCTGCCGACTACACGCCAAGCGCCCCGGACCACAACTCGCGGAGGAACTCCCGCCACGGAAGCGCACGGATCCTGGCGCCCAACCTGCGGGGCTCCCGCTCCAGCGAAATCAACAGCGGGTGCTTCACCTTGTGCTCGGCAAGCAGGGCGTTGAGTCCCTTGAGGTCGCCCTCGTGCACGCGCCGGGCGCCCTTGGTCTCCAGCGCCACATCCATCTCGCCCTGCACGAAGTCCACCTCCATCCCTGTGCTGGTTCGCCAGTAGCGGATGTCCAGTTCCGGATTCCGGTACGCCTGGTAGGCTTTGAGTTCCATGAGGACGTAGTGCTCAAACGCCTTTCCAAACTCGGGCGTCCCTTCCCGCGGGGTCCGGCGACTGAGATAGTTCGCCACGCCGACGTCGAACAAATAGAACTTCTCAGTCGCGATCATCTGGCGCCTCTTCGGTTTCCGCCAGGGGGCGACCCGGAAGCCAAGCAGCGTGTCCTCGAGAATCTGCTGGACCGCCGCCTCGGCGGCGATCTCTTCCTTCACGTAGTCTGCCACATACGACCGCAGGTCGCGGATGGGATCCGAGGACAAGAAATGCGGCGGAAGCAATCCCGAGAGCATCGCGGCTTCCAGGTCGAATCCTTCGGTTTCGAGGAACGTCAGCGGATGCATCGTGTATCGCCAAGCCCGGCCGCCGAGGAGGTTCGCATGCCTCCGGCGTAGCTTGCGGGCGCTGGATCCGGTCAGGAGGAATCTCAGGCCCCGATTCTCGCCGGTCGTCGGCACGCCGGTCGGGCGGGGAGGCGATCGGGAGTGGGGGAGAGCGGGTGATCGGGAGCACAGCAGACGGGCAGGGGGGCAGAGGCGAACAGGCGTCGCGGGCTGGGGCGTCAGAGGAGCTCGATCCGCGCGGCGTGTCCGCGGGAAGCTGCAAGGGCCGCGTCCCGTGTCACGAGGGGGGCCGCGAGAGCTTCCGCGAGTGCGACGTATGCCGCATCGTACGCCGTGACGTTGTGCCGGAGTTCCCAGATCCTGGGCAACAGGACGTCGTGCGGATAGTGACTCAGGGGCAACGCGGCGAGGTCCTCAAGCGCCTGGGCGCCTCGCGCGGAGTCAAGCTCCGCGGAGAGCGCGTATCGACGCAGGACTTGGGCCACTTCGAGATCCAGCAGGTGGGGAGCGTGCAGCGTCTCTCCGGTGGCAAAGAGGCGATCGGCCGCTCGCACGCCGACAGGCGTATTCAGCAATACCTCGAGTACGGCCGAGGCGTCGACCACGATCACCGGCGCTCTCGCTCGGCTCTCACGGCCCGGGCCGGCGGGACGCGGGTGATGACCGGCGCACGCTGGGCGATCCGATTCCGCAGCTCGGCCACGGTCGGCCGCTCCGCCGCGCGGCGGACCTCTGCCAGCAGGTAGTCGGAAAGCGACAGGCCCTCCAGCGCCGCTCGCGCCTTGAGCTTCCGGTGGAGGTCGTCGGGCACCCGGCGGAGTTGAATCATCTTCGGCATGTCCGGAGTATATCTGCATGTGCCGCACATGTAAACATGTAATCGGGGCTCGGGGGAGCGGGGCGGCGCTGGCTATTGCAGCGTCCGTAGAACGATCCTCGGTCCGAAGTGACCGCCGCGGCGGACGTCAGCAGGGGTCCACACGCCGACCATCAGTTGACGCCCGTGGACGAAGGGCAGATTCTCGGCCTTCCGCTGCGCCTCGGCCTCGAGACGGGTGCGATCGAGATTTTTCGTCCATACGACCTCGCCGACGAGCACGGCGGTTCCGTCCGTACTCTCCGCCACAATGTCGACCTCGAAGGGCGTCCGATCGGTCCCGGGACCCCACC
>JAPVSX010000174.1:0-16652 GCA_047519495.1 Armatimonadota bacterium
ACACGGCGACGGCGCAGGGGGCAATCGGGCGGCCACCCGATTTGCGCATGGCGATCAGGCTCCGGGCTTCCTGCCGGGATCGGCTACATATCGGACCTCAGCCCGATGTACAGGGTTTCGAATCCGGGCTATTTTCGAAGTGAAGGGTTGGAGGGCGGGACCGTGGCGCAGCGACAGCCGGAGCAACCGTTCGTGTCCAGGAAGACGCCGAGCACCCCGGCCGCATCGCGCAAGCGATCTCAGCGGCGACGCGCAGCCGAGGAGGCCGGGGTCGAGGTCGAGAAGGTTCCCGCCGCGGATGCGGTCCGGATGTACCTCGAAGAAATCGGCAAGATCCCCCTGCTCACGCCGAAAGAGGAAGTCGCGCTTGCACGCCGGGTGGAGCAGGGTGACGCCGAGGCCAAGCGCCGCTTCACCGAGGCCAACCTGCGGCTCGTGGTTTCCGTCGCCAAGAAGTACCTGGGGCGCGGCCTGCCCCTGCTGGACTTGGTCCAGGAGGGGAACCGCGGCCTCATCCGGGCCGTCGAGAAGTTCGACTGGCGGAGGGGCTACCGGTTCAGCACCTACGCGACCTGGTGGATCCGGCAGGCGATCATCCGCGCCCTCGCGGATCAATCGCGGACGATCCGCATCCCGGTCAGCACGGGCGAGGCCGCCTCACGGCTCTCGCGGGTCTCCCTCGTGCTCGCGCAGCGGCTCGGAAGGGAGCCCACACTGCAGGAGATCGGCCGAGAAATGGGACTTTCAGTCGACCGCGTGCGCCAGCTCCTCGAGCTTCCGAAGCAACCCACATCACTTGAAGCGCCGGTTGGAGAAGAAGAGGAGACCTACGTGCGCAACTTCATCGCGAATCAGGAAGCTCGTACGCCGGAGGAGGCGATCGCCTTGTCCATGCTCAGGGACCAGGTGAAGGGCCTCCTGACTACCCTTACGCCTCGGGAGCGGAAGGTCGTGCGGCTTCGCTTCGGATTGGATGGGGGGCGGCCGCAAACGCTGGAGGAGGTGGGACGAACGCTCAAGGTCACTCGGGAGCGCGTGCGCCAGATCGAGAAGGGCGCCCTGCAAAAGCTGCTGCAGCCCGCGCAGCTCAGACGGCTGAAGAACTTCGTCGCCTGATGGCACACGATGGGTCGTTCGCGGAACGTGGGCCGGCGCCGCGCGGGATGACGCGGCCGCTCGCGGTGCGGTGGCACGGCCGCGGCGGCTACGGGGCCAAGACCGCGGCGGCGCTTCTGGCGGAGGCCGTCATCGACGCCGGGGGCTACGCGCAGGCGGCGCCCGAGTTCGGGCCGGAGCGGCGCGGCGCCCCGGTCGAGGCGGTGACGCGCCTCGGGCCGGGCCCGATCCATGCGCGCGGCCCGGTCGAGCGGCCCGATCTCCTCGTCGTGCTCGACCCCCGCCTGCTCCGGATCCCAGCGACCACCGCCGGGGTCACCGCCCGGACCCAGGCCCTGATCAACGCGACGCGACCGGTGGACGTGCCCGGGATCCCGGCCGGCCGGGTTCGCGTGGTGGACGCGTCCGGGATCGCACGGCGGCACCTGGGCAGGGAGCTCCCGAACATCCCGATGCTGGCCGTGCTCGTCGCGCTCCAGACCGTCCTGGATGGCCGGGCGTTCCTTGCGTGGCTGGAGCACCGGCTGTCGGTGGAGTTCAGGCCGGAGATCGTCGCCGCCAATCTTGCAGCGGCGCGAGAGGCGATGCGGGTGGTGGAGGATGCCGGACCGGCCGTTGCCGCACGCGTTTGACCGCGGGCCCGTCATCCCGGCGGGGACGAGCGCCGTGTTCCTCACGGGGAGCTGGCGGGAGGAACGTCCGGAGCTCGCTCTGGACCGGTGCATCCACTGCATGCTGTGCTGGCTGTACTGCCCGGACTCCGCGATCCGGGCGTCGGAGGGGCGGGTCGTCGGGATCGACTACGACCACTGCAAGGGCTGCGGCGTCTGCGCCGCTGTTTGCCCGCCGCACGCCCACGCGATCGTCATGACGGAGGAGGTCCGGGAATGAGCGTGCCGGCTCTGACGCGCCGCGGCCTGACCGGGAACGAGGCGATCGCGTTCGCCTGGCGCCAGATCAATCCCGACGTCGTCGCCGCCTACCCGATCACCCCTTCCACTCAGATCGTGGAGCGGTTCTCCCAGTATGTCGCCGATGGCGATGTCACCACGCAGTTCGTCCCGGTGGAGTCGGAGCACTCGGCGATCTCGGCGTGCGTCGGCGCGAGCGCCGCCGGCGCCCGGGTGATGACCGCGACGTCCTCCCAGGGGCTGGCCCTCATGCACGAGGTGCTGTACATCGCCGCCGGGCTGCGGCTGCCGATCGTCATGGCGGTGGCGACGCGTGCCCTCTCGGCGCCAATCAACATCCACGGGGACCACTCGGACGTCATGGGCTCGCGCGACGCGGGATGGGTGCAGCTCTTCACCGGGGACGTGCAGGAGGCGTACGACCTGACGATCCTCGCGGTCCGGATCGCCGAGCGCGCCCGCCTGCCGGTGATGGTCTGCCTGGACGGCTTCACCTTGACGCACAGCCTGGAGCCGGTGGAGACCTACGGCGATGAGGCCGTCCGGGCGTTCGTCGGCCCCGGGCGGGATCTGGCCGACACCCTGCTCGGCGCCCCCGAGCCCATCACCATCGGGCCGCTCGCCCTCCCGGACGCCTACATGGACTTCCGGGCCGCCCTGGCGGACGCGCACCGCCGCGCCCTGACGATCATCGAGCAGGAGACGCGGGCCTTCAACGTCCATTTCGGCCGCGCGGTCCCGGCCCTCGTCGAGAGCACCGGAATGGAGGAGGCCGTCGACGCGATCCTGGTCATGGGGAGCCACGCGGACGCGCTGGGGGAGGCGGCCGCCCGGTGGCGGAGCGCCGGCCGCCGCGTCGGACTGCTCCGGCTCCGCGCGTTCCGGCCGTTCCCGCACGTCCTCCTCGCCGAGCGGCTCCGCGGGATCCGGCACGTCGTCGTGCTCGAGCGGGCGGACACGCTCAACACCCTGGGCGGACCGCTCGGGATCGAGCTGCGGGCGGCCCTCCAGGCGCATGGGATCGGGGCCGGCGTGACCGACGTGATCTTTGGCCTGGGCGGGCGCGACCTGCGTGAGCCGGACCTCGAGACGGTGGCCCGGATCCTCGAGGATGGACCGGTGCACGGGCTGTGGTACCTCGGGGTCGAGGAGGACCGGAGATGGCGTTGAACCTGCGAGCCCTCTCGAGGCGGACGCAGGGACTCACGCCGGGCCACCGGGCCTGCGCGGGGTGCGGGTTCCCGTCGCTCATCCGGATGCTGCTGGCCGTCGCACCCGGGCCGGTCGTGATCGTGAACGCGACCGGGTGTCTCGAGGTCGTGACGACGATCTACCCGTACTCCGCCTGGCCGGTGCCCTGGCTCCACAACGCGTTCGAGAACGCGGCGGCTACCGCTTCGGGCATCGAGGCGGCGGCCCGGGCGCTCTTTGCGCGCGGCCGCATCGCGGAGGTCCCCAAGGTCGTGGCGATCGGCGGCGACGGCGGCACGTACGACATCGGGCTGCAGAGCCTTTCCGGCGCGATTGAGCGCGGCCATAACTTCCTGTACGTCTGCTACAACAACGAAGCGTACATGAACACCGGGATTCAGCGCTCCAGCGCGACCCCGCCGGGGGCGCGCACGACGACGACCCCGGTCGGCAGGCGCCGGCAGGGCAAGCTCGAGCCGCGAAAGGACCTGACCGAGATCATCGCGGCGCACGGCGCCCCGTACGTGGCGCAGGCCAGCATCAGCCACTGGGGAGACCTGGGGAAGAAGCTGCAGAAGGCCCTCGCGACGAACGGCCCGGCGTTCCTGAACGTCCTGACTCCGTGCCAGCCGGGGTGGGAGTACCCGCCGGCGGAGCTGGTCGCGGTCGCGGCGCTGGCGGTGGAAACGCGGTACTGGCCGCTCTACGAGGTCGAGGCCGGGGTCCACCGGATGACGTTCGTCCCGCGCACGCCGGTGCCGGTCCGGGCGTGGCTGGAGACGCAGGGACGGTTCCGCCACCTCCTGACCGACGAGGCCGCAGTCAGCCGGTTCCAGGCCTGGGTGGACGCGAACTGGGTTCGGTTGGAGGAGGAGGTCCGCCATGCGGTGGATTCGCCGGTTTGACGACCTGGGGATCGCCGACGTCCCGATCGCCGGCGGCAAGAACGCGTCCCTGGGGGAGATGCGGCGCGCGCTCACGCCCCTCGGGGTCCAGATCCCCGACGGGTTCGCGGTGACCGCCGACGCCTTCAGGGAGTTCCTGCGGGCGAATCGCCTGGAGGCGCCGATCCGGGACCTTCTGGACCACCTCGTCCGCGGAGACGTCGGGGACCTCCAGCGGCGCAGCCGGCGGATCCGCAACCTGATCCTGGGCGGGCGGTATCCGGAGGTCCTGGCGGCCGAGACCGTCGAGGCCTACCACGCGCTGTCGCAGCGCTACGCGAGCGCCGACCTGGCGGTGGCGGTCCGCTCGTCGGCGACCGCCGAGGACCTGCCGACCGCGAGCTTCGCCGGCCAGCTGGAGTCCTACCTGCACGTCCATGGGGACGCCGAGCTGCTCGAAGCGGTCAAGAAGTGCTTCGCCAGCCTCTTCACGTCCCGGGCGATCAACTACCGCGAGGACATGGGGTTCGATCACTTGAAGGTGGCGCTCTCGGTGGGCGTGCAGAAGATGGTGCGCGCGGACCTGGCGACCTCCGGCGTGATCTTCACCCTGGACACGGAGTCGGGCTTCCGCGATGTTGTGCTCATCACCTCGATCTGGGGGCTCGGGGAGAACATCGTCCAGGGTCGGGTGGCGCCCGACCAGTACTACGTGCACAAGCCGACACTGCGCCAGGGCTACGCGCCGGTGCTCTGGAGGAAGATCGGCGCGAAGGAGTTCCGGCTGGTCTACGACGAGGCCGGGCACCGCCTCAAGAACGTCCCCGTGCCGCCCGCCGAGCGCCAGGCGTCGTCTCTGAGCGACGAGGAGATCCTCCGGCTCGCCCGGTGGGCTGTGGCGATCGAGGAGCACTACACCCGCCAGCGGGGCGAGGACACCCCGATGGACATCGAGTGGGCCAAAGACGGCCTCACCGGAGATCTCTTCGTCGTCCAGGCGCGGCCCGAGACGGTGCACAGCCAGAAGAAGGGACCGGTCGTGCGGATGTACCGGCTGACGCAGCCGGGGACGCTGCTGGCCGAGGGCCTGGCCGTGGGAGACGCGATCGCCGCGGGCAGGGCCCGGGTTATCCAGGATCCACGGCGGATGGAGACCTTCCAGCCGGGCGAGGTGCTCGTCACGCACGCCACGGACCCTGACTGGGAGCCGATCATGAAGTCGGCGGCGGCCGTCGTGACCGAGCGGGGAGGGCGGACGTCCCACGCGGCGATCGTGTCCCGCGAACTCGGGATCCCCGCGGTCGTCGGGGCGCCCCGCGCCATGCAGGCGATCTCCACGGGTCAAAGCGTGACGGTCTCCTGCGCCGAGGGCGAGGTCGGCCGGGTCTATGCCGGCGTCCTTCCCTTCGAGGTGGAGGAGGTCGATCCGACCACCCTGCCGCGGTCCAGGACGCAGATCATGATGAACGTCGGCACGCCCGAGCAGGCGTTCCGGGTCGCCCGGGTGCCCAACGACGGGGTCGGCCTGGCCCGGATGGAGTTCATCTTCGCCAGCTGGGTCCGCGTGCACCCGCTGGCGCTGACGCGCTACGAGACGCTGCCGGTGGCGCTCAAGCGCGAGGTGGACCGTTTGACAGTCGGCTACGCGGACAAGACGGAGTACTTCATCGACCGGCTGTCACAGGGGATCGGCACGATCGCCGCGGCGTTCTGGCCGAAGCCGGTGATTTTGCGGTTCTCGGATTTCAAGACGAACGAGTACGCGCATCTGATCGGCGGCGAGCTGTTCGAGCCCCACGAGGCGAACCCGATGCTGGGCTGGCGCGGGGCGAGCCGCTACTATCACCCCGATTACAAGGAAGGGTTCCTGCTCGAGGTCGCGGCGGTCCGGCGTGTCCGCGGGGCCTTCGGGCTCAAGAACCTCAAGGTCATGATTCCGTTCTGCCGCTCCCCGGAGGAAGGTGCGCGCGTGCTGGAGGTGATGCGGGAGGGCGGCCTGGCCCGGGGCGAGGACTCCCTCGAGGTCTACGTCATGGCCGAACTGCCCTCGAACGTGCTGCTCGCCGAGCAGTTCGCCGAGGTCTTCGACGGCTTCTCGATCGGCTCCAACGATCTGACCCAGCTTATCCTGGGCGTGGACCGGGACTCCGAGCGGGTGGCGCCGCTGTTCGACGAGCGAAACGAGGCGGTCCGGCGGGCGTGCGCGGATCTGATCGAGCGGGCCCACCGGCACGGCCGGAAGGTAGGGATCTGCGGCCAGGCCCCCTCCGACTACCCGGAGTTTGCGGCGTTCCTGGTGGAGAGCGGCATCGACTCGATCAGTCTGAACCCGGATGCCGTCGTGTCTACCAAGCTGCGCATCCTCAAGGCGGAGCAGGCACCGCGCGCACCGGGTGACGCTCCGGTGCCGATCCGGGCGTGACCCGCTGATCATGGCCGCACCCGCGGCCGACAGCGGATGGGGGAGGGAGGATCCGTGGCGGCGCCACTCCATGAACAGCGCCGGACAGGCGAGGGGGAACGGCGAGCGCCCTCCGGGGCACGGCCACGCGACCGGGGCCCGGGGCGTGCCGGAGCGGGCGATCTCATTGCGCGGCTCGAGCATCTTGAAGCCCTCGTCACAGCGATTGCCGAACACCTGGGGGTCAGGCCTGGTCGTATGCCGCCGAGGCGGGGAATCTCGCGCCGTGAGGAGCTGGCGGAACCGGGGGCGGCGCCGCCCAGAGCGACGCACGCGGTGGTGCGCATCGTCGCCGGGGGACTCTCCGGCCACATGAAAAGGTACAACGCAACCCGCGGCTACGGGTTCGTCGTGAGTCCGGACGCGACGGGCGACGTCTTTTTCCACCGGAGCGACTGCCGCGCCGACCCCTCGACGCTGGAGCCTGGGGCGGAGGTGACGTTCGACCTTGTCGAGATGGCCAACGGCCAGCTCAAAGCCGTGCACCTCGAGCCGGCCCGGCGCGAGCGCCCTCCCGACCGTCCTCCGCTCCCGGCTGGAGCGTCGGCGACCTGATTCTCCCGCTTATGGAAGATATTCCAATTATGGAAGATATTCCAACAGCCGCACATCAGTCCGTCGGGTGAAGAGTGTATCTTCGCTCCGCCCCTTCTGCCATCCCATACTGTCGCCGATGGGGTTCAAGAATACGTTCCGGACTGGATGGTTTCACACGTTCACTTGCATTACCATTGGTTCTGGCAGTAGCTGGGAGCGGCGGTCATTCTGTCTGCGGGGAGGGAGAAAGCCGTGAACCACCGTATGCCGCAGCGTGAGGATGCACTGGTTTCAGAGCTGGTTCGCGCGTTCGAGATACACGCAGGCATCATTGCCTCGCTGCGATATCTGCTCGACCGCATGCAGGAGGGAAAAGCCCTGCAGCCGGCGTTCGCTCGTGAACGGGTGCGTTCGCTCGAGCTGCCGGCACGGTGACGAGCGAGCTGAAGTGTATGAACGGCCATGAATAATCCCCCCGGAGGAGACGGCTGCCGATTATCCCCTGAAGCCCTCCGGTGGGTCTGCAGTCCCGACGATCTGGAATTCGCGACCACGGCCGACCTCCCGCCTGGAGGCGCAATTGTAGGGCAGACCCGCGCCGTGCACGCGCTTGAGTTCGGTCTGACGATCGACCAGACCGGCTACAATGTCTTCGTCAGCGGGCCTCCCGGTACGGGCCGGAGCACGTATACGCGTGACAAGGTCGAGGAGACCGCCCGGAAGCGCCCGGTGCCCCCTGATTGGTGTTACGCTCGGAATTTCTCTGACGACGACCGGCCGATCGCCGTCTCCTTTCCCCCGGGCCTGGGCGCGGGGTTCCGGGAGGGCATGGCCGGCTTGATCGCCGAGGTGCGCCATGGCCTGCGGCGGGTGTTTACCAGCGAAGCCTACGAGCGCCAGCGGACGGACATTGTCAAACGTTCTGAACAGAAGATCAGGGAGGTCTGGGAGGGGTTGGAAACGCTGGCCCGGTCCCACGGCCTGATGGTCCGGCGCACCCCGACAGGGTTTATCACCTTTCCCGTGGACCTGCGGGGAGAACCTGTCCCGTCGGAGGTCATCGAGGCTCTCCCTGAAGCCGAGCAGGTGCGTCTGACGGCCCGCATGCGGGAGCTTGGAGAGAGCATCAACGATGCCCTGCTGAAGGCGCGGGCGCTCGAACGCGACGGCGAAGATGCGGTGCGCCAGCTCGAGGTCCAGACGGCCAAACTCGTCATCGACAGCCCGGCCGATCGCCTGAAAGCGCAGTACCGTGACCACCCCAAGGTCGTGGCATTCCTCGAGGCAGCCGAACAGGACATGCTGGACCGCCTGTCTGAGCTTCGCGGCGCGGGCGCCGACGACTCTGAGGCACGCGAGAGTCCCCTCCTGGCTCTGTTGCGGCGGGACCCCTTTGCGCGCTATCACGTCAACCTTCTGGTAGATCACCACGCCACCACGGGCGCGCCCGTCGTGCTGGAGGCAAACCCAACGTACTACAACCTCGTCGGGAAGACGGAGTATCGGGCCGAGTTCGGGGCGCTCGTGACCGACTTCATGATGATCAAGCCGGGGGCGCTTCACCGCGCGAATGGAGGGTACCTGATTCTCCAGGCCCGAGACGTTCTCGTCAACCCGTTTGCCTATGAGGGGCTCAAACGCGCCCTCCGCAGCCGGGAGATCCGGATCGACCCTCTCGGTGAGGCGGCCGGGCTCCTGCCTATAGCGACCCTCCGGCCAGAATCGATCCCTCTCGACGTCAAGGTCATTCTCATCGGCACCCCGGAGATCTACCACCTGCTCTACGCCCTCGACGAGGAGTTCGAGAAGCTGTTCAAAATCCGGGCGGACTTCGACGTCGTGATGGACCGCACGGCAGAGACCCAACGCGAGTACGTCCGGGCGATCGCCGCGATCTGCCACCAGCACGGGGTGTGCCACTTCGACTCCTCGGGGGTCGGCGCCGTGCTCGAGTATAGCGCCCGACTCGCCGCCAGCCAGGATAAGCTCAGCACCCGGTTCAACAAAGTCGTCGAGATCGTCTTCGAGGCCGCGGCGTGGGCACGGGAAGGGAAGGAGGCGCTGGCAACCCGGCAGCACGTGTCCCGCGCGATCGAGGAGAAAGCGCTCCGCTCCAATCTGCTCGAGGAGAGAATTCGAGAGCTGATTGCCAAGGGGCAGATTCTCGTCGATACGGACGGGGGTGTCGTCGGGCAGATCAATGGCGTATCGGTGCTCCAGCTCGGCGATTATTCGTTTGGGCAGCCGAGCCGGATCACGGCGCGGGCCTGGGTCGGCGGCCGAGGCGTCGTGAACATCGAGCGAGAGACCAAGATGTCCGGGCGGACCCATAGCAAAGGGGTCTTTGTCCTCTCCTCCTTCCTGGCGAGCCGGTTCGCACAGACGCATCCGCTCAGTATCTCCGCGTCGCTGACGTTCGAGCAACTCTACACCGACGTGGACGGGGACAGCGCCAGTTCGACCGAGCTGTATGCCCTCCTCAGCGATCTCGCGGGCCTGCCGATCAGGCAGGGAGTCGCCGTGACGGGCTCCATCAATCAGATGGGGGAGATCCAGCCGGTGGCCGGGGTGAATGAGAAAATCGAGGGCTTCTATTACGTCTGCAAGGCCATGGGGCTCACCGGGCGCCAGGGGGTCGTGATCCCGCACCAGAATGTGCGCGACCTGATGCTCCGGGACGAGGTCGTGACAGCCGTGCGGGAAAATCGGTTCCACGTTTGGGCGATCCGGACGGTGGATGAGGGGATCGAGATCCTCACCGGGGTTCCGGCAGGGAGCGCGGATGCCGCCGGGCTCTATCCTGCCGACACCGTGAACGGTCGCGTGGCGAGCCGCCTGGCGGAGCTGGCCCGACGCTATCAGGAGTTTGCGGAAACCGGCGAGGAGCGGCGCCGCGTTTTTGAGCTTTCGAGTGCGCATGAGGAGAACCGCCCGGTCAAGGCGGGGACGCCCTCAGAACCCTAGGGAAGGTGCGCATGGAAGCGCGGGATATCATGACCAGGGACGTGATCACCCTGACCCCGGACATGTCGATCGCCGAGGCGCGGGAGACCCTCTGCCGGTACCCCATCCACGGCGCACCGGTCGTGGACCGGACCCAGCAGATCGTCGGCATGATCAGCTTCACGGACCTGTCGGCCCGCCCCGGAGAGCGGGTCCGGGATGTGATGACGCCCGACCCCGTGTCGGCCTCCGAGGACACGCCCGTGGAGGAGCTCGCGGCGATGATGCTCGACCAGATGGTGCGGCGGATCCCGATCGTGAGCGGCGGCCGGGTGGTCGGGATCGTCAGCGCAGGCGACATCATCAAGGTCTTCTTGAAACTCCACGAGGAGCGCCGCTCGGCCAAGGCGGAGAAGCCCTGAGGCTCATCTTCCTCGGCGACGTCATGCTGGGGCGGCTGGTGAACGCGCATCTGGCCGCCGCCCCACCGGCGTATCCGTGGGGAGACACCCTGCCCGTCCTCCGAGGCGCCGACGCGGTGATCCTCAATCTGGAGTGCGTCCTCGCGGACCGGGGCCAGCCCTGGCCCGAGAAGGTCTTCACGTTTCGCAGCGACTCGAAGAACGTCGCGGTGCTCACCGCTGCCGGCGTCACGGCCGTCTGCCTGGCCATCCACCTCTCGCGGGATTTCGGCGACGACGCCCTCGAGGACTGCATCGTGACGCTCCTCCGGCACGGCATCCGGCCGGCCGGGGCGGGAGCGTCCCTGGACGCCGCCCGGCGGCCGGCGACGTTTACCGCCGGCGGCACCCGCGTTGCGGTCGTGGCGTTCACCGACGACATGCCCGAGTGGGAAGCCCGCGCCGAAGGCCCCGGGGTGTGGCACGTGCCGCTCCAATGGGCAGACCCTCGGTTCGGGCGCCTGCTCGATGCGATCGGAGAGGCGCGGGAGCACAGCGACGTGGTCGTCGTCTCCGCCCACTGGGGCCCGAACTGGGGGTATGCGCCGCTGCCGGATCACGTCGAGGCGGCCCACCGGTTCATCGACCGGGGGGCCGATGTCGTGTTCGGGCACAGCCCGCACGTCTTTCGCGGCGTGGAACTCTACCGGGGCAGGCCGGTCCTGTTCAGTTGCGGGAACTACGTTGATGATTACGCGGTCGACGACCTCGAGCGGAACGATCAGTCGTTCATCTGGTGCGCGGACCTCGAGGATCACCGCCTGCGCCGCCTGCTGCTGCTCCCGACCGTCATCAGAGCGTTCCAGGCCCGGCTGGCCCGCGGGGTGGACCGGAGCCGGATCGCGCAGCGGTTCCGGGCGCTGTGCGCCGACCTCGGGACCGAGACGGCCGAGACGCCCGAGGGGCTCGAGATCCGGCCGGCCTGACGATTCGGCGCGCCGCCTCGCATCGGGCCTGAGCCCGGGCTGAAATCCACTGTCGGCCCGATGGTGGCCCCGGTGAAGGCGCTCATAAGATGAAATCGGAGAGCCTTGGAAAGGACGCGGCCGATCCTGTTCGGGCTGCGGCGCCGGCCGGCGCGGGCCGCGAGGGGGATCTGGAATGCCCAAGGTTGCGATCGACGAGGAACGCTGCAAAGGCTGCGAGCTCTGCGTTCACTTCTGTCCTCCGGGCGTCCTGGCGCTGAGCCCCCACCTGAACAGCCGGGGTTTCCACCCCGCCGCGCTCGTCGACGAGGCGCGGTGCACGTCGTGCACGGCCTGCGCTCTGGTGTGTCCCGACGTGGCCATTGCGGTGTATCGGGCCGCGCGCGGCGCGGCCGGGTGAGGGGCGAGATGGAACGCGTCCTCACGACAGGCAACGAGGCGATCGCGGAGGCCGCCCTGCGGGCCGGCCTGCGCGCCTACTTCGGCTATCCAATCACTCCGCAGAGCGAGCTGCCCGAGTACATGGCGCGCCGGCTGCCCGAGCGCGGCGGGGTCTTCCTGCAGGCGGAGAGCGAGGTCGCGGCCATCAACATGGTGTACGGCGCCAGCGGGGCGGGGGTCCGGGTGATGACCTCGACGAGCGGCCCCGGCATCAGCCTGATGCAGGAAGGGCTCTCGTACCTCGTCGGCGCTGAGCTGCCCTGTGTCGTGGTCAACATGATGCGCGGCGGGCCCGGCCTCGGCAACGTCGCGCCGGCGCAGGGCGACTACTTCCAGGCGACGCGGTCGGCGGGGCACGGCGACGGGCGGCTGCTCGTCCTCGCCCCCGCCACCGTTCAGGAGGCGTGCGACCTGACCGTGCTGGCCTTCGACCTGGCGGACCGCTACCGCAACCCCGTGATGATCCTCGGCGACGGGATCCTCGGCCAGATGATGGAGCCGGTGGTCTTTCCCGACCCGGTCGAGCCCGGACGGGACGCGGCATGGGCCACGACCGGCGCCGGCGACGGGCCGGCCCGCGTGATCTCTTCCTTCTACCTCGAGCCGGAGGTCCTGGAGGCGCACAACCTCCGGCTGCAGGAGAAGTACCGGCGGGCGCAACGGGAGGTCCGGTGGGAGGCCTACCGCCTGGAGGACGCGGCCGTGGCCGTCGCCGCGTTCGGCATCGCGGCGCGGGTAGCCAGGGCGGCCGTGGACCGCGCGCGGGCGAAGGGGCTGCGGGCGGGGTTACTGCGGCCGATTACGCTCTTTCCGTTCCCGGCCCAGGCGTTCCGCGATGCTGCGCGCCACGTCCAGGCGTTCCTGGTCACGGAGCTGAGCGCGGGCCAGATGGTCGAGGACGTGCGGCTCGCCGTGGACGGCGCCGCGCCGGTCGAATTCTACGGACGGCTCGGCGGGATGATGCTCACCCCGCCGGAGGTGCTGGCGCAGATCGAGCGGGCGGCGGCGGAGGTGGCGGACCGATGATGCAGGTGTTTGCGCGGCCGAAGGTGCTCACAGACGCTCCCATGCACTACTGCCCGGGGTGCACCCACGGGATCATCCACCGGCTGGTCGCCGAGGTGATCGATGAGCTCGGGATCCGGGCGAGGACGGTCGGCGTGGCCTCGGTCGGCTGCTCGGTGTTTGCCTACCAGTACCTCGACGTAGACTTCCAGCAGGCCGCGCACGGCCGCGCGCCGGCCGTCGCGACCGGCATTAAGCGCGTCCTTCCCGATCGGGTGGTGTTCACCTATCAGGGGGACGGGGACCTCGCGGCGATCGGAACCGCGGAGATCGTGCACGCCGCGAACCGCGGCGAGAACATCACCGTCGTCTTCGTCAACAACGCCGTGTACGGCATGACGGGCGGGCAGATGGCGCCGACGACCCTGCTGGGGATGCGGACGACGACGAGCCCGTTGGGGCGCGAGGCGAAGCAGGCGGGGTATCCTCTCCGGGTGTCCGAGATGCTGGCGACGCTGCGCGGCGTCGCCTACCTCGCCCGCGTCGCCGTCTCGAGCCCGGCGCAGATCCACCGGGCGAAGAAGGCCATCCGCACGGCGTTCGAGACGCAGCTGGCCGGCAGAGGGTTCTCGCTGGTCGAGGTCCTCTCGACCTGCCCCGTGACCTGGGGAATGACGCCCGTCGACGCCGTCCGCTGGCTCGAGGCCAACATGCTGCCCGTGTTTCCTCTCGGCCAACTGCGGACGCCTGACGGCGGGGCCGGCGCATAGCGTATGGCGACCCTGGAGCTGCTCATCGCGGGTTTCGGAGGCCAGGGGATTCTCTTCCTGGGGGAGGTCCTGGCCCGGGCGGCCGTCCTCGAGGGCAAGCACGTGACGTGGATGCCGTCCTACGGACCCGAGCAGCGCGGCGGCACGACGACGTGCACCGTGATCGTGTCCGACGAGGCCATCGGCTCTCCCGTGGTCGCCGACCCCCAGGTGGTCATCGTGATGAACCGCCCGTCCATGGACAAGTTCGAGCCGCGGGTCCGCCCCGGGGGGCTGCTGGTCGTCAACACGTCCATGGTCGACCGTCCGGCGCGGCGCACCGACGTCGGCGTCGTGGGCATCGACGCGGCAGGCGAGGCGGCGGCGCTGGCGCGGCCCCAGGTGGCCAATATGGTGCTGCTCGGCGCGCTCCTTGCGGTCACACCGGTCGTATCCGTGGACAGCGTCAGGCGGGTCCTTCGCGAACGCTTTCAGGATGAGCAGGAGCTGGCAGCGCTCAACATCGCGGCCCTGGCGCGCGGCGCGCAGGCGGGGCGCGCGCGGCTCGAGGCCTCCGGGCGACGGTGACCCCGAGCGGACACCCGCCGCCGCGCGCGTAGCGATTCAGCCACCTCCTCAGGTGGCTTCGGCGGCTCAATCAAGGGGCGTGACGTTTGCCGCCCGAGGGCCTTTCGCCTCCTCGACGATCTCAAATTCTACCCGCTGGCCTTCACGCAGGCTCACGCGGCCCGGGCCCTTGATCGCGGTATGGTGCACAAACACATCCTTGCCGCCGCCCTCCACCGCAATGAAGCCAAAACCTCTCTCATCGTTGAACCACTTGACGGTTCCCTTGACCCTTGTCACCGGCCGTGCCATCTCGATTTCCTCCTTCTGCTCACGCTACCCCAGCCCCTCATCTTTACAATACTCTTCGTGTGTCCCGGAGACCATCGGGCGTGTACCGTATTGGCGGAAATCGCTACCCGGAGTTTGCGGCGCTCCTGGTGGAGAGCGGCATCGACGCGATCAGCCTTCCGGGGCGCCCCGGTCCTTCGCGGTCGTCCCGTGCGGGGAGCCCGATGGTGTCCTCGGCCAGCCTGGCTACGTCGTCCACGGACGCCTGCCGCTCGCAGTAGACGTCTCCGGGACGCAACGCCTCCCGGACCGGGTCCCGTGTGGCCGCCGCGTGGGTCATCTCCTGCCACTTGCGGTGCGCTTCGAGCCGCCACATCGGCTGCCGTTCTCCTCCAAGCGTCCCATACCGATTCTGGATCTCGTTGAACACGACGCCGAACCGCTGCTCCAGCACCTCCTGCACGGCCGCGGTGGGCGGCTCCCCCCGCCCGAAGGCCTCCATGATGCCGGGGTGCTCCAGCAGGATGCGGCTCATCGCCTGGAGCGTGCCTGAGCGCCACCGCTCCGCGGTCGCGGATTGGGTCTGGCTGGCGAGCGCATCCACCAGGCTGTTCACCCGGAACTGCGCGAGGTCATACGGCGGCGAGAACACCACGCAGCGCCGGGCGCCTTCGGCGGCGACGCCGAACGCGATGAGGCTGTTGCGGTGGTCGAGTTCAGCCATGATGCCTTTGGACAGCGCGCCGTTGAAGTACGGCCGGTAGACGATCACGGCCTTGCTCTGCTCGATCAGCTTCCGATCCCTGGCGCCGATCTGCATCGCGATCCAGTCGTTCATCAAGGTGAGGGACGTCGAGATCGCCGCGGCGGCCGCCGGGTCGCTGCTGAGGGTCTCCCAGGCCCCGGGCGCGTCCAGGGGATTCGCCGGAGCGTCGGCGGGAGGAGGGACGTGGAGGGCCCGGCCCACGAAATAGGGCCATCGCTCGGTCAGCTGCGGCACGCTGATGCCGTCCTGCGTCGCCGTGCGGAGCTCGTCGATCGTGGTGGGCATGACGGGCACCAGGCGGGCGGAGTCCACCAGCCGTAGGGAGAGCGCCTGGATCTCCTCGATCGCGGCGCGGGCCGTCTCGCGGTTGCCCACCTGCTGCAGCCTGCGGATCTCCAGGATCGGATGGGACAGGTAGACCGGCACCTTGTTCGTCGCGATCAGCGCGTCGCCGACCTCGACGGGGTGCTTCGTCGCCAGCACGTAGTGCGGAGCGCCGACCTGCCGGGCGAGTTCCTCGGAGGCCAGGATCTCCTGGGCCCGCCAGTCGAAGAGGCGGAGGAGCTCGAAGTGAGCGACCAGCCAGCTCCTGAGAGACCTGTCGGCGCCGAGCAGCGGTCCGAGGTCAAACAGCTGCCCCGGCGCGCGGAGGCGGCTGATGACATCGTACACGTCGTCGATCAGCGTGATGACGGTCTCGACGCGGAGCCCGCGGTCAAGGAGTTGGCGCCCGAGCTCGGCGACGTTCACGGGGGAGAAGAACTCGCGGCTGATGGTGTGGTACGCGATCGCGTGGAACGTCAGGAAGGCGACATCACAGGACGGGTCCAGGCCCGCCAGGGTGGCATCCAGCGCGGCGATCCAGAGGCCTCTGAGATAGTCTTTCGGATAGGACAGCAGGAACTGCAGCCCCGACCCCATGCCGATCAGCATCCGGTTGGGATCGTCCGGAAAGCGCGAGAGATGCTGCAGGCGCATCTGGGGATCGATCTTGAGCACCCGGCAGGTCAGGCGGCGGGCGTGCAGGCACGCCTTGAGTTTCTCCAGCGCGCCCGCGATGTTGACCCCGGTCTGCCCCGTGAAGACGATCACCCGCGGCGGCATGCCCGCTCAGCCCCCTTCCCCGCCTGGACGCTTGAGCGCCGATAGTCCTGGGTTCCCCGGCTGCGGTTCCACCGCCACTGTAGCAGCGCCGAGGCCGCCCCGCCATCAGATGCCGGCCTGATTGCGCGTCCGTTGCCGGATTGGGCCGCGGGAGCCCGCGGGCGGCTATTCGCCGGGGAAATCGTTCCCGGGAGGGCCTCCCGGCGCGGCCCAACGGATGATCGGACCTCCACCCGATATGCGGCGGTTCGGATCCGCGCTAGTGTGAACGGTGAACCTCATCGCTGTGGTCATGGCCG